>CAYUSW010000121.1:0-4925 GCA_964447445.1 uncultured Thermotogae bacterium
CTGGACGGACCGAAGCTACAGCCTGCCAGACTGGACGGCACTTCTGCCGCATGGCGCCTCGGCGATGATTCGGATCGCCCTAGGAAGCCCGCAGACTGCGGATGCGGATCCGACGATCGTGCTGGCCTACGACGACGGAGAGGCGGAGGACAGCCGAGGGTTCGCGATGGCGGGGGCAGGATACGCGGTGCGGTTCACGCCGCCGACTGGAGGTGCGCGTCTTCTCGCGGCGCGAGTCTATGTGACCGGTCTACGCGGCGCGCCGGCTCCGATCGCCGTGAGCGTCATGACAGCCGACGGGGAGCCGCTGGCCCCGCCTGTCCTTGTCACGGCGGCCTCGAGCGGGTGGCTCGGCGTCGACCTCTCGGCGCTGGCTCTGTTCCCTGCCGCGGACTTCCTCATCGGGTATGCCCAGACGGACGGGGACAACTTCCCGTGGGTCGGCCTTGACACCACGTCAGCGAACGACCGAAGCTACGCCTGGCCGGGGCCGACGAGCCTCGAGCCCACCCGAGAGGGCAACCCCATGATCCGCGCGGTCATGGCCCAGACTCCTTGAGGGCAGGGAGCGATGCTCTCCTTGGGTGCGGCTCGCCTAGGGCGTTGCGAAGACGTTGTACCCGGAGAGGCCGTTGACTTCTCGCTGCAGGAAGGCGAGAAGCGAGTCAGGGAACTGAGCCACGTGCCCGGCATCCACGTCGGGGAGGACGATGGCTGCGGCAAGCATCTCTTGCTCGATCATCTCGTAGGCGATGGCTTTGACCTGGTACGAGAAGTACTCCTCGCGCGGGATTGGGCGTAGGATCACGACAAGGGGAGTCCCGGGAAGAGGAACGGCATAGAAGCGGCTCTGTGATGCCGCCTCCCCCTCCGACACTGGAGACAAGAGGTCCTCGAGTGCTGCGACTCGACGCACCGCCCGATCCTCGTCCACGAAAGCCGTGATGCCCGCAGCGAGGGCAACGAGCAGCCCCATTCCCACGACGACCTTGAGTGCTAGCCCCACGATTCCTCCCCGCGCTTTTCGTCGTTCCGGACATCAGCCAACGCCCGATATGACCGACTCCCTTCTCGTTTGTGCAGGCTAGTCTAGCTCGCGCCGGGCGGTGCGGCCAAGTCCTGGAATGCACCCGAGGACGGGTACGTTGCCCGCACCACCGGGGCGGCAGATGGATGCGTCGCTCAGCGTCTGCCTCTTCGTTCGTGGGTGTGCCGCAGACGAACTCCCCGACTCGCAGGGAACAGGACCCCCTCTAGACCATGCCGGCATGGGGGGCCAGACTACGCTCGGGAGAAAAGACAAGCCCCGATGAGCCGCGCGAGGCGGCCCATCGGGGCTTCCCGACTAGCGCACCCTAAACGTTCTCGTCCCCGCGTTGTTGGCGCGATGGGTGTCCGCGAGGAGGTTCCCGGGGTCAAGCGTCGCCGTCAGCGTCACGGTGCCGAGGCTGAACGGGCCTGTGCTGAACCGGACATCGACTCGGAGGTCTGTCTCTCCGGGTTCGAGGGCGCCAGTGTAGTGCTCGATGACGTTCAACGTGTTCCCATCGGAATCTGTGAATGTGAACGCGACGTCGAAGTCTTCCACGGTCGTGGTGCCGAAGTTGGTGACGAGCACCCACGCCGTGCCCTGCTCTCCCGGCGACAAGATGCTGGGAAACACGTGAACCTGCTGCACGCCTAGATCGACTGGCCCTCCAGGCACGGTGCCACCGCCGCCGACCGTGAACGGGATCTCGAGCACGTTGTTCAAGACGGCGTGCTCGGGAACCATGCCTGGCGCATCGACGAGGCTCGCCACGGCGCGCAGCACGTAGTTGCCGGGGGCGAGAGGCGTGGTGTCCAGGTTGCAGACGACTCTCTCGAAGCCATCCACCGACAGCCCGGGCACGAGCACGCGAGTGACGAGCGTGGCCGTGCACTGGGAGCTTCCGTCACACGCGATGGTGGTCGCTGCGTCGGTCGGGATCGGCGCGACGTAGAAGCTGACGTCGAACTGCCCCGCTGCCTCTTGGCCGAGGTTCGAGACAATCGCGGCGATCTGCGTCGGCTCGCCTTCCGCGGCGGGCGGCGTCATCTGAACGTCCACGACCGCAAGGTCGGGTCCGATGACGAAGAGCCCACCCTGAGCGAGGTTGTTCACCTCGTTCGCTTCCTTGACGACGCCAGAGAAGGAGCCTGGGTCGGCATCCAGCTCCACGTTCAGGTAGTACGCGCCCGGATCGAGTTCCTCGGTCTCCAGACGTGTGGCGAGAGTCAGCTGCTCGCCCGGTGCGAGGCCCGGGACAAGAACGACGGATGGATAGAGGCCGTGAGAGTTGTAGCCTCCCGGCGAGTCGCACGGCGTCACCTGGGTGTTCGGCGCCTCCGGCGCAGGGCAGTGCGAGAACCGCACACTGAATGGGCCGGCCGCGACATCTCCCTCATTCGTGACGCACACCGACAACGTCACGCTGCGACCTCGCCTCACGGCATACGACGGCTCGCTGGCTACAGGGCCGCAGGCGAGCAGATCGGGTAGCTGCGCCGCCTGAAGTGTCACGCCGGTGATGAGTTCGTTGTTCCGCTCGTCGAGCTCCGTAATGCGTGCCTCCGGATCTACCGTGACGCGGATCTCGTAGACTCCGGGCGTGAGACCCATCGTAGACAAGGATCCAACGAACGGCCGGGATGCGCCGGCGGGGAGCGAGGCCGATAGACACTGCGTCTCATCCACACACGGGAACGGAATCCATCGCGCCGCTCCCTTCGAACGGAAGTAGAAGCGAACGTCGAAGTCCGAGGCCGTGGATCGACCCGAGTTCAGGACGGTCGACGTCACCGTCAGCTCGCCCGCTCGCCCGAGCTCCACGGGTGAAGCGGGGAAGAGCCCGAGGCTGCGGGGCATCAGCTCGGGAAGTTGAGCCAGCGGTTCGAGAATGGACATCGACCGGACGAGCGTGTTGTTGTCCTCGTCTGTCTCGTGCAGGAGATCGTGCGGGTCGACGTCGACGTGAACCTCATAGGTCTCGGGGGCGTCGATGAACCCGAGACGCGCGGCATTGAACACCGTCTCGGCCTGCACTTCGCCGAGATAGCTGATGGGACCTACGCTCTGGATGTCGAGCTGCTTCCCGTTGACGTAGAATGCCACCTGGACGGACTCGGCGCTGCCGCGCCCTGTGTTGACAATGGCGGCCTTGAGTGTGACGTCCTCGTTCAGCCGGATCGGCGAACGGTCGAATGACAGGCTCTTCGGGCGGAGTTCAAGCGCCTGGACGGACATGCTGCCGACGAGTGAGTTGTTCCGCTCGTCGCGCTCTGCGACCTCCTCGCCGCTGTCCACGAGGGCGCGGATCTCGTAGACACCCGAAGCCAAGCCTCCGTCGCATCCGAGGGCCCCGGACACGCCTCCTGCCAGCGAGGCTTCATCCCCGCATAGCGTTCCGTTGACCGTCAGCTCCCCGGACTTCGGGAGCCCGAACTGTGGGACGGTGGCGAACGCCAGCCCATTGCGCAGCATGGTCACGCGGAACGGTCCGGCAGCCTCGTCTCCCGTGTTGATCACCGTGACCGACACAGTCCACGGTGCCGTCTCGTCGCTCGGGTCGGTTGGCGTGAAGTCGATCGAGACTGGCTGCAGATCAGGCAGGCCGGCGGGCGACTCCACCAGCGTCATCACCACGATGAACTCGTTGTTGAATTCGTCCGACTCCTGAATCGTGTTTCCGACATCGACGACGGCGCGGATCTCGTACGTAGCCGGCTGCCAGTCCATGGTCTCAATCGAGAAGGCGAGCTCCAGCTCCCACCCCTCCGCCGGAGCCAGATACGGGGTCTCAATGACTCCGGGCAGGCGGACCCACGGGGCTCCTTCCTGCTGCGGACGGACATAGAGCCCGGTCTCGAAGTGCTCTGCCGTGCGCGTCCCCGTGTTCGCCACGTGGGCCACAACATTGAGCTGCGTGCCTCGCGTGACAAGAGACGGTGGATCCAGAACGATCTCCCGAATGGAGAGTTCTGCGAGGTTACCCGCACCCAAGAGCGCCGCTCCCACGGAGAGACCCAACACCAATACCACGCCCACCAGCACTGCTCTCCTGGCCATGCCCGTTCCTTCCTCCTTCGCCTCCGTTGTTGGGCCCTTCCTCCGGTGCGGGCTACGGACACCCTCCGCGCACCGACTCCACGACGTAGAGGTTCCCGTCGCTTGTTCCTGCATAGAACAACTCAGCGAGTCGCGACACGCCGTCCGACTCGCTCACGTAAGAGTCCGTCACAACCCTCGATCGAATCGACTTGCCCAAGCCGGCGAGCGCGGTCTCGACGCGAAGCGCCTCCCCGCGGTCGCTCAGAACTCGGATCGTTCCCCCCACTTCGGAGAGTGCCACGCGCCCCCGGGTTCGGTCTACCGAGAGTTCCGCACTCACGCAGCCGAGAGCTGTTCCTGAGGTCGTCCACAACGTCCCGCCAGCCAATGCCAGAGCGACGATGCGTCCTCCACCATTCTCGCACAGGGCCACGTACACAGGATCGGCCGTGGTCTCGGGGTAGACCGCGAGCGAGGAGACGGCACCGCCCGCAGACGACAAGTCGACGTTCCAGCTCCGCAGCATTGCTGCCCCGAGTGCCCCGTACGACGTGCAGGGGGAGAAGGCAACGACCCGGCCCGAGGATGTCCCGACGTAGATACCCGTGGGCCCCAGCGCAAGGGCGGTCGCATCGCCTCCGAAGGCGCCGGCCGAGCAGATGACGGTCTGACTCGATGTCGACACACCATAGAGCGTTGCGGCGGTGAGCGCGTAGATGACAGCGCCCGACGCGTCCACGGCGAGCGATACCACGCGCGCACTGAGTGCGACGCTCGCTGCGGTAGCGCTTGCGCGCTTTACGATGGCGATGCCGCTCTCGGTCCCGACGTATGCCGTGCCGGCCGCGTCGAGAGC
>CAYUSW010000122.1:0-2535 GCA_964447445.1 uncultured Thermotogae bacterium
CGCGTCGAAGTCCCACTTCTTCGTGCCGCTCGGCGAGAACGCCGTCAGCATCTTGCCGCAGAGGGCGACGTAGATCGTCCCATCAGGCCCGACTTGCGGGTTCCCCATCCACCCGCAGTTCGAATCGACACGCCACTTCTCTGTGCCATTCGGCCGGAGGGCGATCAGGCGGCTCGTCCACGTTCCCGTCGTGCCGCTCGCCGTGACGTAGATCGTGCCGTCCGAGGCAATCGCTGGGTGCGAGGATTCGAGCGGAACGTTCGCCAGGTCGCTGATGACGTACTGCCAGAGGATCGAGTCTTCGTCCGTGCCTGAACCTCCGCCGGAGCCGATCACGATCGCGTGCGACGGCGACCAACCAGAGGCAGCACCTTGGATGTCGGTGGCGCGCACGCGGATGTCATACGCCCCATCGGCTGCGTACGTGTGTGCAACCGTCGCCATTGCGCCGCAGGCCAGGAAGCCCGAGGAGCCGTAGGCCGATCCATCGTCCCAATCGAACTCGTAGTTGATCGTGTCGCTCTCCGGATCCGTCGTTGCCGTCGAGAACTGATAGGCCGTCCCCGCATCGCCCGTCGACGACCCCGTGGGGGCCGAAGGCACGAGAGGCGCCGTGTTCGACAGCGTGCAGCTCGACAGAAACGCCGGGATGTCTTGATACGAGCACCCCGACAAGATGAGTCCGCCCGTGAACGCCAACAAGCCTACGACACGTGCAATGCGCCACCACTTCCCCGTCACGCCAACCTCCTTCTCAGCGGACTGCAGGCCACTGTCCCGCGCGGTCCGCCCGGGCCGCTGGCTCTCACGTAGAGGGCGAGCTCAGCCACCAGCCTACCTGGCAGCTAGTGTGCGAATCCACGGACATGCAGTCAAACGCAACAACACCTCTAGCTCACTTGCGGCAGTCGCAGGCAAGCTCCTCTCGTCGATACTTCGTCCAGAGCTCGATGGCCAACTCCGTCGCCGACGCCTTCACGCCCCGCCGACTGAAGAACTGGAGGATGTTCTCGATGTCACGCTTGAGGACGTTGAACGCCTCGTCGTTCCAGCGTGCGTGCACGACCTGCGGCAGGTCGATGACAACGAGCCGGTCTTTCCAGAGGAGCATGTTGTACGGCGAGAGGTCGCCGTGGACGCGATCCTTCGCCAGGAAGATCCGGATGTTGCGCATCGCCTGATCGAAGAGGCGCTGAGCCTCCAACGCTGACAGTGTCGCGCCCACGAGCGTCGGCGCTGGGCGCGCGGCGTCCCCGACGTACTCCATCAAGATGCCCGAGCCGCACTGCGCGATCGGAGCCGGTACGTCCGCGCCCGCGGCGTGAAAGGCGCACAGGTTCGCGTACTCCTGGCTCACCCAGTCGTCGAACACCATCTCTTTGCCGTGTTGCTTCCCCGACTTGATCGCGCGTTCCTGGCGCGAGTCCGGCTTGTACATCCGGAAGCGCCCGTCGGCGTAGAGCTTGTTCATGCGGTAGTGCGCAGCGATGCCGATCGCGTAGACCTTCGCTGCAACCAGCTCGCGGCCCGTCGACGGGTGAGCGCGGCAGCAGAAGACCGTCGCCTCTTTCCCGCTCTTGACCCGATTCACGACGTCCGTGATGTACCCAGCATCTAGGAACTGCTGGAGCGGATCCGTCAATTCCTCCGCGCCCACGAGCGTCCCGAGTAGAGACGCCTGGTAGTTCTCGTCCGACGCCACGCGCCTGCGCGCATCGTCCGCACCAAGTCGCTGGTCGCGAGACTGTTTGCCCTCTCGCTTCCACTCACGGGTGCCGCTGACCGTTGACGGCTTGCCCGATTCCGGAGCGAGATCCTCCCACTCGTCTGCGTTGTTGTCTGCCTTGCCTGTCAACTCCGAGCCGCGCGCCGCAAACTGCTCACTGCGCGCCGTGCCTTGCGTCCCGCGCACCGTGCACTGTGCACTGCGCACTTCGGTAGACTCGTACTGCGTACTACGCACTGCGAACTCCGCACTGCGCACTTCTTCTCGTTCTGAAATGGCTTCCTCCCACGAATCTTGAGTGACCAAGAACCGATTTCGGGACGACTGCCACCTGGGAACGCAAAGGAGACTCGATCGAGTCCTGAGTGAGTTGGAAGATGGGCCCGAGAGGCCCTAGTGCGCTCGGCAGGAGGCAGCAAAGACAAGGTCAGCATTCGCAGTTCTCATGGTCTTCACTCCTCCTTTCGATTGCCGGCGAGCGGTGATCGCTCGCGGATGCCGGCAGTGTAGCGGGGCGATGGAAGGGGCGCAAGCGGGGAGAACTGAACCTCACCCACAAGTCACACAAGAGGGCCATCGAGGTCCGCGGTTGGCCTGCGCTGTTGCAGAGGGAAGCCTCTTTCACTCGAGCCTTGCCGTGGCAGGAAGGAGGAACAGGTCGCCGTCCGACCATTTCATCGATGTGACTCTAGACTGCAGGTGCTACCGTGAAACGGAACACACTAGGGTGCGGGCCTACGGCATGTGCCGGGACTCGCGGTCGAGCGGGGAGTCGGAACGAGCCGTATCTCGACGTCGCAGCCGACCGC
>CAYUSW010000123.1:0-2998 GCA_964447445.1 uncultured Thermotogae bacterium
CGCAAGCTCGGAGACATTGATGAGGCGAGCGGTCTGCGTCGCGGCAAGTTCGAGAAGCCTCGGAAGCGCGTCCAGCTGCTGAATGCGCGCGAGGTCGCGCACGTCACGCTCGACGATGGCCCGGATGTAGTCACGGTACCAGCGGCTGCGTCTTGGACCAGCCGGCCGCACGAGCGCCGCGGGATACCCACCGGCGACTATGCAGTCTGCGAGCGCACGGCCGAGACGTGCCCGCTGCCTCGTGCGAAAACCGCCCTCGAAGAGCGCGTTCAGGAAAGCCGGCTTCCCTCGCGCGATCTCCACCTGTGCCAGCGGGTGAAGGCGGACGATCTCCATGCGCCCCGCGAGGGAGTCGGCCACCGTGGGAAGGAGAAGCACGTTGGTCGAGCCGGTGAGTACGAATCTCCCTGGCGTGCGATCGCGATCGACAGCGCGCTTGATCGCCAAGAACAACGCCGGCGCTCGCTGGACCTCGTCGAGCACGGCGCGCTCCGGTAGCTCGGCGACGAATCCGACAGGGTCCTCTTGGGCGGCAGCGCAAGCGACGACGTCGTCGAAGGTGATGTACCGGTAGCCCAACGGATCGCAGACCATACGAGCCAGCGTCGTCTTGCCGCACTGGCGCGGCCCGTGGATCAGTGCGACCGGCGAGTCTGCGAGCGCTTCACGCAACTGCGCCGCCGCGAGCCTCGGGTACAGATCAGGGGTGGGCATCGGCTGATTGTAACTCAGGCGGTCGTCCACTTGCTAGTTTGGCGATCGTCCAACCGTGACTCTCGGGCTCGGCCCATCGTAAGGCTCGCAACCCGACACCCCATGCTCAGCAAACAGCGGATCTGTGGAATGCCACAGCAACAATCCGCGGCGGCACTGAAACCATCAAGCCCCTAACGGTTGCGTAGACCCGGGCGGGACGCGGGCGGCCAGCCGCAGTCGTAGGAATCACTGGATTCCAGCGCCGGAATGGATGACCAAACCCGCGCGGCACTCGCGGCTCTTGTCCCCCGGACTTCGCGCGGTGGAACCTGTTGAGTGAAGATGTGACCCCTGTCGCCGAGATAAGGTACGTGTCCCCCGATCTCGCGCATTCCCGAACCGGACGAGCTACGTAGTCACGCGAAGCTTGAGCCCAAGGGCGCGCACTACCTTCTGGACCGTCCCGAACTCCGGGTTGCCGTCCTTCGAAAGCGTCTTGTAGAGGCTCTCGCGTCCGAGCCCCGTCTGGCGCGCGATTTCGGTCATCCCTCTAGCCCGAGCAACATCGCCCAGAGCGGCCGCGAGCAGCGCCGGGTCATCCTCTTCGAGGGCGGCATCCAGGTACGCAACGATGTCTTCAGCGCTCTCGAGGTATCGTGCCGGATCCCACAGTCTCGTGTTCGTCTTTGCCTTCTGCATGGCCGACCTCCTCTCACAGACTCCGAGCGAGCTCTTTGGCTCGCTCAATGTCCCGCTTCTGGCTCGACTTGCCCCCCCCAGCGAGCAACACGACGGCCGTATCACCCAGCTGTCTCTAGTAGATGCGATAGCCCGGGCCGTAGGGGATACGAAGTTCGGAGACACCCTCGCCGATCGGCTGCACGTCGCCGCGGTTGCCGAGCGAAAGTCGACGGATCCGAACGAGGATGCGGAACCGTGCCTCGCGATCGCTCAGGTTCTCAAACCAAGACTCGAACTCGTCAGTCTGGCGAATCTCGATCACGCAGCGAAGTGTATCCTATCGGATACGCACGATCAACCTCCAGAGATCTCCCATTACCGAAGGCATCTGCCCATCACTGCAGCCGCCCACGCAACAAGAGCCGACGCAGTCGGAAGTTCCGTCCCCGCCGTGCCCGCGGGGACATGACCCGATCTGCGCCTTGCGCAATCCGATACTGCGTCCGAGGGCTCCGGCTGGCGCTGGTTCCCCTCGCAGACGGGCCTGATGAACTGACAGGCGTTTCGTGCGTGTCCCGCGATCTCTGTGCCGTTATGCCGCAATCCGCTGGAAGCTACTGCTGGATGAAAAAGCGCTGTCGCGCGGGTCAGCAGGGTGCCGAAGCAGTCTGGGCCATCTCCAAGTATCGACAGAAGGCATTCGCGAGCTTCATCTGCCGCGGCGTGCGGCACTCGGGCTCGAACAGGCGTGGGTTGGCGACGAGGATGCACGTCGAGCGCGCCCGCGAGGTCGCCACGTTGAGGCGGCTTTGGCTGTAGAGGAACTCCATTCCTCGCGGCGCAAGGTCAGGCGACGAGGTCGCCAGCGAGTAGATGACGATCGGCGCTTCCTGGCCCTGGAACTTGTCGACCGTCCCCGCGCGAGCCCCTCTGGGCAAGCGTTCGAGCAGCGCCGCGACGTGCGCGTTGTACGGGGCGACGATGAGGATGTCCTCCAACTCAATAGGACGAACGATGCCCTTCTCATCGCGCCACTCTGTGGAGCCGTCGAGCAGGTTCGCGACAAGCGCCGCGACAATGTCGGCCTCCTCGGTCGATGCGTTCGGATTCCCCTCATGCTCGACCGGAACGAACCACAGGCCGGCGCCGGCGAACACGGTCCTGCCGAGGATCTCCTGCCGATCGAGACCTTCGCGCGACCGGAGCCGGTTCTCGTAGAAGAGCTCCGACGTGAACGCGCAGATCGCCGGATGGAGGCGCCACGTCGTCCCGAGGAAGAGGCCACGATCGGGCGGCATGGTCTGGTGCTCGCCCAGCAGATGCTCGAGGGCGCTCACGTCGGTTCCGTCGGGATGGCTGCCGCGCTTCGGCTGTTCGAGCTGCTGCGGATCGCCAAGCAACACGACCGACCGAGCCGCTTGCGAGACGGCGATCGTGTTGGCGAGCGAGATCTGCCCGGCCTCGTCGACGAACAGGATGTCGACCGCGTCCGCCGCCTCTTCGCGCGCCCACAGCCAGGCCGTTCCCGCTGCGACCTGCGCTTCGCCCTCCGCGAGCATCTCGAAGACGCGGGCGTTGTCCTTCGTCTCGGCGATCGCATCGGTCGCCTCGCTCTCCGCCG
>CAYUSW010000124.1:0-3198 GCA_964447445.1 uncultured Thermotogae bacterium
GACGGAGCGGCCATGCTGCAGGCCGTATCGCTGCCGGGAGACGCGTAGGAGCCCAGATACCGGACTGTCTCTTGCGAGCCCACAACCCAGTCGCCGGCTGTCGATCCGACAACCTCGATCACGATGTGGTTACCGTCTGGAACGCTGATGACCGTGCCCCACACGGTCGAGGCGTATCCAGGGAAAGCCGTGGCGGTGAGTCCGACGCAGGCCACGAGCAGCAACGAAGCGACGAGAACCCTCTTCATGGCGATCACCTCGCGACCAACGTAGACGCGTTTGAGTTTGGCGTCAACTAGGGGAGGCACTCCGCTCGCGGTAGACCGCAAGGAACCTCGAAGGCATGGCATGGTTTGACCGGTTCGGCGGAGGTGGCTACGGTAGCGGCTGATCTGCTGTTTCCGGTCAGGGAGGAGTCCTTGGACGCAAGACCGGTCTTGTCGCTCGATGCGCACGCGCATTTCGATCCGTCTCGCGCGCCGGACGAACTCGAGAGTTCGGGCGCCGTGCTCGCTATGACCCTGTCTCTCGAGGAGGCCCAGGCGGCAAGTCGGCGTCGCGAACCTCTCATAGCCTGGGGAGTCGGCTGTCACCCGCGGATCGTGAAGGCGCAGGCCGCGTTCGATCTTGACGCGTTCGGCGAGCTCGCCGAGAAGATGGCCGTCGTCGGCGAAGTCGGCCTTGACTTGCGCTGGTCGAAGGTGCCGATGGATGGGCAACTCCGCGTGTTCCGACATGCACTGCGCGTCGTCGCGGAGATGCCGCGCATCGTCAGCATCCACTCGTACACCGCGACGGGACTTGTTCTCGAGGAGCTGCGGCGCACGCCGATCGCGAGTCCAATCCTTCACTGGTGGACAGGCACTGCAGCCGAGACGCGCGAGGCCGTGGCGCTCGGCTGCTACTTCTCGGTCCACTCAGCGGTTGCGCGGCGTTCGGTGTTTCGCACGGCGGTTCCGCCGGAGCGCATCCTGGTCGAGACTGACCATGGATGGTCCGATCCCCCAGACGCCATCCCTTGCCGCCTCGAATGGGTCGAGCACTTGCTCTCGGCGCAGCTCGGGCGCCCGCGCGAGGACGTGCGGCGCCTCGCCTGGAACAACCTGGCGACGATCGTACGGGAGACGGGGACTCGGGCGCTCCTGCCGCCCGCATTCGCAGACCGGCTCGACGAGTGCGCGCGAGAGATGGAAGATGTGGAGAACCTGGGGCGGCTCCTCTGAGAGGTCGAGTCACCCGATGCGAGGTGAGGTCCATGGTCAGACGAGTGGACGAAGGTGCACTTGAGTCGTTGCCGAATATCGGTGTGGAGGTTGCGGCACGTCTTCGCGAGGCGGGAATCTCGACTGCCGCGGAGCTCGTAGGCCTCGGCAGCGTCGACACGGCCTGCCGACTCGCGGCTGCGCGTCCCGACGATCCGCCGTGCCGCAGCATGCTGTCGGGACTGGAGGGCGCGATCCGCGGCGTGCGCTGGCACACGATCCCGACAGCAGAGCGGGAAGAGCTGTGGATAGCCTATCGGCAGCGTCTGAGCAGGTCGGCGGGTCCGCCGTCGGAGTGACATGGCGAAGAAGATGACGTGGCGTGAGAAGCTGGGAGACGACAAGGATCTCCCGCACGTCGTCGAGATGGACGGACGAATGAGTTCTCGCTGGGGCGAGGGTACGGTCGTCATTCCGGCGCCGCGCGAAGTCGACGCGTTGATGCGCGCCGTCCCGAAGGGAAAGCTGACGACGATGGGCCACCTGCGCGAGATCCTCGCCGCGCGCCATGGTGCCACAATCGCCTGTCCGATCACGACCGGGATCTTCGCGCGCATTGCCGCCGAGGCGGCGGCCGAAGAGGAGCGCGACGGCCGCGTCGATGCCACCCCGTACTGGAGGACGCTCAAGGCCGGCGGCGAAGTCAATCCGAAGTACCCGGGCGGCTGCGAAGGGCAAGCCGAGAGGCTCAAAGCAGAGGGACACGCTGTCGTTCAGAAGGGCAAGCACTACCTCGTCGAGAACTACGAGAAGCATCTGGCTCGTCGCGAGAGTCCTCGCTCGGAGAGGGGAGCGGCATGACCGACTACGGGACACCTCATCTGTACAGCGATCTCGCCTGGCTCTGGCCCCTGTGGGGCGATCCCGACGGCGAGTACGCCGAGTGGTGCGCCCACGTCGTCGCGATGATCGAGAAGCACGCGAAGCGCGACGTCAAGACGCTCCTCAACCTCGGATGCGGCGGCGGGAAGAACGCCTACAACCTCAAGCGCCACTTTCGGGTCACCGGGCTCGATCTCTCCAACGACATGCTGGCGAACGCACGGAAGCTCAACCCCGACATCGAACTCGTCCAGGGCGACATGCGCGAGTTCTCACTTCCGGACAGGTTCGACGCGATCCTGATCGATGACGCCGTCGCGTACATGACGTCGCGCGACGACCTTTCGCGTCTGTTCCGCGCTGCCTACAGGCACCTCGAGCCCGGCGGCGTGATGATCGTCTCGCCCGACAAGACGAAGGAGACGTTCGAGCAGAACGAGAGCCACGTCACGCGCAGCCTAGCTGCCGCCGAGGCGGAAGGCGCGCCAAAGGATGTCGAGGTCGTCTTTATCGAGAACAACTACGATCCGGATCCGGACGACGACACCTTCGAAGGACTCATGATCTACCTGATTCGCGAGAAGGGCGTGCTGCGTGTCGTCGAAGACATGCACACCCTCGGCATCTTCGCCGCCGACGTCTGGCTCACCCTCCTGCACGAGGTCGGGTTCGAGATCCACGAAGACTTCTGGCGACCGGAGTCGGTCCAGACCTACATCTGCGTCCGGCCGTCCGCTTAGCGGACGGCTAGAGAGAATGGCGACTCACGCCGCGCGCGAGTCGCTAGGGAGAATGCCCGGAATACTGGCATTCTCCTGCCCGTGGCGTGGCAGAATGGTCAGCACCGGACATGGGATCGAGATCATCGAGCGGCGAGGGAGAGGTGCAAATCACGCCGCGCGTGAGCGAGTCGCTAGGGAAAGCGCTCGAACTGCCAGCGTTCTCCTGGCGGCATAGCAGCGATGCGTCCCCCCGGGCGCGAAAGGAATGCAATGATCGAGCTGAAACCGTCTGAGTTTGCCCTTGCCGCGCCGCTGTTCGCCGGCATCGGGCACAGCGTCCCCATCGTCTTCGCCGTGCTCGAGGGAACCGCGGCGGGCCGCGTCTTCGTCGA
>CAYUSW010000125.1:0-22926 GCA_964447445.1 uncultured Thermotogae bacterium
GGCGCGCTCGCGCTGGCCCGAGATCCGTCGAAGCCTGAACCGCTCGATGTTCGCGACCTCGTTACGGCGAGGCGCGTCGGTTGATCCCCGTGCTAGGACGCGTAGACTCAGACCATGCTCTCCAGGCCTTCTGAGACGCGCACGAAGATTGTGTGCACGGTCGGTCCCGCGTCGCGCGACCCGGGCATGTTGCGTGCCCTCCTGCAGGAGGGCATGAGTGCTGTTCGGGTCAACTACTCGCACGGGACGCAGAGCGAGCACGGCGCGACGATGGCCGAGATTCGGCGCGCAGCCGACTCGGAGGGAGTGACCGTTGCCGTGCTTGCCGATCTGCAGGGGCCGAAGATTCGGCTTGGCGTCCTGGCTCAACCGATCGACATCAGCCAGGGCCAGCGCTTGACGCTCGTGAACGAAGAGCGCACGCTGGGAACCGACGGCGTCCTGTCTTTTCCCCATCCGGAAGTCCTGAGTGCACTGCGGGCCGGTAGCAGGCTTCTCCTCGACGACGGAGCGATCGAGGCCGTTGTGCGCCAAGTTCGGGGCGAGCAAGCGGACATCGAGGTCGTGGTGGGCGGCCGGCTCTCGTCTCACAAGGGCGTCGCTGCGCCGGGCGCGGCACAGAGCCTTGCAGCGATGACGGACAAGGATCGCGACGACGCTGCGCACGCCGTGGCCTGCGGGGCGGATTTCGTCGCCTTGTCCTTCACACGGTCCGGGGCCGACGTGCGCGCGCTTCGTGCGCTGCTCGACGGGCTTCCGAATGGGCGCGAGACGCGCATCATCGCGAAGATTGAGAAGCGGGAAGCGATCGATCACCTGGACGAGATCCTGCACGAGTCGGACGGCGTCATGGTGGCTCGCGGCGACCTCGGCGTCGACGTGCCGCCGCAGGAAGTGCCGATGCACCAAAAGAGCATCGTTCGCCAGGCCAACCGGCTTGGCGTTCCCGTGATCATCGCGACGCAGATGTTGCAGTCGATGGTCGAGAATCCGCGGCCGACGAGGGCCGAGGCGAGCGACGTGGCGAACGCGATCCTCGACGGCGCCGACGCGGTCATGCTTTCGGCCGAGACGGCCGTGGGCAAGTACCCGCGCGATGCCGTGGCGATGATGCGCGAGATCGCGATGATCGCCGAGCACGGGATGCCCTGCCGGATGGATGATCTGCGGTTCGGAGCGCTCGAGCATGCCCACCCCATTACGGACGCCGTGAGCGACGCGACGGTCCGCGTTGCCGACGAGGTAGGCGCAAGGCTGATCGCTACGTCCACCTGGTCTGGCTATACGGCGCGGCAGATTGCGCGCGAGAGACCACGCCTGCCGATCGTCGCCCTCACACCGAACGAACGCGTGAAACGGCAACTGGCCATCGTGTGGGGCGTATCGTCAGTGCTCGTGCCTCAGTACGAGGGGACGGACGAGATGCTGCACGTCGTGTCGCGCGCTCTCGTCGACTCCGGCCATGCGGCGGCCGGCGATCTGATCGTGGTAAGCGCCGGGATTCCCTTTGGCGGCGGAGGGAAGACGAACTTCCTCAAGGTTCATCGGGTGTGAGGCGCGCCTGCGGGCGCCCGCAAGGCGCCTCGACGCCCCCTAGCTGCTCAGCACGAAAGCGGCAAGACCAGCAAGCGCGATGAGCACGCCAACGATGATCCACGTCATCACGTTGTCCCTCCTTTCCCGTCCGGCAGGTCTGCGAACAGCGACTTCATCTGCCGGCGATACGCGTCGAAGGCGCGGCGACCGGCCGCGCTCAGTTTGACCATGGTGTGGGGCTTCCGATCCACGAAGTCCTTGACGATCTCGACGTAGCCTGCCTCTTCCAGTTTCGAGAGATGCGACGAGAGGTTTCCCCATGTGAGGTCCGTCGTCTGCATAAGGAAGACCACGTCGGCGCTCTCGACAACGTAGAGATGGGCCATGAGGATGAGACGCGCCGGCTCGTGGATGACCCGGTCGATCTCAAGCTTCTGAGGTTCTGTGGGTCTACGCATGATCGGGACTCCCTGGTTCGCTGCTCGCCGCGCGGACACGCGTCGTACGGAGGAAGCGGACGAGGAGAGCGGCACCGATCACGGCGCTACAGAGCGCCGCGACTCCGAAAGGGATAGCACGCGGGAATCGCAGCGAGGTCCCTTCTAGCCAGGTTCCTGCGAACTCCGCCGCGGTGAAGAAGACGCCGTGGGCCAGAATACGAGGGAACTCCATGAACAGGGCGATCAGCGCGAGCGGGATGAGGATCAGTCCCGCGGCGACGGCGGACACGGTGACGCGCGAGACAGGGCCGGCAAAGGGGTTTCCTGTCCGGCCGCCGAGGGCGGTCAGAAGAACCAGCGCGAGCGTCGCCGCAACGCAGACGGCGAGGACGATGGTGGTGGTTCGAATGCGGCGCACGCGCTCCGCCGCGAAGCGCACGACGCCAAGGCGCGGCTGTGTGATCCGACGCCGAGCCCACCAGAGCCCGGCGGCGCCGCAAAACTGCACACCGACGAGGATGCCCAGACACGCGCCGTCGCTATGCCAGAGACCGTCCGCGACCTGCGACAGCGCGATGCCGAGAAAGAGGACGGCGAAGAAGATATCAAACAAGCCGTCCTGCTGATTCGCTCTCCACGTCTTGGACTCAAGATTCCGAAGGTTCAGGTCATGCATATTCCCTCCCGTCGAGAACTTTGCCGAGCAAAGTACTCTGCATCGTACATTGGGAGCGCAAGATGTCAAGTCCAGGATCCGGCGTCATCGCGGCGGATCTCCAGACACACGGCGCGCGACCCCGTTCCTTGGCGCTGTCCAGGCGCAGCCGAAGGGAGATGCTCGCCGGATCTGTCGGTCTCGTCTTGCGAGCGACGCCGTTCCGCATCCTTGACTTCGCGGGGCGCATCCACTAAAACCACAGGCTGTTCGGCGGCTGAATTCAAGGAGAGGCCGAAAGACTCTACGTTTTCGGTGAGAGGACCCATGAACTTACTCGGACTAGCGAAGCACGGGCTCAACAACTTCGAGCAGGTCGCGATCTTGTGCGTGCTGCTCACGGCGCTCTTCGCTCTGGTGTACGCCTTCTTCCTGCGAAAGGTCGTTCTGAAGAAGGACAAGGGCACGGCGAAGATGCAGGAGGTCTGGAACGCGATCCGCGTCGGCGCGGACAGCTACCTGAATCAGCAGCTCAAGCGCATCTTGCCGCTGATCGGGATCTTGACGGTCGTCCTGTTCCTGAGCGTCTACATCGTCAAACCGAGCCAAGAGGCGGTGAATGAGTTCGGCACGAACGCCGTCATCATCGTGGCCATCGGCCGGACGCTGGCGTTCATCATGGGGGCGGCTTTCTCGCTCCTCGTCGGACAGCTCGGCATGCGCATGGCGATCCAGGCCAACGTCCGCACGGCGGCAGCAGCTCGCCGCAGCTTCAACGAAGCGCTGTCGATTTCCTACTACGCCGGCACGATCACCGGCATGCTGACCGACGGCCTCGGGCTGTTCGGCGGCACGATCATCTTCATCGTGTTCGGAACCGCGGCGCCCGACGCCCTGCTCGGGTTCGGTTTCGGCGGCACGCTGCTCGCGATGTTCATGCGAATCGGCGGCGGGATCTTCACGAAGGCCGCAGACGTAGGAGCCGACCTCGTTGGGAAGGTCGAGAAGGACATCCCCGAGGATGACCCGCGCAACGCGGCCGTCGTCGCCGACCTCGTGGGCGACAACGTCGGCGACTGCGCGGGTATGGCCGCCGACATCTTCGAGAGCTACGAAGTCACGATGGTCGCCGGACTGATGCTCGGATTGGCCCTGATGGCAGTGGACCCGACCCACTCCCTGAAGTGGATCGTGTTCCCGCTGGTCATTCGCGCCACGGGCGTCCTCAGCACGGTGCTCGGCACGTTCATGGTCCCGGTGTGGGCGAAGTTCCCGCTCAAATTCCTTCGCGCCGGCGACGCGGAAGAGGCGATGTTCCGCTCGTACGAGCTGTCGAGCGTTGTGACGATTGGTGCTTCGTTCCTCATCGCCATCCTCTACGCCAACGACTGGCGCCTGGCGATGCTCACCACGATCGGCGTGGCTCTTGCTGTTGCCTTCAACCCGCTGACGTCGTACTTCACCTCGACGAGACGCAAGCCCGTGAAAGAGATCGTCGACTCGACGAAGACGGGCTCGGCGACCACGATCCTGTCTGGTCTCTCGGTCGGCATGGAGTCGAGCGTATGGGCGCTCTTGGCGATCGTCGTGAGCTTCGTCGCGGCCCTCGGTATCTTCGGCGGTGAGGCCAATCCAGTCTACGTCATGTACGGGATCGCGATGGTCGGCATCGGCATGCTGAGCCTGACCGGCAACAACGTGGCGATGGACTCGTTCGGCCCCATCTCGGACAACGCGAACGGAATCGGAGAGATGGCCTGGCACGGTCTGGACGACGCCGAGACGAAGAAGGCACGCCAGATCATGGCCGATCTCGATGCAGTCGGGAACACGACGAAGGCGATCACGAAAGGCGTTGCCATCGCGTCGGCCGTCATCGCGGCCGTCACGTTGTTCGCGACGTTCTTCACCGACGTCGGTCGTGTGCAGGGGCAGCTCGGTCTGCCGAAGCTTGAAGCGATTCGAATCTCGGATCTCCGCGTGTTCGTCGGGTTCCTGATCGGCGGCGCCTTGCCGTGGTTGTTCAGCTCGCTGTGCATCAAGGCCGTGAGCCGCGCGGCGAGCCTCATCGTCGAGGAAGTTCGCCGCCAGTTCCGCATCCCGGGTCTGATGGAAGGCAAGGTCAAGCCTGACTACGCACGAGTTGTCGCCATCTCGACGGGCGCGGCGCAGAAGGAGCTCATCCCGCTCGCCATCATCTCGGTGCTCATGCCGATCGCGATCGGCCTTATCCTGCAGGTAGAGGCGCTCGGCGGCTTCCTTGCCGGCGTCATCCTGAGCGGCCAGCTCCTCGCCGTGTACATGGCAAACGCGGGCGGGGCGTGGGACAACGCGAAGAAGTCGATTGAGGATGAGCCGCGCGACCTTGCGGCGAACACGGGCAAGGGCTCCGAGCGTCACAAGGCAAGCGTCGTAGGCGATACGGTCGGCGATCCGCTGAAGGACACGGCCGGCCCGGCGCTCAACCCGATGATCAAGGTCGTCAACATGGTGAGCTTGCTTGCCGCGCCGGTCTTGGTCACCTATAGCAAGATGAGCGCTGCGAGCATTATCATCGCCGTCGCGCTGCTTGCCGCGGTGGGTGTCTCCATCTGGTGGAGCAAGAAACCGGCACGCCCGTTTGGGGAGCAGAAGCCGGAGAAGGCGGCGAAGTCGCAGAAGGCGTAGTCGACTCTTCGTTCCAGACGACATGAGCGCCGGCCTTCGGGCCGGCGCTTCTTCTTGGGTTCCGCGCGGCGCCTGCGCGCCCGCTGCTCAAGCAGCGCTTGGCGGCGAGTCGAGCGGGGAGACGGCGAACTCCTCGGCCAGGAGGTCCATCGTCAGGTTGTCGAGCTTGCGCCTGCCGAACAGCCGTGCCTGGCGCTTCCGTCCCGTGACCTTGAAGCCCAGCTTCTCGTAGCAGCGGCGGGCGCGTTCGTTCTCTTCGTGCACGACGAGTTCGACCGCATTCAGGTTCAGGAGCTGGAATCCGTAGTTGAGCAGGGCGCGCACCGCGTCCTGGCCGTACCCCTGACTCCAGTACTCTTTCTCGCCGATGAGGATGGACATGGAGGCACGCCGATTGACAGCGTCGGCGACAAAGAGGGCGCACCAACCGATCGGGCGATCCGTCGCCAGGTCGACGATGAGAAACGGGTGCGCCCTGTCCTTCGCCTTGAGGTAGCCGTCGATCGTCTGCTGATACTCCTCAAGCGATCCCGGCGTGCGGTGCCCAGGACTGCCGGCGAGGAGTCCGGATTCCATATCGTTGTGCCAGCGGTACCAGAGTTCGGCCGCCCCAAGGCCCATCGGCGAGAGGTAGGACTTGGCTCCTACAAGCTTGCGTACTAGTTCCATTCCGCCTCCTCATCTTGAAGGATCGCTGGTTCTCCCAGTCCGAGCCACCTTGTCCGCTTGGAACTGTGCGTCTACGCTTGGGGTAGATCTGCCGGAGGAGGAGTCATGCGCAGAATGTGGATCCGTCTCATCGTGGCCTTTGCCGCCCTTGTGGTCGGAAGTGCGTCCGCCCTCTCGGACGACTTCGGGGACTCTCCCCTTGCGGCCATGCCGCTCGTCGTAGGAGGAGGTCCTCTGTCCGGATGCATCGAGGCGGCGGGAGACGCGGACTACTTCCTGTTCAGCGCCGTCGCCGGCCGCACGTACCGTCTCCTCACCTCGCACCTGAGTGCTGGGATGGACACCCTCCTGTACCTCTTCGATTCCGACGGCCGCTCGATCCTGCTCGTCGACGATGACTCGGGGGTGGAAGGCGGATCGCAACTCGAGTGGACGACGCCGCGCGACGGCGTCTACTTTGGCATGGTGCGACACTCGCAGGCCACAACCGGTATAGGATGCTACGCGATCTCGATTGCGATGATGCAGGTCGACGACCACGGCAACGACCCTTTGTCGGCCACGCCCGTTGCAGTCGGCGGGGCGGCGCGCGCCGGATTCCTCGAGCAGGCGTCCGACCGGGACGTCTTTCTGTTCCAGGCCGAGCGTGGGTACGCCTACGTGATCGACGTGACGCGAACGAGCGGAGCGGGAAGCGTCTCCGTGCGCCTGCTTGCGGAAGACGGGATTCGCGAACTCGCGACGGCCTCCGCCGGGAGCGACGTGGCCGAAATCGAGTGGTCGGCGCCGGGCGTCGGCACCCGGTTCCTCGAACTCCACGGTGCGGGCGGAGATGGGGTCCTCGGCTACGAGGTGCGTGTCGCGCAAGCGGGGTACGGCGACGACTTCGGCGGCAGCGCGGCAGCGGCCGCGGATCTCGGAGTGGAGGGCTCCATCATCTCCGGGCAGATCGAGGTTGCTGAAGACGAGGACTGGTTCCGCTTCAGCGCGAAGCAGAACGGCGAGTACCACCTTACGTTGACCCCGGGAAATGGCGTCCTGCTTCGCGCTGCGCTCTTCGGCGCCGACGGAGTGCTTCTTGTCGATCGTTCGGCCAACGCCGGAGGGTCCCCTCTCTCGATCGACTGGGTTGCGCCGAACGAAGGCTCGTACTATGTGCAGGTCTCGGCGACGGGGAGCATCGGCGCCTACACGCTCCGTCTGGACACGACGCTCGCGCTGGAACTCCTGGGACGCCTCAATCCCCAGGGCTACTCGCTCGATGTGCGGGCGAGCGGCAACCTCGCCTATCTCGTCGTCGGAACGAAGGGCCTTCTCATCGTCGATGTCTCCGACCCAGCTCACCCCGTTGAGGTGGGGTCCAACTCCACGCGCGGATACGCGCAGTCCGTAACCGTGAGCGGCAGCACGGCCTACGTGGCCAACCGAGGCGACGGTCTCACGATCCTGAATGTCTCCGATCCCCTGCGGCCGGTGGAGCTTGGGCGAATCGACACGCCCGGCTCGGCGCAAGCGGTCGCGCTGCGTGGCCAGCTTGCCGTAGTCGCCGACCAGCGGGGCGGTCTTCAGCTTGTTGATGTGAGCAAGCCCAGCAGTCCGACGCTCGTGAAGAGCGTTGAGACGAGCGGGTTTGCCCAGGCCGTCTGGATCGACGGGACGTTCGCGTACGTCGCGGCAGGCGATGCCGGTCTGGAGATCGTCAGCCTGGCGACGCCCGCCTCGGCGGCTTCGGTGTCGCGCCTCAGTCTTCAGGGCGAGGCGAACGACGTTGTCGTGGCGAACGGGAAGGCGCTTGTTGCTGCCGGCTACCGTGGGGTACGAATCGTCGACGTATCGACGCCCACGACGCCGATAGAGATCGGCTTCATCAGCACGGCGGGCGAGGCCGTTGGATTGGCAGTTCGCTCGGCGGTCGTCTACGTTGCCGAACGCGGGGGCGGGCTCTCCGCGTATGACATCTCGGACCCTCGGGACCCGAAGCGACTGGCGCAGATCGCGACACCCGGCGAAGCGCTTCGCGTGGCCGTGGACGGCAATCACGCCTACGTGGCGTGCCGCGAGGCAGGCCTCGCGATTATCGCCCTTCTCCCCTGAGGAAGAAGAGAAAGGCGGAGGGTCCTTCTCAAGGATTGCCTCCGCCCTTGTTCTTCTTTGACCTAGCGTGGCTCGACCAGGTCGAGCAGTTCGTCGCTCGACAGGTCGGTGCCGTTCCCCGTGATCGTATTCTCGTACCCCGCGGCAAGCGAACTCGCGTCCGCGTAGATGCCAAATCCGACGTTCAGCGTAATCGTGTTCGACCGGATCGACCCGATGGACGACTCGAGGTGCACACCGTCCACCTGGTTCTGTTTCACCGTCGACAGCGTCAGCGAGAGCACAGATGCATCCCAGAGGCCGATGCCGTGTCCGGCATTGCCGGAGATCGTCGACTGGCGCACCGACGCGGACGACGCGTCAAGCGCCAAGCCGGTTGCGGCGTTCTGCGCGATGGTCGACCCGACCATGAGCAGAGCCGAACGGGAGATTGCCTGTACGCCGAACGACAGGTTCAGGTCAATGACCGTTTGATCCAGGAGCGCCGCGACGGAACGCGTCAGCGACAGCCCGCCCAGTGCGTTCTCGGTGATGTGCGCTCCGGACGTCATCAGAGCCGTCTGGTTGATTGCCTCGATGCCCCATCCCGCGTTCGAACGGATCGTGCTCTGCGAGATCGACGCTGGCGAATTGTCAAGCAGGATAGCCGTTGCCGGGTGCTCGGTGATGCTCGAATCCATAACTGTCACGGTGGCATTCAGCGTGTGGATTGCGATGCCGCCGTTCGCTCGCAGGACTGACCCCTGCGACACGACGCCCGAGCTGTTGGTGAAGTCGAGCGCGTAGCTCTTGTTTTCGGCGACCGAACTGGCCGCGACCGTTGCCTGGGAGTCAAGCGCTCGCACGCCGATCCCCTGGTTCCCGGTGACCGAGCTTTCCGACAGCTCGAGCGACGAGCGGTCCAGAACGAGCGCATCGGTCGGATGGTTGGTGATCGTCGTATCGCGGAACGAAACGGTCGACAACTCGGCCTCCAGCGCAGGGCCGTTGTTCGACGTGATCAGCGTGCTGCGCACTTCGGCCCGCGAGTCCTGAAACGACAGCGCGGCCGCTCCCTGGCGGGTGATGGTCGACCCCGCGACGGTGACGGTTCCGCCGTCGGCGCGGATCGCGCTCTTATCGTTCTCTTGGATCTCACAGTCCTGAACGTCGACCGAGCTTGAGCTGACGACGATCGCGTCCTTCGGGTGACCGCTGATGGTGCTTCCGATCAGCGTCACGCGAGAACGCTCCATCGCTGAAACGCCCGATGCGCCGTTGTCCGTCAACAAGGAAGTCGCTGCGGTAGCAGAACTCGACCGGGCCGCAATGGCGTTCTGGCCGTTGTCGGTGAACGTGCACCCCTGCGCCGTCAGTTTCGCGCCGTCCAACGAGACGGCGTTGTCTCCGTTCTCCGCGATCGTTGAGTCGGTGAGCTTCGCTGACCCGCCCACAAGCTGGATACCATTCTCACCGTGATCCGAGACCCGGCTGGCGTTGGACAGATTGACGATCGCGCGGATGCCGTCGATTCCGACGTCCCCATTTCCGGTGACGTTCGAGGCAATCAGATCCACCGCAGCATCTTCGAGGTGCACTCCGCCGGAGCTGTTTCCGGAGACCGTGCATGACGACAGAGCCGCTGTGGCTCCATCCGTGCCCGACAAACCGTACCCGTTGTTGGCTGTGATCTCCGAGTCGCGGATCTCCGCGCCCGATCCGGAGAGGGCGATGCCGTCTCCGGGATGGTCGGCGATCGTTGACTCGTCGATCGTGACCTTGCCGCTCCGCGCGAGGACGCCGACGGACCCGTTGTTGCGGATCTCCGAGCCCGTAGCATCCAGTGCGCTCGCATCCAGCGCGACGCCTTCGCCCTGGTTGCCCTGAATCGTGCTGGCCGTCACTTTGACTTCGGAGTTCTCCGCCGCGAAGATGCCGCGGTCCTTGTTGCCTTCAACCCGCGTGATCTCGAGGTCCGCCTTGGAGTCCGTCAGGTTGAAGCCGTCCGATGCGTGACCGCTCACGGTGGAGCTTGCGACCAAGACGGTTGACGTGGCCGCCACGATTCCATGCACGGCGTTCTTGTCGAGCGTGCTTCCCTTAATCTCGGCGAAGCTGTTCGTCATCGACACGCCGCTCTGCGAGTTCAACGACACGCTGGATGCATCCACGACGCGGAGCACGGAGTTCACGGCCGCGATTCCGCCCTTGTCGTTGCGCGTGATCGTCGTCCCGCGGATGTCAGCCGACGAGTCCGCGAGGTCGATTCCTGCGTTCTTGTGACCGCTCACGGACGTCGAGACGAGCGTGACGCGCGAGCGTTCGGTTCCGGCAGCGCCTGACAAAGCATTGTTGACGATCGAGCCTCCCTCGAAGGAGACCTGAGTGAAGGACAGCGACATGCCGTGGGCTCGGTTCGACTCGATCTTCGAGTCGAGGAACTTGGCTCCCGATCCGTTGGCGAGGAGTCCATTCGCGCCGTTCTTCGAGACCGTCAGGTTCGAGGCGTCGATCGACGACTTCGTGAGCGAGATTCCGTTGGATGAGTTGTCGTGGATAGACCCGCCGCGCACCGCGGCGACGGCGTTCGTCGCGAGGAACCCGTCACGCGCGCTGCCAGCGATCTCCGTCGTCTCGAACCCCGCTGCGGCGTTTCTCAGCACTACGCCCTCAGCGCCCTGGCCGGAGAACGTGCACGAGACAACGGACGCAGTGGAGTCAACGGCCGACAGCCCGACGTCCGTGTTCTGCGCGATCTCGGTCGTAGCGAGATCCGCCGTCGAGTTCACGAGGTCGATACCTCGCGCCCGGTTCCCCGTCACGTGGGAGTCCACCATGACGACGGCAGAGACCTCCGCCGAGATGCCGTGGACGGCATTGCCGGTAATCGTAGAGCGGAGGAAGTCGCCGGAGCTGGTGTAGAGGCGGACTCCGTGATTCGGATGGGCGGACACCGTGGAATCGGTGACCGTTGCGCTCGAGTTCTTGTCGGCGAAGATACCGTACACGCCGTTCGCCGAAACCGTGCAGCGGAGCATGTCGATGAGCGCGTTCTCGAGGAGGACGCCGTTCTGAAGGTTGTCGTGCGACGAGCTGTCCGAGACATCGAGTCTAGATCCAGTCTCGTAGATGCCCTGGAGCCGGTTGCGCGCCAGCTCAAGACCGGTCGCAACGGCCGAGCTCTTGTCCATTCGTAGCCCGCTCTCCGTCTGGTCGACGAGGGTGCAGGTCGCAAGCTTGCCTTCGGCCTCCGACAAGAACACGCCGTTCTGCTTGTTTCCCTGCGCCGTGCTCCCCGACATGTCAAGGAAGCTCGCGCTCGCGTACACGCCGTTCATCTGGTTGCCGACGAAACTGGATGCGTTGCGCACGGTGAGCGTCGACTCTGCGATCGCCGATGCGCCATTCTGCACGTTCTCGCGCAATTCGCTCGCGTCGATGGTCCCGGCAGCGCTCTCGACGAGGACGCCGTTGGCTCCGTTCTTCTGGATTTTCGACGCCTGTTGGATCATCACGGTGGTTGCCGGGCCGGCGTAGACGCCGTGGCGCACGTTGTCCGTTACGAGCGCGCCCGAGAGCGTTGCCGTCGACGTGGCCGGCTGCCCCGAGGTGGAGTCCGTGGCAATGCTTACGCCGTCGCGAAGATTCGCTGTCACCTGGGCGTTCTGAACGATGGACGTCGCTTGGTCGATGTGAATTCCATCGGCACCGTTCTGCGACACGACGGCGGCGTTCCCGACGGTAGCCGTTCCTCTGTTCGTCACGAGGATTCCGTACTGAACGTTTCGGGAGACAAGTCCGCCCGTCCAGGTCAGGGTTGCTGCGTCGACCTGAATCCCATCGAGCAGGTTGTCCACGACCGACGCGCTTTGGCCGTTCAC
The DNA here is from genome assembly GCA_964447445.1 of uncultured Thermotogae bacterium. Taxonomy (GTDB): domain Bacteria; phylum Bipolaricaulota; class Bipolaricaulia; order UBA7950; family UBA9294; genus CAIOGO01. The sequence continues at coordinate 11,922 of CAYUSW010000125.1, forward strand.
TTGCGCTCCGTTGATGAGGCGAATCCCGGCGACCGAGTTCTTCGAGGCCGTTGCGTTCTGCACAGTGGCCGTCGTCGCATCGACGAACAGCCCGGCCGCCTTGTTCTCCGTGAGGATCGACTCCTCGTTCACGGTCAGCGTAGAGCCATTGACAACTTCAATCCCGTTTCCTCCCTGACGGGCAATCGTGCTCCCCGACACGGTGACGACGCTCTGCTCGTCGACTCGCAGGCCGACGCCGGCGTTGTCCTGGATCAAACTGCGAAGCACGCTGCCTTGCGAGGCCACGTAGAGCACGCCGGGCTCCGTGTGACCGCTCACATGGGTGCCGTCGAGCGTCAGTTGCGCTGTCTCCGCCCGGATGCCCGGTCCGCTGTTCCCTTGCACGTTAGCCGCACCGCGAAGCGTCAGGGAAGCGTTCTCTACCAGAATGCCGCCCAACGTGTTGGTGGTGACCTGCGTCGGGACTTCCCCGTCGTCGAAGGTGACGTCCGCCTTACCGTCCACGAAGATTCCGTAGCCGTGGTTCCTGGCGAACGTGCTGGAGGAAGCGGTGGCTACCGCGGCTTGGATGTGGAATCCGCCGAGCGCGTTGCCGGAGATCTCCGTCTCCACGAGGGTGATCTGCGTGTCCTGAATCCTGTTGGGATCGCCAATCCGCTCGACGCCCCACCCGAAGTTGTCGCGAATGACGCAGCCTTCCAGGGTGAAGCTTGTGGTCCCCGTGCTCGCCGAGTCGTTGCCAACGACCCCCGTCGTGTGGTTTTGCTGAACGATGCACTGTCGGAAGGTGATCTTCTGGGAGCCTACGAGCTGGACTCCGACCGAGCCGCTCTGTACGTCGAGGTTCTCGAACACGAGATCCCGGCAGTTGATGAGCTCAAGCACCGGCTTCTCTTCGAAACGGCCAATGATCTCGGCGGGCTGGGTCTTGCGCTCGCCTCGGACCGTGACGTTGCGTATGTTGCGGACGCTGATCGATTCGCGAAGCGTGCCGCGAGAGATCGTGATGACGTCCCCCGAGTTCGCCTCCTGAAGAGCTTCCTTGAGCGTGTTGTAGTCGCGAGGCACATTGATCGTGCTCGCCAGGCCATCCACGCCGATCGTCGCGACGATTGCGAAGACGACGAATGCCCAGAGGCTGAACAGACACCGGGACTGAATACGCTGCATACGCATGGCTACCTCCTCCTCGGTTCCTCCCACGAGGGCACACCCGCTGCTCCAACATGTATGTACACGTCAGTGTGCCTCAAGTTCCTCGGCCTGCCCACCCCGCCCCCGAAACCATCCGTCCGCGCGGCTCCGTCGCCGTACAATCCAAGCATGCGACGGCCGGAACGAGAGATCACGAGTCAAGACGAGATCGACACTATCCTCCTGCGAGAGCGGGTTCTTCGAATCGCGTTCGCAGCAGGAGACGAGCCGTACATCGTACCTCTTTCCTACGGCTACGATCAGGAGAAGGGTGCTCTCTGCCTGCACACCGCACCTTCAGGTCGGAAACTCGACTTCATCGCGCGGAACCCCCGGGTGTGCTTCGAAGTCGAAGGCCACGCGACCTTGCGTTCGGCGTCCACAGCCTGTGCCTGGGGGCTCTCCTACGAAAGCTTGATCGGCTACGGCACGCTGCACGAGATCCTGGATCCCGACGACAAAGCTCGCGCCCTGAGATGCCTCATGCGGCAGCAAACGAGATCGACGGCGGCATGGAGCTTCACGTCCGAGGATCTGGCGACCCCTCGCGTCTGGTGGCTTTCGATCGAGTCGGTCACCGGGAAGCGCGCTGCCTGACGGCCGCGCTCTTCTTCGAAGGAGAGGCGAACGGAGACACATCCTCAGAGTCGAACCGTTGTTACGAGCGATGGATTCGGAAAACAAGACGGCCCTGATCTCTTGGAAAGGGCCGCTTTCCGCCAGTTTCTCCCTCAATAGGTCATGTCGAGCGGTTGTGCCCGACGCCGATCCAGAACTAACCTGGAAAGCGGCCCTGCTGCTGGTTCGCTGTATCCTGCCACGGGCCGTGCGACCGGACAACGCCGCATGCCCGGTGCGTGCACGTGACCGATGTCGCACGGGGTGCGCGGGCAGACGTCCGAGCTAGGATCACGGGTCCTGCCGAGCTTCCTTGTCGCGGCGCGATCGCACACGCAGGTGGTAGAACGCCGCGCCGGCGAGGCCGAGGAGCATGAGGATCATCACCCAGGTGGGGAATCGGAGGAACGGCAGCGCCTCGCGCCAGACCCCGGACGTCCACCATCCGCGTGCCGGAAGAGTCTCGTCTTCGATGGCCCCATTGGCGCGAATCCGAACCCCCGTGCCCGCCTCGACGAGTCGGGGGGGCAGGAAGCCTGTTCCCTTTGAGTACTCTGCAATCACCGTCCCGCCCAGAGCGATGACCGAACTTGTTTCTTCTCGCGACGCGACGTAGTCGCCCTTCACAGCGACCGTCCGGATCTCGGGCTGCGCGGTGTACCACAGCGTGCCTCTCGGCGACGCGTCGAGCACGACCTCGAAGTCCCCGGCGTCGGCCCCGCTGGCGCGGAAACGGGCTCGTCCGGAAACCACTTCCATGCGAATGAGGCTAGGAGAGCTCGCGAGGAGGACAACCTCCGTCTTCGCATCAAGGTTGATCGTTCCCCACGTCTCCCCGGCCTGCGCAATCGCGATCGCTGCGTATCCTCTGTCGCCGGTGCGAAGGCCCATGCCATTCCGCAGAAGGACGGGGAATCTTGACACCGGCGCCCAGGGCGCGGTCTGGGGATCATTGCTGCTTCCGACCAGCTTTCCCCGCCGCAATTCGATCCGCAGCGCGTCCAGCTCGGCGTGTGGCACTTCGCCCACAACGAGATCGACGAGTTTCAGCCAGACGGCGGGAGACTCCGTGAGCCCCGTCCCTCCGATCGGCAGGCCGGGCGCATGAACCACTCCGTCAAGCCGGATTTCGGGGACGCCATCCAAGTGCGACGATGCCGCGCTGACGATACCGTCGTCCTGAACAGTCGACGAGCCCTGCTGAGAAGCGGAGAGAGAGGGCGCCCTTCTGCCGACAACGTTGATGTAGTCCACCGAGCGGTCTCCGGCGCCGGGAGCGGCGAGCTGTCGCAAGAAGGGGGAGCCTTCGCGCAATTCCGCCGCTGCGGTGGGATGCGCGGCCAGCCACCGAGACGCGACGGCGCCGACTTCCTGGTCGAGCCACGCAATGCCGTGATTCGGTGTTCCCACCAGGACTAGTCTGCGCACGTCCTGGCGCGGGGCAGTTCCCTCGAGGAGGCTTCGCGCAACGAGGCCGCTGGAGCTGTGTGCGATGATATCCACAGCCGAGATCTTGATGCCGCTCGCCCCATAGGATGCCTTCGCCTCAGAGACGCTGCGGGCGAGCTCCTTGGCCCAATCGGCGAGGGATCCGTTGCCCAACCCCCACGTGGCGCCCTCCCCCACGGTCTGGCAGTCCAGGCGCCTGGCGCGAGCGAAGTCCGCGAACGGCGTCCACGACGCGGGTCCGCCCAGGAAAGACTGCACGAGAAGCACGGGGGGCCGGCAGACCTTGATCCACACGGTGGTCGTTTGAGCCATGCCATCGAGGTCCGCGTAGCGGACATCAATGGACACCGGCGCCGCGGCGACAGTTCGCGCGCCGGCTCCCGTTCCTATGGTGAGGCTCGTCGTGAGCGTCTCGTCCGGAAGGATGCTTGGCGGGGCGTAGATGATCGTTCCGTTGCCCTCTTTGTCGAACACAAGGGGCGAAGCGGACGCCGCACGTTCGAAGGACCCGAGCGCCGGAGGGACCACGGTCACACTCTCGGGGCGAATCCCGTGACTGGTCACGCTAAAGACGAGTCGCGAGGTTCCATCCGCCGCGATTCCCACTAGGGGATACCCATCGCCGGCCGTCTTGAGGGCCACGTCGACTGCACCGCGCTCCACGATGATGTTCACGCGCCGCGCGACGAGGGTAGTTCCCGTGCCAAAGAGCGACACGCGGTAGGATCCGTCCGCTGCGGTAGGCGCGCTGACGGACATTCCCGCGACTCGAACCTCTGCGTTGGCGACCGGTTGGCCCCGATCGTCCGTGACGACGCCCGTTACGACCATGAGCAAGACCTGGTTCGTCGACAGCCCCAACGGCACGGTAGCGGCAAGATGCTTGTCTGCGGCCACGGTGACGGAGAGAGAAGCTGGCGCGGCCCCGACGGGGGGGCTCGCGGGCTGAGTGAGCTGCGTCGCCAACGCTCGCAGCGCAAGGCACCGCTCGTCCTTGTACGTTGTGCAGTAGGCGATGATCTCGCGCATGATCGCTTTGGCTTGGCCGGCGGTCTGCAGGCGCAGGCTATCGGCGTAGCCGTCTGGAGCGCTGATCTGGGGACTCGGCTTCAGTGACAGGATGACCGAGATCCGGGTGTCGCCCGTGGCGGCCCGGGTGAGAGTCCGAAAGTCGCTATCCACCGCAAGGACATTCCATCCGGACGACGAAACCACTATGTCGTGCACGATGGCGTAGCCGAAGTCCGCCTCGGTCTCTTTGCGAAGGTAGAAGCCATCGCAGAGATTGCGGTACGAGTACCCGTTCTCGCATCCCCAGCGGCCGACTCCGTGAAGCATCCCGAGCGTCCCCTTGTCAGGGATCTGGATGCACGTCTTCGAAGCCTCCTCTTCAAGGATCGCAGCGAGGCCGTTTGCCGTGAGGGAAGGGTTTGCGTCAAGCGTGGTCTCCATGAACAGGCGCGCCGCGTTCTGCGGCGCGACCGCTTGAGAGCAGGAAACGGTCTCCGGCAAGCGATACGGGCCGTCCGCGCCCTCGCAGGTAATCGACTGGGCAGGAGCGGCCAGGGAGGCGGACGCAACGATCGTCAGCCACGCCAAGCCTGCACGAAGTCCCCCCACGAGAACCACCTCCTACCCGACGGCTATTCTACCGCACCCGCTTCGGCACGGGTTGCCGCAGAGGGCCGCATCGGACCGTGGCGCTTCTTCCGTACGACATGTTCTCGCGTGTCCCGCCGCAGCGTGTCCACTTTCCGGTTCTCCTCGGGTACAATTGACCGCGCGGGCGGACAGTCCTCATGACTTGACACGGCTCGCACGAACGGTAGTCTGATACGTGGCCCGATCGAAGACCAATGGGCCGGAGCCCGGTGGGGGAGCCTCGTCCTCGCGGGCTGAACAGAGTCGAGGCAAGGAGACAAGAGCTATGAAGCGCCGAGTTCTGATTGTTACCGCGATCTGCGTATTGGTCAGCGTCGGGCTGGTCCTTGGATTGGCCGGCTGCGGTGAGAAGAAGGCGACGACGACCACGAAGCCTGCGACGACCACCACAACGCCGTCGACCACGAAGCCTGCAACAACGCCGGCGACCACTCCGGCGACGACGCCAGCCACAAAGCCAGCAACGACACCGGCGACGACGCCTGCAACAACGCCCGCGACCACTCCGGTCACGAAGCCGGCGACGACGCCCGCGACCCCTCCGGCGACGACCCCGACGACCACGCCCGCGACCCCTCCAGCGACGACGCCGACGACCCCTCCGGTGACGACGCCCGCGACCCCTCCGGCGACGCCTGCTCCTGTGGCTCCGACGACATCCACGCCGCAGCCGTAAGTCTGCGCGGGATCTTGTAACAGGTCGGGGTGAGACCGCGGGTACGCCTCAGGACTCACGGAACAGGTGGGGCGGTGCGGTTTCTCGACAAGATGAGATACAGGGCGGAGGCTTGGCGGCAGCCAAGCCCCGCCCTGTCTGTTTTCGGCATCCGGAGAGACCCCTCGCGTGCGCCTCTGCCCTGTTGCCAAGGAAAGCCACGGGGAGGCTGCATGTCCCAGGGGAGGCGAACCTGATTCGCGCGCTCGTGCTCGACTTCGATGGGCTAATCCTCGACACCGAGACCCCGCTCCGCCTGTCGTGGGAAGAGATCTATCGCGAAGCCGGCCTGACCGTTTCCGGGGCTGAATGGGCCGGCTTTCTCGGCAGCGCCGCTGATCCTCCTGCGGCGTACGATCTCCTCGAGCGTCATCTTGGACGAGACGTGGATCGTGAGGCTCTTCGCATCCGACGTCAGGCGCGCGAGGACCAACTCCTGGCGGAGGAGGTTCTGCTTCCGGGGGTCAGCGCCATTCTGGATGAAGCTGAACGATTGAGGCTGAAGTTATCTGTCGCATCGAGCTCTGACAGGATGTGGGTCGAGGGACATCTGTCCCGGTTTGGACTGCGAGATCGCTTTGACGCGGTGGTCTGCGCCGAGGACGTGAAGAGCACGAAACCGTCTCCCGATCTCTATCTGGAGGCACTCCGCCAGCTCGGCGTCTGTCCAGCGGAGGCGATTGCGTTCGAGGACTCGGCGCACGGAGTCCGCGCGGCGAAGGCCGCCGGCCTATTCTGCATTGCTGTTCCAAACAGGGTCACGTGCTATCTTGGATTCCCGGACGCCGATCTCACGCTCTCGTCTCTCGACGAACGTCCTCTACGAGAGCTTGTACGGCTGGTCGAGGAGCGCAGCGCCGAGGGGTCCCCCTAGAGGAGGAAGTCCCGCTGCGTGCGGCGTTTGCCGGACTCGGTCCAACGCCGAGGCGGCACGGCTGAGAGCTCATGCTGTCCGAGCGCTGCAGACTTCCCTGTCGCCCCACGGGCGAGAGGTCTTCGAGATGCTCTCCGCCGCACAGAAGGCGGCTCAGGCTTCATCTGCGGTTGCCGCGATCCGGTCCCGCACGGGGGGGCGACGAGTGGAGCTCCCCTGCTAGGGTAGGCTTGCGGCTGTCGCCGCAGCGATCTAGGATGCGGCGCGGGAATTCCGGAGGACAGATGAAGATCACATTCTGCGGCGCGGCGGGCACAGTCACGGGGTCTTGCCATCTGATTGAGGTCGGAGGGTTGCGCCTCCTTCTCGATTGCGGCTTCTTCCAGGGCACCCACGAGCAAGACACGAACAACCGGGCACCGTTTCCGTTCGACGCGAAGAGCATCGATACGGTGCTATTGTCGCACGCCCATCTTGACCACGCCGGGCTCCTACCGCGGCTTGCCCAGGAGGGATTCTCCGGGCGCATCATGTGTACGCGGCCGACCGCAGAGATCGCGCGGCTCATGTTGGCCGACTCCGCACACCTTCAGGCGGAAGAAGCCGCGTATCGGACGCGGAAGGCACGACGGCGCGGGGAGCCCAGCGTTCTCCCTCTCTACAACATGGACGACGTCCTCCGGTGCGTGGAACTCCTTCGCCCAGTAGACGGCTACGGACGCGCGACGACCCTCAAGGGCGACGTTGCGTGCGTCTTCCACGACGCCGGGCACATCCTGGGGTCCGCATGCATCGAGCTCCGTACCGCGAACGGCAACCTCCTCTTCAGCGGCGATCTCGGAAACAAGCACCGTCCCATCGTGCGGGATCCGAGCACTCCTCCTCACGCCGACATCGTGCTCGTCGAGTCGACCTACGGAAACCGTCAGCACCGGACCCTCGAGGAGTCCGTCGCCGAGCTGGATGAGGCCATCCGAGCCGTCATCCCGCAAGGTGGAAACCTGTTGGTTCCCTCGTTTGCGCTCGAACGCACGCAGGAGGTTCTGTACGAGCTCTTCCTCTTCTGGAAGGCGAAACGCTTGCCGCACTGTGCGATCTACGTCGACAGTCCGCTTGCCACCTCCACCACGCGCATCTTCGAACGCTTCCCCGACTACTTCGACGACGACGGGCGCCGGGTGTTCTCCACACGCCCCAACCCGTTCGAATTCCCGCCTCTTGACTATGTCCAGACAGTCGATGAGTCGAAGAGAATCAATACGCAACCTGGGGGAAGCGTGATCATCGCCGGGAGTGGGATGTGCAATGGGGGGCGCATCGTCCATCACCTTCGCCACAACCTGTGGAACGAGAAGGCTGGCGTGGTCTTCGTCGGGTACCAAGCCGTGGGAACGCTCGGGCGGCTGCTCGTCGACGGAGCGAAGTCCGTACGCATCTTCGGCGAGGATGTAGCCGTCAGGGCCAGGATCTGGACGGTCGGCGGCTTCTCATCGCACGCTGACCAACCTGGACTCGTCGACTGGCTGCGCAGGGCATCGCCGAGGAAGGTCTTCCTCGTGCACGGAGAGCCGATCGCACTCGAGGAGTTCCGCGGCGCATTGCGAAGAGAACTGCCGATCGAAGCGCATGTTGCCGCTTGGAGGGAGACGGTGTCTGTGTAGTTGCGCCACTTGCGCCGCGATGACGCAGTCCCGCAAGATCGCGAGTCCCATCCGACCTGGTCTGCGCTGGGCCGCGAAGTGAACCCCGGCGCGGAGAGCGGCGAGTTATCTCTGCGGGATCCCGCGGAGATCACCTGTGAGACCCACGCGAGACGCCTGCCGAGCACTCTGACGGCCTGCGGAGGGCGCGCGGGCCATGTACCATCGTCTGCCCGCCTTACAGCATGCCAGACAGTGTTCTTCCGTCTTCGGCCGAGCGCAGGACTAAGGAATTCGCATGAGGCACCGATGGTTGACGCCCCCCGGGCGCGAGGAGATTCTGGGAGGGCCACCGATGCGGACCATGGTTCGCATCGGCGGCCCCGCCGTCCTTGGCGCTGTCCTCCATACGGCCTACAACCTGACGGATGCCTTCTTCGTCGGACTCTTGCCTTCCGGAACGCCTCAGGCTGTGATGGCGGGAATTCAGATCTCGTGGCCATTTGTGTGGTTCCTCGTGTCGTTCGTCGGAGGGTTCGGAGGAGCCGTCGTCGCGGCCCTCGTGTCGCAAAACGTCGGCGCGAACCGGCCGAAAGAGGCGAACCTCGCGCTCAACCAGCTGTTCACGGCCTCGGTTGCAGCGAGTGTTGTGCTCGGAGTCGTGGGGTACTTCTTTATGCCGCTCGTCCTCGGGGCATTTGTTCAAGAGCCAACCGTCACGCTGCAGGCGTCGCTGTACATGCGTGTTATCTTCCTCGGGCTTCCGACGATGATGATTCCGCAGCTGTTCGCCGGCGCGTTGCAGGCGACCGGCGATACACTCGTGCCTCTCCTGATCACCCTCGTGGGCGTCGTGATCAACATCCCCCTGGATGCCGCTCTGGTCCTCGGACTGTGGGGATTCCCCCAACTCGGCATCACGGGCGCTGCGATCGCGACGGTGATCGCGCAGGCCGTGTCGGCGGCGATCTTCCTCGCGCTCTTCCTGCGTGGGCGCGGGCCGCTTCGCTTGGAGCGGCCCTTGCTGAAACTCCGGCGCGAGTGGCTTTGGAAGACCTTCCGGATTGGCGTTCCTGCCGCTCTCGGCAACTCGTCCGTCGCGCTCGGCTTTGTGGTCATGATGTCGGGCATCGGGCGCCTGGAGAACGCCGTGGCTGCGCTCTCCGGGTATGGCGTTGCGGATCGCATCTTCGGGCTCCTGTTCATCGCCACCGACGGCCTTGGGGTTGGGCTCACGACGATGATCGGACAATCGCTCGGAGCGGGGCTGTTGCCCCGGACGCGCGAGGTGGCGCGCAAGGGGATCCAGGCGCTCTTCCTCATCGTGGTCGTCGAAGCGGCGTTCGTCTACATCGCTCGCATGCCGCTCCTCAGGATCTTCATCCACGGGAGCTCTGCCGGAGCTGCGGACTCCCTGCGCGAAGGGGCGCGGTTCATTGAACTCTTCGCAGCCGGCATGCCCTTCCTCAGCGCGTTCTTCGCCGCGCAGGCCATCTATCGCGGATCGGGACACAACGTTCCGTCGATGATCCTCGGGATTCTGCGACTGTGGGTGTTCCGCATTCCGCTCTCTCTCGCTTTCGCCTTCGTGCTCAACATGGGTTCCGACGGCGTCTGGCTTGGCATGTCGGCATCGAACGTCCTTTCCGGACTCGTCGCACTGGGGTACCTCGCCTGGAAAGGCGGGTGGCAGAGGTCACGTGTCGCCCCGCCCGTCGTGGATGAGTCCGCGAGAGAAGCGCCTCCTCTCGTGGACGCAGAGTGTCGGCCCGTTTCTGCCCGCGATTCCACGTCCGCGTCGAAGGGAAAAGAGAAGGTATGGTATCGACGCTGGGTTCCGCGCTCGTTCCGGTCCTCTTGATCGCGGCGGCGGGAGCCATCCTGGCTCGCGCCACCCGCCTCGACGTCCGTGCTGTTCACGTCTTCGCCTATTGGATCGCGGGCCCGGCTCTTGTCTTCCGCACAGTCTTTCTCGCGTCGTTCGAGGCGCGCGACTTCGGGCGGATTGCGCTCTTCGGCGCCGCAGCCTACGCGGCACTCCTCATTCTCGCCGCGGCCGCGGGTCTTCTCCTTCGCTGGAATCGCGACAAGACGCGTGCCGCAGCGCTCGCGCTCGCCTCGACGAACTGCGCCAACTATGGTCTGCCCGTCGTGGCCGCCACGTTCGGGGCGGAGGGGTTGGCGATCGGCACGGCGTTCGTGTCCGTCCACATCATGGTCCACGTCGCGCTCGGGGGGACCTACGCCGGATGGGACTCTACGCGTGGACTCCGAGACGTCGCGCGCCGCATCCTCGCCATCCCCTACCTCTACGCGATCGTCCTCGCACTCGGCGGGCGAGCTCTCGTATCGGGATCGCCAAGCCTGGCCATACCGGCGCCTCTCGACGTCACGCTCAGCCTGCTCGGCCAGACTTGGATCCCCCTCCTCATCTTCCTTCTTGGCGTAGAGCTTTCGACCCTCCCTTCGTTCAGGGGTGCGTCCGAGGCGTTGCCGCTGACGGTGGCGAAGCTCCTCGTTCCCCCTGCTCTTGCCTGGGGTCTGGCCGCGCTGTGCGGGTTTGAAGGAACGACGCGCGCTGTGCTCATTCTTCAGGCCAGCATGCCGACGGCCGTGAACGGCGTCGTCTTCGCGCGCCAGTTCGGAGTCCGTCCGGCGCTCGTTGCCATGACCCTCGCCCTCTCGACTCTGGGCAGCCTCGTCACGCTGCCTCTTCTTCTGTCCGTTCTGGGGTAGCGACGCTTGCAGTTCGAGGTACGATCGCGCGCTCTCCGTTGCGGCCGGTGATGATGAGAAACTCCATTCCGTACGCGGCGCGAAGGACGTCGGCGGTGACCGTCTCCGCAGGCC
>CAYUSW010000126.1:0-5889 GCA_964447445.1 uncultured Thermotogae bacterium
GTCGAAGAGCGGCAGGAAGGCGAGGATCTCGCGGTCGGACGTGCGCTCCTCGGCCGTGGCCAGATCGCGAAGGACTCGCTTGCGGTAGTTCTCGAACTCCGCCTGCAGGCGCTTCAGGCGATCGACGAGCGAGCGAATCTCCTCTTCCTTTGCGGTGAGCTGAGCGAGCGCGGCCGCTTCCCCCGGCTGACCGTCTCCGGGCTGCTCGGCAGGCGAAGTTGAGTTCTGGATCGTCTCGTCAGGCAGCATGAGCATTCCTTTCTTGCCCGCGGGACTGCGCGGCAACAAGCAGTGCTTCGAGGCGGCTGCCCACGAAAGTCACCGCGGACATGGCGCGTCCGTAGTCCATCCAAATGGGTGCGATCACGCCGAGCAGGCCGTGGTGCGGACCATAGTCGCAGCTCACGACGCTCCACTTCTCAAACCCTGCGAGCGGCAAGTCGCCGATGTTCGCGACGATCCCGCGGCGCCCGACGCGGGCGACTTCCAGGGCGCGCGGCAGTGCATCCTCGTCCTGGATTGTGCGGCTCAGGCTGGAGAACCGGGCCATGGCTTCCTGGGGGACGAGGTCCTGCAGCGCGTCCAGGAGATGCAGAAGCCCGTCGACAACGACACGAGGTCCGGTCCGCGCATCGAGAAGCTGCGTGACGATGCTCAGAGCTTGACGCTCAGGTTGCTCGTGCCAGTCTTCGGCCGCCTCGGCCGCCATTCGGCGCACGTCGGCGAGGGTCGTACCCCGCAGCGTGCGGTTCATCGTCCGCATCATGATCTCGATCTCGTCCTCCGTGGTGGCGGACTCGAGCGGAAGCAGTCCCTGCTCGACGACTCCCGTGTCGGAGACGATGACGATGAACGCCGTGCGCTCCGACATCCGCGTCAGCAAGACGCGCTCGAGGCACGCGGCCTCCAGGCGCGGCGGGACGACGAACGCTGCATAGTGCGTCATGCTTCCCAGCAAGAACGCGGCGTGCCGCATCGCCTCCCCCAGATCGAGCACACGGGTCTGCGATGTCTCCACGATGTCGAAGTGCTCGCGCTGGGCCAGCTCGGAGAGGTCGAGCAGCCACTCGACGAAGAAGCGGTACCCCTTCTCTGTCGGGATGCGGCCCGACGAAGAGTAGGGCTTTGCGATGTACCCCTGGCGCTCGAGGTCATTCATGTCGTTCCGCACCGTGGCGGAACTCACTGCGAGGCCGTAGTCCTCGAGGATCATCCGCGACGACACGGGTTCGCGGAACCGGATGTACCGGTCCACAACTTCCTTCAGAATGAGCCGTTGCCGCTCCGGGAGCGTCATGAGGTGTCGTCTCTCTCCTTGTTAGCACTTCGCTTCATAGTCTGCTAATCATAGAGAGGCGGTCGCTTCTTGTCAACGCAAACGCTCGGACCAGAAGTCGCACTGCGTTCAATAGACAACACGGCATGCGCCTACGGCACAGCGCGGGGGATTCGTCGTGGCACTACGTGGACTGCCCGCAGCACTTCTTGTACTTCTTGCCGGATCCGCAGGGGCAGGGATCGTTCCGGCCGGGAAGCACGGCGGCCTTTGCGGGACGCCGGGCTCCGGGTTGCTCGGCGCGTGGCGCGGGCGCCGGCTGAAAGGCGTCGGGGCGTGCGTAGCGAAGCGGCCGAGCGGGCGCAGCTTTGAGCTCTGGCTCCCCCTCCCGCGCGACGGTCAATCGCGGATTGAGCAGGACGCGCACGATCTTCTCCGCGGTCTGGGCCAGCATCTCCTGGAAGAGCACGAACGACTCGCGTTTGAACGCCACGAGGGGATCCGTGCCCCCGAAGGCCGTCCAGCCGATGCCGCCCTTGAGGTCGTCGAGGTTGTACAAGTGCGTGCGCCACGCCTCGTCGAGCGAGGTCAGAATCATGTAGCGGGCGATGAGCGGAAAGGGTGCCCCGAGCCGCGACTTCTGCCCGGCAAGCGTCTCGTCCAGGTGGTCGACGGCGTTCGAGACGAGGGCAGGAATCGTGAGGCCTTGGAGCTGCGCCGCATCGATCGGCCGGAAGGCCTGGAGTTCGTGAGCGAGTCCTTCGAGATTCCACTCGTCGGGCGAACGGCCTTTCCCCGCGTGGGCGGCGACCAAGTGCTCGGCGAATTCTTCGAACAGGTCGTGCAGATACGTGTCGAGGTCGGCCTCGGCGTTCTCCGGCAGGACACCGCCATCGCGGGATGGAAGAAGGAAGCGATCGCGCAGCGAGTAGATGGCGTCCCGCTGCTTGGCGAGCACCAAGTCGTACTCCAGGAGGCGCTTGCGGATTTCGAAGTTGCGCCCCTCCACGCGCTTCTGCGCGCGGCGGATCGCGCCCGTCAGGAGGTTGTGTTCGATCGCCTCCCCTTCCTTCATGCCGAGCCGATCCATCACCACGCCGATCGTCTCCCCGCCGAAGACTCTCAGGAGATCATCCTCGAGCGAGAGATAGAACTGCGATGAGCCAGGATCGCCCTGGCGTCCGGCGCGTCCGAGGAGCTGGTTGTCGATGCGCCGCGATTCGTGCCGCTGGCACCCGAGAACGTGCAAGCCGCCGAGCTCGGCGACGCCCTCTCCGAGCTTGATGTCCGTTCCGCGCCCTGCCATGTTCGTTGCGACCGTGATGGCGCCCCGCTGCCCGGCATCGGCGACGATCTCTGCCTCTTTCTCGTGGTACTTCGCATTCAGGACCGTGTGCGCGAGCTTGCGAGCCTTCAAGAGATGAGAGACGAGTTCCGACACGTCGATCGACGTGGTACCGATGAGCACGGGACGTCCCTGCTCGTGCAGGCGCGCGACCTCATCGGCGGCGGCTTCGAACTTCGCCTTCCGCGTTCGGAAGAGAGAGTCCGGTCTTGCCTCGCGCATGAGCGGACGATTGGGTGGAATCACGAGGACCGGCAGCCCATAGATCTGCTTGAACTCCTCTTCCTCGGTCTTCGCAGTTCCGGTCATGCCGCACAGCCCCTTGTAGAGCTGGAAGTAGTGCTGGAGCGTGATTTGAGCCAGCGTCTGCGACTCTCGCTGGATCGTGATCCCTTCTTTGGCCTCGAGCGCTTGGTGCAGGCCGTCGGAGTACCGCCGGTCGGGCATGAGGCGTCCGGTGAACTCGTCGACGATCATGACGCGGTCTTCCTTCACGATGTACTGCTCTTCCCTCTTGAACATGTGAAGAGCGCGCAGCGCGTTCTCGATGTAGTGCTGGGTCTCGACATGCTCGGGCGAGAAGAGGTTCTCGATACCCAGCTCGCGCTCCGCCCTCTGGATTCCCTCGTCGGTCAAGGTGAGGCGACGCGACTCCTCGTCGATCTCGAAGTCAACGTCGGTCCGAAACCGTCGGGAGAGCGAGGCGAACTTCTTGTACAGGTCGTACGCGTCGGCCGTCGAGCCCGAGATGATGAGCGGTGTGCGGGCCTCATCAACGAGGATGTTGTCGATTTCGTCGACGATGGCGAAATCCAGCGATCCTTGGACCTTTTCGTTGATCCCGAGCACCATGTTGTCGCGCAGATAGTCGAAACCGAACTGGTTGTTCGTTCCGTAGGTGATGTCGGACGCATACGCGACCTGGCGCTCCGGCGGCGGCGTGTCCTCCTGCAAGAGGCCGAGCGTGAGCCCGAGGAACTCGTAGATCGGCCCCATCCAGTAACGGTCGCGCTTGGCAAGGTAGTCGTTGACCGTGACGACGTGCACTCTCCCGACGAGCGCGTTGAGGTACGCGGGAAGCGTGGCGACAAGCGTCTTGCCCTCTCCGGTTTGCATCTCGGCGATGCGGTGCGCGTCGAGCGCCAGCGCACCGATGATCTGGACGTCGAACGGACGTAGGCCGACTGTGCGCTGTGCCACTTCGCGCACGACGGCGAACACCTCGGGCCGCAGATCTTGCTTCGACTCCCCGGCGCCTAGGCGCCAGCGGAACTCCGCCGTCTTCGCCCTGAGCTCATCGTCGCTGAGCGCGGCGACGCTGTCCGCCAGGCGGTTGATCTGGGACAACTCCCGATCGAATTGCCGCAATTGCTGGGCATTGGTCTGCCCGAGGAGGAAGTCGATCACGCGGCGGATGCTATCAACGGCCATGACAAGCGGTCAGTATAGGCCTCTCCTTCCTCTTCGCAAGGAGGTTCATGGTCGAGTCCTGCTCGCTGCGCGAGTAAGGACATGACGTCGCCGTGGTGTCGCGAGGATGGATCGGGTCCTTGCTCGCTGGCGCGAGTAAGGACATGACGACGCCATGGTGTCGCGAGGATGGCTCGGGTCCTTGCTCGCTGGCGCGAGGAGGAACGGCGTTTCGCCTCCGCTAGCCGGACTACGATCCCCCGAGGGCCTTGAGCCGTTCGACGATGGTGCTTCGCTCGGAACGCAGAGTGGCGACGGACGAGCGCAGCTCTCCGTACTCGGCCGCCGTCATGCGAGTTCCGGAGGACGTCTTCTTCTCTGCCGCCGCCAGCTTCTTGTCGATGAGAGTGAGCGCCTGGTTGTACTCGCGGATCGCGTCCTCTTTCGAGCCCTGAGCCGCGAGCACGCTTGCCAACGCAATCCGCGCCGCCTCGAAATCGGAAGCATCCTCGACGAGGCTCCTCAACTCGGCGCTCGCCTGTGCCAGGTCCCCCGCGCGGATCGCGATGACGGCCCGCACGTAGCGCGCCCGGCGGGTGACGTTCTCGGAGGGCTGCGTCGCCAGCAAGAGAGCGATCGTCTCCCGAGCCTCGCTCGTCTTGCCGACGTTGGCCGCCAGCTCCGCGTAGATGAGATACGTGTTCTCATCGAGGAATCTCGTTTGGCAGAGCCGGAAGCTCTCGAACGCCGCCTCGACCTTGCCGAGTCGAGCCTGCGCCATACCGAGGTAGAAGTAGGTCTGATGGGGTGCGAAATCAAGACGAAGGCTACGTTCGAGCGACGCCTCAGCTGCCGCGGTCTGGCCGAGCTGGAGTTGCTCGATTCCCCCCTTCATGAGGACGTTGGCGACGAGATCTCGAACCGCCACGATCGACACCGCCGTCCCGGCAACGGCCAAGACGAGCACGGGAATCCGAAGCTTCCATCCCCGCAGGGAGTGCGTGGGCGCGGCTCGGTCGCCGTAGGCGGGACCGAACGCAATGCCGCACACGAGAATCGCCGCAAGACTCGACGCCGGAAGATGCACGGGGAAGCTGACGAGCGCGTGAACGGCCACGGCCACGAGCCCGGCGGAGCAGAGGAGGAGATCGAGCCGATCCTCTTCATCCGGATTACGCCGAAGTCGGCTAAGAAGGGAGACCGCGAGGACAACAAGGAAGCCCACGGCGGCGGCGAGTCCGAGAAGGCCGACCTCCGCCAAGATCTGGACGTACTCGTTGTGCGCCTGCGCGGCGCGGGCGATGGGGAAGGTGTAGTCCGCGCCTTGCGAAGTCTCGAGAAACGCGGCCTTGTACGGCAGGAACTCGAGCTTGTAGTTCCCGAGTCCCACGCCCACCCACGGGCTCGCCTTCCACATCTCAAGACCGATCCACCAATCCCACGCGCGAACTGCGCCTGAGTTCGCGCGCCAGACGTTCTCAATCCACGACGTCTCGTTCGCCGAGAGGCCGACCACCGAATTGAGGGGCCCCGACGGAGCTTCGACCAGGTACGCGAGGCCGCAGACGACGATCAAGGCAAGAATCCAGCCGCGCGCTCTCCGCAGCGGAGCCAGAGGCCGGAAGATCAGCCATCCGACCACGAGGGCGACGAACGCGACGATGAGGGCCACGTTTGCGCCGGTCTGGTCAAACAGCATAAGCGCCCCGAAATTGAGCGCGATGAGGACAAGCACAGCCGCGCGCACGACGGGTGCTCGGAGTCGCAGGAGGAGGATCACGGCCGGGAAGAGCACGTAGGTGAGAAGGCCCGCAACATACTCCTTGTTGCCGAGCGTCGAGATGACCTGCTCCAATCC
>CAYUSW010000127.1:0-9971 GCA_964447445.1 uncultured Thermotogae bacterium
TGAGGATCTGGAGAAACGCGATCGGCGCCAGGATCTTCCAGCAGAACGCGATCATCTGGTCGATGCGCAGCCGCGCGAACAGGGTCCGCAGGAGAGCGAGGACGGCCAGGAGGAGGAGAACTTTGCCCAGGTACACGAGGACGGCGAGCCACGGCGTGAGACCCAGTCCAAACGGCAAGAAGATGGCGGCAACCAGCGACACGCCGACGATGGCCTCACAGTCGATGGCAAGGCGGAAGAAGGCGAGCCGCCGGCCGCTGTACTCGGTGAAGCTTCCGGCGACGATTTCGGTCTCCGCCTCCGGAATGTCGAACGGCACGCGTTCGAGCTTGCCGAGGAGAGCGATGAGAGCGACTCCAAGTCCGATGAGGTTCACGGGCCACAGCCACGGAGTCGCCGAGTAGTAGGCGGCAATCCCCGAGATCGACCACGTGTTGGCGAGGAGTGCCGGAGCGAGCAGGGCGACGAAGAGCGGGATCTCGTACGCGAACACCTGCGTGATCGCGCGCATCGCACCGAGCGTGGCGAACACCGAGCTCGACGTCCAACCGCCGAGGAAGAAAGTCAGGGTCGGAATGAGAAGCAGGTAGAGGACGACAACGAGATCTCCGGCGAACGGGAAGGTCGCCGTCGTGCTCCACAGCGGAATGTAGAGGAACGAAGTGACGACGGCGGCGAGAGCGAAGACGGGCGCGAGCCTGAATATCGGTCGATCCGCCTCTTCCGGAATGACGTTCTCTTTGCCCAGCAACTTCACGAAGTCCGCCATCGGCTGGTACCAGGGGGGGCCGACGCGGTTCTGAAGGCGTGCGTAGAGCTTGCGGTCGACAAACTCCCCGGCGAGACCCAACGCGATCAGGAACAGGAACCCGGGGAAGACGAGGATGTTGAGGATCGCGGTGCCCGCTGTCATGCCGTGATGTCTCCTCGCATCTTGACGTTCGATAGGTCGACGCCGCGGTCGCGATACCAGCGCACGCCGTACTGCACCAACTCATCCCAATTCATCGTCTTGGCGTCTCCCGCGCCGCGCACGCCGACCATGCGGTCGGTGCACGAGAAGCACGGATCGATGGCGGCGATAACGATGGGAAGGTCGGCGAGGTAGTTGTCCTCGAGCATCTTGGCCACCGACTGCAGGTTTGCCAGCGTGGGAGCGCGGACCTTCGCCCGCTCCGGCTTGTCGGTCCCGTTGGCGCGGACGTAGTGCACATCCTCGCCGCGCGGCGCTTCATAGCGACTCACGGCCTCGCCGGCTGGGATCTTGAGCGGGGCCTTCACCGAGATCGGGCCGTCTGGAGTTTGCTTGAGGACTTGACGGACCATCGAGTAGGTTTGCATGAGTTCGCCGAGCCGGACGACGGTGCGGCCGAACACGTCGCACCGGTTGTCGGTGACGACCTGGAAGTCGAGCTCGCCGTAGGCGGCGTACGGATCATCGCGGCGCGAGTCGCGATCGACGCCCGAAGCTCGCGCCGTCGGTCCCACGGCGCCTAGGCGCTCGGCGTCCTCCTTCGAGAGGTACCCGACGCCCGATAGCCGCTGTGCCAGCGTCTCCTCGGTCATCGCCAGTTCGATGTAGTACTTCGTGCGCTCTTCCAACGCGTCGACGACCGACGAGATCCGCGCGAACTGCTCTCGCGTGACGTCGCGTTTCACGCCGCCGATGATGTTCATGGCGTAGTGAACGCGGTTTCCGGTTAGCTCGGCGAGCAGATCCATGACCAGCTCACGATCTCGCCAGGTGTACATCAGGAGTGTGTCGAATCCGATCTCGTGTCCGGCGACGCCGAGCCACAACAGGTGGCTGTGAATGCGCTCAAGTTCGCCGATCAGCGTGCGGATGTACTTCGCTCGCGCCGGCAACTCGAGTCCGGCGATCTCTTCGACGGCCTGCACGAACGCCGTGGAGTGCGAGTGCGAGCAGATGCCGCACACGCGCTCGATCAGGTAGACGTCCTGAACGTACGTACGCTCCTCACAGCCCTTCTCAATCCCTCGATGGTTGTAGCCCAACCGCAGAGCGACGGCGCTGATCTTCTCGCCCTGAAGATCGACCATGAAGTTCTCGGGTTCCTTGAGCGCCGGGTGCTGCGGCCCGATCGGCACGCGAACGATGCTGTCCTTGCTAGGCATCCTGCGCTCCCTTCTCTGCTCTCTTCTCCTGCGGCTTCCAGTCCTTCAGCAGCGGATGCTCGTCTTTCGGCCAGTTGTCGGGCAGCGGATAGCGCGACCCCTCGGGGAGTCCTTCGATCTTCGCCCCGAAGAGATCGATCAGCTCGCGCTCGTAGATGGCGCCGCCGGGGAATACCCCGGTGATCGTCCGGAACGACTCGCCCTTCGGGCACCGCGTCTTGACGTTTGCGATCACGCCGCGGCTGCGCGCCAAGTGATAGATGAACTCAAGATCGGCTCCTGCATCGAGCCCGGTGATCATGAGAAGGTTCGAGAACCCAAGATCCTTTGCGATGTGCTCGAACACGGACGCGAAGACGTTGCGGTCGACGTTGATCCAGACGCGGTCACGCTGGATGGTCGTGTGGCTGTCGAGGGACGGGAACTTGGCTATCAGCTTCGCGACGACGGTCTCGGCTTCGCTCATCTCCCCTCCTCGAGCGTCTTCAGGAGCTTCGCGAACCCATCGATGATCGCCTGCGGGCTCGCGGGGCATCCTGGGATGTAGGCTGCGACGGGAATGACTTGGTCGATCCCGCTCTTCACATTGTACAAGCCGTCGAAGACGCCGCCGCTCGTGGCGCACGTGCCCACGGCCACGACGAGCTTCGGCTCCGGAACCTGCTCGTAGATCCGTCGGATGCGAGACTCGATCTGCTTCGTCACCGGCCCCGAACAGGCCATGATGTCGCAATGCCGCGGGGTTCCCTTGAGGAGGACGCCGAATCGCTCGAGGTCGAAGCGCGGGGTCAGGGTCGCGATGATCTCGATGTCGCATGCGTTGCAGGCGCCGGTATTGAAGTGCAGGATCCAGGGCGACTTCCTCTGACCCCAACGGACGACGCGATGTGCGAGGCTCATCTTGGCGTTACCTCCGGAAGAGAATGTACAGAGCGAGGAGAGCTCCCAGCACGTAGAGAACAGCGAAGGCGACACTGCCCCCGATCCCGATCGGCGATGTGGCGACGATCAGCGTGACCACGTGCAGAATGGTGAAGAAGAAGGCGAACGGGAAGAACTGCCCGTAGTCCGGCTGCACGCGGTGCTTCTCCAGACTCTCTCCGCCCGCGTACGGCTTGTCGAGTGCGCCGCGCGGCCCTTTTCTCTTGAACGCGAGCGGGCTCAGTGACGCGGAGAACGCCCACACGAGGAAGACGAGGAGAGTGAGCGCAACGGGTGGAATGAGGAGGAGCGTCGGTCCTGCCATCGTCTATCCCTTCAGGTCCCGTGTGTTTCCGACGTCCAGAGAGTCGTGCTTGCGGAAGAAGCCGAGAACGACGCCCGCGACGACCACCACGACGACAACCTCGATCACGATGACCGTGATCACCAAAGCCTGAGCGAGCGCCATACGCCCGGTCAGGTATCCGGCCGCAATCAGGAACAGCGTCACCGACTTCATCAGGATCTCGACCCCGATGAGAATGCGCACCAGGTTGCGGGTTGCCAGCATGCACCAGATCCCGTCAAGCAAGAGGAGGGCGAAGAACGTGAAGTAGAGCCAGAATGACTGTGGAATCACGATCGTCACTTCGCCTCCTTTCGGAACAAGACGAGCACGCCGAACACGCCTGCAAGGAGGATGAGGATCTGGCCGAACAGGTCGAGCTGTCTTGCGCCCCACAGAACCGTTCGCACGTCGCCGTCTCCCGTCGAGAGGGGCAGCACGATGCTCACCGGTACGTGGACGAACGAGAGACCCACGCCTGCGGCGATCAAGACAAGCGGCAGCGGCCAGAATCGACGCAGCCGGCGCTTGCGTGCCGCAAGCTCTTCCTTGAACGACCGGGGTTGCGTCAGGCTCGAGACGCTCACCAGAACGACGGTGATGAGACCCGCGCAAACCGAGAGCTCGACTACTGCCGCGAGCGTTGCGCCCATCGCGAACATCACCACGGCGAGAAGGGCGCTTGTCAACGCAAGACCCAGCGTCGCGCGGAGGAGAGCCGTCGTCATCGATGCCCAGAGTGCGGCAAGGACGAGCAAGGCAAGAAGGAGAGTGAACCAGATCATGCTCCGCCTCCCATGAGTACCTTGAGCGCAAACGGGAACGCGATTCCGAGACCGATCGTGACGAGCGCGAGCGCCACGGCCGGAACGAGGAGCCCGGGAGACGCCTCACGCACGTTGGCCCACTTCTCTTGAGGCTTCCCGAAGAAGACGCGGCGTTGGAGCGAGAGGAAGTAGGCGAGCGTCACCAGACTGGCCAGGATGGCCACCGCGGCGAACGCGTACTCCTTTGCGTTCCACAGCGCGAGGACGATCAGCAGTTTGCTCCAGAAACCGGCAAGGGGCGGCAGTCCAGCGATCGAGAGCGTAGCGACGGCCGACGTCCCGGCGGTCACCGGCATGCGCGAGCCGAGCCCGCCCATCTCGTCCATGTTGAGCGTTCCGAGTTCCTTCTCGATCGCGGCGGCGTTCGCGAACAGCTGCGACTTCGAGATCGCATGATTGAAGAAGTGTAGACCGGCTGCGAGGATCCCGAGTCTGAGGTCGCCGCCCAGCGCGAGGACGATATACCCCATCTGGCTCACGCTGGAGTAGGCGAGCATCCGCTTCATGTGGGTCTGCGTGAGCGCGAGGAACGCGCCGACTACGATCGTGAGCGCTCCGACGACGAGAAGGATCTCGCGTCCGGGCGCCGCGGTGCCCACGGTGAACTGAGCCATGCGCAACAGCGCGAAGATGCCCGACGCCTTTGTCACGACGCCGGCCATGAAGACCGAGACAGGGGCCGGGGCTGCCGAGTACGCGTCGGCCACCCAGCCGTGGAATGGCACAAGGGCGCCCTTGATGAAGAGGCCGGAGAGGAAGAGCGCCGTGGCGATCCACGGGAGAGGTCCACCCGCCGCGAGAGCAGCCTTTGCCGCGTCGAGCGTGATCCCGCCCGCCGCGAGGAGGAAGAAGCCGATCGCCGTCAGGAGGAGGACGCTCGCGATGACGGAGAGGAGGATGTACTTCCAGGCGCCTTCGAGCGCGTGAGCACCCTGACTGGTTGCGCGGTGGGCCGTAATCAGGATGAAGGTCGCGACGGCCGTGACCTCGACGAAAACGTAGAGCGAGAAGAGGTCGCGGACCATGGCGATCCCGTTGATGCCGACCAGGGCCACGAGGACAAGGTTCGCGAACACGAATCGCTCGTTCGCGTCGTCGAACATCTTGCGTGCGACGAGGAGCGAGGCCATGCCGACGAGACCGGCACACAGCATCAGGAGTTCGGTCAGCCCGTCGGCCGCAAGATGGAAGCCGAGGACTTTCTCCAGCGGCGCGAACGCGGACGCATCGATCGGAGCAAAGCGGTTGACGAACGCGGCCGCCGTCTCGAGCGCGAGGATGGCAAACGAAACCCAAAGGGCCGCACCGCGCGCCCGCTTCGGCAGGAGGTTCAGCAAGACGACGGCGACGAACGGGACGAGAAGCAACAAATCGCTCATCGCGCGCCTCCCGCGACCGCCAGAACCACGAGGACGAGCGCTACGGTCCCGGCGAGAGCCCACAGGATGTAGCGGTTGACACTCCCGCTGTGCGCCCGTCGCAAGACCCGGCTTGCCGCGAGGCCTATGCCGGTTGCGAGCGTGCTGTAGATCCAATCAATGGCGCGGTCGATGATGAACAGGACTCTCGCCGCAAGCCTGGCCGCGCCGTTCAGCGTGCGGTAAGGATCCAGCGCGCCCGTTGCCTGCAGGGCGTAGACCGACGAAAGGCCGGGAGCGTGGTGGATGTGGTCCACGGCTCCGAGCCCTTTCCCCGTGCGCCGCACGCCGAACGCGTGGTTCAGAATCGCGAGTCCAAGCACGGCTGCCGTCAGGGCGACGAGCAGCATGTTCGTTGGGAAGCCGGCGAAGGTGCCGTGGTGTGCTCCTTCCATCGCTGATCCGAGGGCCGGCTGGATCAGACGCTCGATCGGGAGGGCGTTCGCGACGCCAAAGAGGATGCACAGGCCGGCGAGGACGATCATCGGGGCCACCATCGGCCACGGCGCCTCCCTCACGATCCGCTTCTCGTTCGCGGGTTTGCCGAAGAACGCGGCGTGCCCCAACTTGAGGAACGAGGCCGCCGTGAAGAACGAACCCGCGAGCGCGATCGCGTAGAAGATCCAGCCTCGTTCGAGTGCTCCGTCGTACACCAATTCCTTCGAGAAGAACCCGTTGAACGGCGGCACGCCCGAGATGGAGGCGGCGGCAATCAGGAAGCAGACGGTCGTGACTGGCATGAAACGACCGAGCCCGCCCAACTCGCGCAGGTCCGTCGTGCCCGTCTGCCTCTCCACGGCTCCGGCGGACAAGAAGAGGGACGACTTGTAGATCGCGTTGTTCACCATGTGGAACAGACCGCCGACGATGCCGACAGGAAGGGCCGTTCCGATGCCGAGAATCATGTAGCCGACCTGGCTGATGGCGTGATAGGCGAGGAGTCTCTTGTAGTCCTTCTGGACGAGGGCCATCAGGACCGCGAGCAGGATTGTCGCGCCGCCGATCCACATCATGACCGGAGACACCCACGATTCGGGCGTCAGAATGAAGAGGTCGAGCGAGATCCGCGCGAGGAAGTAGATCCCGAGCAGCTTCTCCAAGCTCCCCGGCAGGAGCGCCATGAACGGCGTCGGCGCATCGAGGGCCGCGTCCGGAATCCAGCTATGGAACGGCATCGCTCCCCCCTTTCCCATCGCGCCGATGAGGAGAAGAAGGAAGGCGACAGCTCCGAGACCATCGAGCGGAAGGCGGATAGCCGACATAGATAGGGTCCCGGCAAGGTGCCCCGTCAGCATCACGCCGAACATCAGGACGAGGTCGGTCACGCCGACGATGACGAATGCCTTCACGGCGGTGGCGAACGGCTGCGTCTTGCCGGCCGCGATCATCGCGAACAGGGTCAACAGGAGCCCGCCCCAGAAGACGAGGAACAGAACCAGGTTGTCCGCAAGCACCGCGCCGGCCGAGAACGCCACCGTGAACAAGACCCATGCGTGGTAGCGGCGCGACGACGGCGCCTTGGCCATCGAGACGGCCGAGTACACCGTGACCAGGAAAGAGAACGTCGCGATCCCAAGGAAGACGAACGCGCTCAGACGCGACAACTTGATCGCGAAGTCAACGCCGAATCCCATCCACGGCCAAGCGAACGCGAAGTCATTCGGGAAGACGTAGATGGCAACCGCGAGTTCGAACGCGCAAGCGAGAGTGGCCAACACAGCCGGGGCCCACGGCGTCCGGCGGGACGGCAGGACGAGCGTCAGCAAGCCGGCCACGGCCGGGACGGCGATCGCGAGAACGAGCGCGAGCTGCGTCATCCGGACACCCCCAGCATCTGCGAAATCGCCACGCGCGCGAGATCAGACGGCCACGACACGGCGAGTCCGCCGACGAGCGATAGGACGGCGAGCAAGACGACGCACGCCACCATCAGCCGCGACTTTTCCGGCGCGAGGGCTCCATTCGGCTCGCCCAGGAAGACCTTCGAGAAGAGACGGAAGAGATACAGGATCGTGAGGAGCGCTCCGGCAAGGAACACGGCGCCAAGGACCATCTCGCCCCCCGAGACCGCCGCCGAGACGACCATGTACTTGCCGAAGAAGCCGCCAAAGGGCGGAATCCCCATGACCGAGAACGCGCACAACAGGAAGGCTCCCGCCGTCCACGGCATCGAGCGGATGAGCCCGCCGAGCTTCGTGATGTCCTTTGTCCCCGCATTCTGCTCGACGATGCCGGCCGACAAGAAGAGGCCGGCCTTCGCGAGCCCGTGCATCAGGATGTAGAGAAGCGCTCCCGCGGCGCCAAGCGCGTTCCCCATCGCGAGGCCGAGGAAGATGAAGCCGATCTGACTCACGGTCGAGTAGGCGACGATCCGCTTGAAGTCCGTCTCGACAAGCGCGGCTCCCGCAGTGACGAGCGCGCTCGCTCCGGCGATCGACGCGACGAGCGTGCGCAGGGCCTCATCGAACGCGAACGTCGAGAGGAAGAGCCGTGCGAACACGTAGACACCGATCTTGACCAGCACGGCGGCATGGAGAAGGGCGGTGACCGGCGACGGCGCGACGCCGGCGTCCGGAAGCCACGTCTGGAACGGCAGAGTGGCCGACTTCGACAAGAGGCCGGCGAGTAGAAGCGCGGCGATGCCGAGCGGCAGGGCGGTGCCCTTCATCGCCTCAAGGTCGAACGTTCCGGTGAGCCCGTAGACGGCGAGCACGCCAATGAGCATGACGAGCGCTCCCGCCGCCGTGACGAGGAACGCCTTGTCGGCCTTCAGGACGTCGGACTTGCCGCGGTAGAAGCCAATCAGGCGCCAGCTCGCGATGCTCGTGATCTCCCAGAAGACAAAGAGGTAGACAAGGTTCGTCGAGAAGATCAGGCCCATCATCGCGCCGAGGAAGACGACGGCCATCACGTAATACTCGTTCTGGTTCTCGTAGTGGCTGATGTAGTCGAACGAGAAGAGCATGATGATCGCGCCGACGAGCGACGACACGATGGCCATGAAGACGGCGAGAGCGTCGGCCGTGAAGGCAAGCGACAGGCCGAGCGGCGCCGCAAGATGGAACGAGATGATCTCGCCCCGCAGCGCGCCGGGGACGAGCAGAAGCGCCGACACGAGCGACGCGACAACGAGAAGAAGAGCCGTGAGATCCCGCAGGCGTCGGGACGCGATGTTCACCAGGGGAAGCAGAAACGCCCCCGCCAGAGGGGCGAACACCGCAACCAACATCAGCCCTGCGTTTCCCATATCTCCACGCAACCCCCGACGTCGGGCGCTGCATCGCTCGGCAGCGCCTTGCGGACGTCGGCGGATCATAGCGACCTCGGATCGAGAACGCAATCGGCTCCAGGGCCTCGGCGCGCGGCAATGCGACTCGATAGACTGGGCTCGACTCAAGGAGGCCGTGATGGAGAAGGCTGTGGGCATTGCGCTTGCCGACGCGGCGCCCGGGACTGTTGAGCGCGTCGGGGTCCCGAGTCGGCACTGCACGCTCGTCGGACTGGCTCGCCAAGGACGCGTCGTACATGCGACGAGCGACGACATCAGTTGCCCGATCGCACGCCACATCCTCGGCTGCAATCTGACGGGGAACGGCAGAGAGGCAGCCGCCGCGTCATTCGTCGAATCCAAGCTGGCCCCTGACCGCGCCGCGGCCCTCCGTTTTCTCGATGGCTTCCTCACACTCGAGCCACGGCGTCGCGTCTTCGTCTACTTCCCGCTTGCCGCGGCACCGATCCCCGCCGACGTCGTCGTCCGCTTCCTCGCTCCGGAAGATGCCATGAGATGCCTGCGTTCCCTTGTGACGGCAACCGGCGAGCGGGCGGAGGTTCGAACGGCGGGCTCCGCTGCGATATGCGCCGACTGCACAGCGGCTCCGCTCCTGACGGGCCGTGCCTCGTTCTCGCCCGGATGCCCGGGAAGCCGACGCGAGGTCCCGCTGGCCCCGGACGAGGTTCTCGTCGCCTTTCCCGCAGCCCTCGAGCGCGACGTGAACGCGCCGTAGCGCGTTGCCCGCGGGGTACAATCTGCGCTCGAAGGAGGCTAGATGCTGAAGATCGTGCTCTCTACGTTTGCGCTCGTCTTTCTCGCGGAGTTGGGGGACAAGACACAGCTTGCAGTGTTCACGCTCGCTGCGGAGACGACGTCGCCGTGGGGCGTACTGATTGGAGCCGGGATCGCCCTCCTCCTCTCGACCCTCCTTGCCGTCCTTCTGGCTGTCGCCGTGCACCACCTGCTCCCCGATGCGTGGACGAAGTGGATCCGCGTTGGCGCAGGCGCGCTTTTCATCCTCGTTGGCGCTTGGACGATCTGGAAGGCGTAGA
>CAYUSW010000128.1:0-3604 GCA_964447445.1 uncultured Thermotogae bacterium
TCGCTTTTCCGATCATGGCACAGCCTCTGTACCTGAACCTGAGCCTGGTCCCGACTCAGTGAGCCTCTGGGCGGAGTCGTCTTCCCTGAGCGCAGAAGGCGGGGCAGCTCCGCGCCGAGAAATCCCTGTGTGGATTCGTCAAAGGCAGATCCGACGAGCCTGCTAGGTCAGAGGACCTCTTGGTACGCCGCCAGGAGAGCTTCCGCAGCGCGGGGGAAGTCGAACCGGTGTGCAACATCCCCGATCGCTCGAGGTGCGGGCCCTGCGAGTGCCCCGCGGAGCTCTTGGACGAACTCCTCGTCGGTGCTCGCCAGACGCCCGTCTCTCCCCTCCTGAAACCAACTCCCATAGACCGGAAGCCTGCGCGCGACAATCGGCAGCCCCGATGCCGACGCTTCCAGAAGGACGAGACCGAGCGTCTCTGCGTGCGCCGCGTGGAGGAGAGCGTCGCATCCGCTGTACGCCCGTTCAATCTCGGGGAGGAAGCCTACTAGGCGGACGTTCTCAGGACACGAGCGCAGGAGCCTGTCGAAGCGGGGGCTGAAGAGAAGAAAGCGGGTGGGCCGCGGCCCGGCCCAGAGGAACTGAACGTCGGACAGGGCCCTAGCAGCTTCAAAGAACGTGGCGACTCCCTTGCGCGGAATGAGTTGCCCCACCGCGAGGACGGTCGGCCGTTCGAGTCTGAACTCCTCGCGAAACGCGACCCGCGACTCTGCGCGGAATCGAAAGCGCTGCACGTCCACGGCACCGGACGCGACCCGAACGGGCCGTCCACCCGCAATCGGTCGAATCATCTCGGCCACATACGGCGAGGGAGCCAGCAAGAGGTCCACCCGACGAATGAACTGCCGCAGACAGGCTTCATAGAGGGGGGCAATGGCGCCGGCGCACGTGAACGAGCCTGGTACAAGGTCCGGCGAGGTGTGGACCGTGAGGACGACGGGGATCCCGCGCTTCCTCGCCCGGCCTGCCTCGACCCAAGCTCTGGGTCCAATGAACTGGACGTGAAGGAGGTCGTAGGGCTCGCGCGGATCACTCGTGACCTCGACTCCCGCCTTCGCGAGGAGCCGGAGAGTGTTTCGTTGCGCGATTCCGATTCCGGACTGATCGACGAACCGGCCCACTTCAAGGTACGAGCAAACTCGTATGGCGACCTCTCCTTCAATGGCCCGTCAGGCCTTCTCCTTCGCGACCGCGTCGTTCGTGCTCCGCAACCGTACCAGCTGCCCCAGCATAGCACGAGTACCGGGCGATGCGCTCTCGGTCCATGAGAACCAGAGCGGAGCCCCCGTCGGACGCGCCGCGCGACGCTGCCAAGACCAGACTGCCAGCCAGGCTAGCCCTTCGACTTGAGGCGCCGGTGCGCACCGGTCCAGCGCACAAGGGTCTCCCCGTCCCTGCGCAGAATCCGATGGTAGGCCCCTACTGCGCCCCTATTGCGCTCGACGCGCTGGATGATCAGGCAATGCGTCGATGCGGAGTGCTGCAACTAGTGGAGTGAGATCCGAAAGGTTGCGAATCGCCGTCTCCAGTGCGATGTCGCTAACTCCCGCGGGTGTGTTCTTCGAAGAAACTCCAAATCTCCGTCGCAGCGTCGATGTCGCGGTTCTTCCCTTCCGCGGGCAGCGGCCCGGGGCCCGGAGCGCAGTGCCCGCCACCGTCGACGCGGTAGAGCACGACGTCATTTCCGCGTGCGCCCTCGTCGAACCGATACACGGTGATCGTCGATTCGTCCGACGGGACAGTGTCAGCAAGCGCAATCTCGACCGGCACGACGGAGGCGCCATTCGCGAGAACCCAGAAGGCGACGGTCGCCGCCGTCGAGCGCACGCTGCCTCGCTGGCACGACGGGCCGAGCACGCATCCGCCGTAGTAGGGAATCACCGGGTCGGCAGTGCCGTTCATGATCAGGATCGGCAGCGGCGCCGCCTCGAACGCGCATTCCGAAGGGTCGGGAAGGTTGGCGATGATCGGAGCCGCCGCGGCAAGACGGCTTCCCAGCTGCATCGCGAGGCGGAGGGTCATCATCCCACCATTGGAGACGCCGGTTACGTAGATGCGAGCGGCGTCGATCGACACCCGAGCGGCGATCACGTCGATCATGCGCTCGATGAACCCGACGTCGTCCTCGGCCGACATCGAGTCGAGGTTGCCGAGGTCGACGCGGCAATCATTCCAGTGGTGACCGGTCGGATTGCCCTCGTCCGCAGCCCCCTCAGGGAGGACGAGGAGGAATCCGTGGCCGTCCGCGAGCGCTTTCCAGGACTCGGCGAGCTCCGTCTCCCAGAACTCCGCGGCGCTGCCGAAGCCGCCGTGCAAGAGCAGGACCAGGGGTGCTGGGTCAAGCAGAGCGGGCGGGGCATACAT
The DNA here is from genome assembly GCA_964447445.1 of uncultured Thermotogae bacterium. Taxonomy (GTDB): domain Bacteria; phylum Bipolaricaulota; class Bipolaricaulia; order UBA7950; family UBA9294; genus CAIOGO01. Next base: position 2,368 of record CAYUSW010000128.1, read on the forward strand.
CCCGAACGTGCGCTGGATCCCCTCCCACGCGACCGTGCTGAACTCGAGAACCGGTTCCTCCGGAGTAGGGCCATCGAACGCGCAGGAGACGAGAAGAGGCACGACCGCAAACAACAGCGCGAGACTCGAGAGGACGACTCCGTACCAACGTCCTTTCATCCGATCACCTGCCCCAACTCCCGAGAATCGCCCGCGGAGTGAGCCGATCTTCGCCCGCCTGGGATCACGCTAGCCTGCGGAGCCATGCCCGTCAAGGCCGACTCCAGGGTCTGCGTCAGAAGATCTATGGATAGAGCCATACTGGAACTCCGGTCCGCATCTCCGCGAGACGTCACGCCACCCATAGAGTCTGCCGCACTCTCGGATGATTGGTGCGCCGTACAGTATGAGACATGAGTCTCTCGTGTTGACCGGTACGATTGTCCCCGCTAGAGTGCGATGCTGAGAATTCTTCACCCCACCTAGGAATCATGAGCGGCTCTGAGAAGGGCGAACGCGCCGCAAGACGCTGTACGGAGTCCGCGAAGCTTCCGCTGGGCGTGAAGCGTTGGGGTTGCTGCTGGGGCAGTCGAGAGCCGTCAAGAGGGAGGGCAAGCCATGAAGTGGGGCGGATTCAACCGAGAAGGCGAGAAGAAGATAAGGAAGCTGTTCGGCGGAAAGGCGTTGTACGTGCTGTTGACGATTGCCGCGGCTGGGCTCCTGATGAGTGAAGTGCTGAAGTGGCGGCCGGGCTAGTCGAGAGACGCCAAGAAGGAAGAGAAGGCCGCGAAGCAGGGAAGTTGACTGGATCCTGTTGCAGTTCGCCCCAGACCGTGCTCAGGCGATTCGCGCCTACCGCTGTTTCGTTGCCGAGGAACGCGGCATGGATGCGTGGCGCGACCTACGCGCGGGATGCCTCCTGGGCATTGCCTCCTTCGTCGGCCCGATGAGGCCTCTTCTTCCGGATGCACCGCTCGACCCCGGAGTCCTGCGCCGCGAGCCCGACGCGGCAACACCAAGCCTGGAGAAGCCGTTCGCAGGCGTTCGCAGCAGAACAACGCGGAACACCCTCGTCGACGAGACCGTCCACCGCCATCGCTGCAGACTCCGCGATGCGGGGTCTTCCTCGGGCTGCATCTCTCGACTGTGATCGTAGTCGGCAAGCGAAGCGAATGTCCATTCAAGCATAAAGGCCTGACCCCTATTCCCTTCCTGTCAGGATGTAGGATCTCACGACGGCATGTCCGGTCGTGGTCGG
>CAYUSW010000129.1:0-2538 GCA_964447445.1 uncultured Thermotogae bacterium
CCTCGATCGGCTCGCCGAGCGACTCGATGACCTCGCCAGCGCGCCGGTATGCCCGAGGCTTGAACGCCACGCCGTCGAGATCGAGCAAGTCGGCGATCTCGTAGAGGATCCTGGCGACAAGTGCATTCTTCACTCCGCGAACCTCCGACGGCTCACGCCGACGCCTCGATCTTGCGCGGCCGTTCCTCCGCCGATGCCACGCACAGCGCCACGCCCGTGAGCGACGGAGCAACGTCCGAGAAGAGCGAGGGACGTGGCAGGGAGTCCAGTCCTCACGGCACACTGCGCCCGCTTCGCGGTCGTCCCGACCACGGCAGTACCGTCGGCCGGTACGAAGAACCGCGCGTCGACGTCCTCGCCAAGCGCCCGCCGCGCCAGCGAGAGGTCCCCAGCTTCGAGGCGAGCCCGAAGGCGCAACAGAAGAGCACGCCGCAGATCGACCCGAAACGCCATGTCTCATTCTGCCGCGCAACACGGCGAATGCCTACTCCCCGCACTTGCCGGATCGAGCGCCCGCCCGTACCGTGCTCACATGGTGCAACGCGAGCGTTACGGGCGACGAGCCGCGCACTTCTATCGCTTCGCCATCGATCCCATCGTATGTCCACTCCGGCCTCGGATCGCCAGCGTTCTACGCGATCGCCGGGCGCGCACAGTGCTCGACGTCGCGTGTGCGACGGGAGCGCAAGCGAGACTCCTCGCTCGGCGCGGGTTCGAGGTGGTCGGCGTCGACCTCTCGCCAGCCATGGTCGACGCTGCGGCGCGATACTCTTCCGGAGTCCCCTTTGTTTGCGCCTCGGCCCTCTCGCTCCCCTTTCCTGGCTCTTCGTTCGACGCGGTCGTCCTGTCTCTGGCGCTGCACGAGCATCCTGAAGATGAGAGACAGCAGATGGTCTCGGAAGCCCTGCGCGCTCTTCGCCCTGGCGGCGCTCTGGTCGTCGCCGACTACTCCGAGCCCGAGCACCCGCGACGGCATCTCCCTTGGCGGGTAATCCGCGCCATCGAACGCGCCGCCGGACCCGAGCACCGCGAGGGCTTCGCCGACTATGTCCGCCGCGGCTCGCTCGCCGGGCTACTCGATCGTCAGGGAGTGGTCGCCGCAGATATGCGGCGTTCGCACTTCGGTTGCATCGCCATCGCAACCGTTGTCAAGTCAACCGCGGTCTAGTGGCCGAACGGGCTCTTGGGGACGACGGTGATGCCGCCGTCGCTGACCGTGTAGAGCTTGGCATCGTTCTCGTGGTCGTAGCCGATGGTCGCCCCGTCCGGCACGACGACGCGCTTGTCGAGGATGGCGCGCCGAATCCTCGCACCGCGTCCGACGACCACGCGATCGAGCAAGACCGACTCCTCGACGTGCGCTCCGGATTGGACGAGAACGCCGGAGGAGAGGATCGATCGCACGACAGTGCCGCCGGAGATGATGGCTCCCGAGGAGACGAGAGAGTCGAACGCCGCACCGGTTGCGTCGCCTTCGCCTCGCACGATCTTGGCCGGCGGCTTCGGTCGATTCACCGTGTGGATCGGCCACGAGCGGTCGTAGAGGTCGAAACGCGGTACCACGCCGACGAGGTCCATGTGCGCGTCGAAGTAGGAGTCGAGCGTCCCGACGTCGCGCCAGTAGAGCCCCGTGTTGCGGTTCCCGAGTTCGAACGGAAACGCGTAGACGCGGCGGCGATTGATCATCGCCGGCAGGAGATTCCTGCCGAAGTCGTGGTTCGACGCGTCGACGCCTGCATCGCGGTCGAGCTCGTCGCGCAGGACGTTGGGACGAAAGGCGTAGATGCCGAGAGACGCGAGGCAGACGTCGGGCTCGCCGGGCATGCCTGTGGGGCGAAGCGGTTTCTCCTCAAACGCGACGGCGCGGGAGTCCGCATCGACGACGAGTTCGCCGAGTTTGGCGCGGACTTCGTCGCGGTGCAAACGCATGACGGCAACGGTCACGTCGGCATCCTTCTCGCGATGGAAGTCCATCATCACGCGGTAGTCCATCTTGTAGACGTGATCGCCGGCGAGGATGAGGATGGCCGAGGGCTGGTCGTGCTCCATGGCATATCGCTCGACGCAGTACCAGTTTTGATGAATGGCGTCCGCGGTTCCGAGATACCAGTCGGTCCGCGTCCGCTGCTGCGGCGGGATCGTTTGGAGAAACTCGTCGAGCGCCGGGCTCAGCACGGTCCAGCCGTCGCGAATGTGCTCCTCGAGCGACAGAGACTTGTACTGCGTCAGGACGAAGATGCGGCGCAAGTCGGAGTGCACGCACGAACTCAGGGCGAAGTCGATGATCCGATAGTGCCCGCCAAACGGCACGGCAGGCTTGGCTCGGTCCCGCGTCAGCGGATGAAGCCGCTCGCCGCGCCCGCCGGCGAGGACGAACGTAAGGACATCGCGCATGGCTCGCTCCCTTCGCCTTTCGGTGCTCCGCGCCTACACGGAGGTCCGCCTGTCATCGGACACCTACCACACGCTGTCACGCAGTCCGATGCTCCCGGTGTCGAGACGTCCAGCACGCGGTCGCGCAGTTAGACGCCGGGCATC
>CAYUSW010000130.1:0-3580 GCA_964447445.1 uncultured Thermotogae bacterium
CTCGATGAAGCTCATCGGGATGAACAGCGGGAAGTAGGCGTTCCTGTGCCCGGTCGCCTTGAAGCGGCGGTCCAGGGCGGACTTGATGCCTTCCCACAGCTCGTAGCCGTAGGGCTTGATGATCATGCAGCCGCGCACGGGTGCGTAGTCGGCCAAGTCGGCCTGCTGCACGACGTCCGTGTACCAGCGCGAGTAGTGCTCGCTGCGTGGGGTAACACCCCGTGGGGTAACACCCCGCGGGGTAACACCCCGAGGTGTCTCGCCCTGCGTTGCCATACTGTCCCTCCCTTTCCCCGCAAGTGAGATGCGAAAACGGCGGACGCCCACGAGGACGGCGTCCGAACCGGTGACGCTGGCGTCTGTGACGCTTGCGTTTGCAGCGCTTGCGCCGGCGGCATGTGCCAGTGGCGTTCACACCGGAAGCGCCTGCGGTCGCAAGTGTATCGCGAGCGCAGGGCCGAGGAAACCGCTTGTCTCTTGACGGCCCTCCTCTCCTCGCCTACGGTGGGATGACAGTCTCTCGTCGAGGAGGTGCGCTGTGCTGCCATTTAAGAGGATTCTTTGCCCGACGGATTTCAGTGAGCCGGCCTGCAAGGCCATCGTTGCCGCCGCGGAGATGGCAGAGGCGTCGGGTTCCGAACTCATTCTTCTCCACGTCGTCGCACCCATTCCGGCGCTCGACAACCCATCAGGCGCTCCAGCGTTCGACCTCGCGGGCTACCAGGACGAACTGGTCCGCAGCGCGCAACGTGCCCTCGAAGAGCGCCGGCGCCGGCGCGTCCCCGAGTCGGTCCGCTCGCGGGCGATCGTCACGATCGGCGACGCGGCACATGAGGTGACGCGGATTGCCGCGGAAGAGGACGTCGACCTGATCGTCATCGCGACGCACGGGCACACGGGCTGGCGCGAGCGGCTCTTCGGGTCGGTGGCGGGGAGAGTCGTGCGCCTAGCGCACTGCCCTGTGATGACGATTCCGTGCGCGCCGGAGCCGACACCGCGCGGCTGACTCCGGTGTCGAGAGGCCGTAGCGTCGCAGCTCGTCTGCGACGACGCGCTGTCCCTACGAGAAGATGGTGCTCGTCAACAACCCAAGACTCATGGCCATCACGATCATCCCGGCAACGATCCCGAGGATTGCCCAGTGTCCGCTGTGGTACTCGCGTGAGGCGGGAATGAGTTCGTCGAGCGCGACGAAGACCATGATCCCGGCGACGGCAGCGAGCGCGTAGCCGAGCACAGCCGGCGACAGGATCGGCACGAGGATCGCAGCCGTGAGCCCAGCGCCCAAGGGTTCGGCAAGTCCGGACAGAGCGGCCCACATGAACGCCTTACGGCGGCTGCCGGTGGCCGCGAGGATCGGCAGCGCGACGGCAAGCCCTTCCGGAATGTTGTGGATGGCGACCGCAACCGCAATCGCCAATCCTACTGACGGATCGTGCAGCGCCCCGGCCAGCGTGACCATGCCCTCGGGGAAGTTGTGGATCCCGATCCCCAGCGCGACGAACAAGCCAATCTTCAGCAGTCGCGCTTGCTGGTCGAGCCCGCCTCGGCGTCCGGCCCCTCGTCCCCGGGGACCGCGCCCGTCGAAGCGCCGCCCCCTCCGTCCGGATCTGCGGCAACCGAGTTCGTCGGAACCGGGCTCTTCGGAACTCAAGTCCTGCGGGCAGAGCCCCGGTAGGGGGTCGCAGACGTGCTCGGCCAGATACTCATGCGGGATGAGAACGTCGATCAGAAACATGAGCCCCATCCCGAGGAAGAACGTGAGGTTGGCCGGAACGACGCCGAGCGTGGCGACGGAGCTCCCGAGCAGCTCGACGAACGAGACATAGATCATGACGCCGCCCGAGAGCCCGAGCGTGAACGCCATGAACCGCGGACCCGGCGTCTTGGCGAACAGCGTCACAGACGCGCCGAGAAGGGTCGAGAGGCCTGCAAGGGTCGCGAGGACGAGCCCGAGAGTCACGCCGCTCACACTGTCCGCCTCATCTCACGTCTGCTCACGTGGCAATCATAACGGAGACACAGAGCCCTTGACAGGCAGTGACATTCGACCGCGATCGAAGGGGCAGAGGCCTGGCGCACAATCGCCCGATGGATAAGCTCTGGCCATGAACAAGCGTGGATACATCGCCATCGCGGTCATCGTCCTCGCCGCCGCCGCCGCGGTCGCCTACTTCGGATTCCTTCGCCCATCCGAGGGGGGAAAGCCGACGTCTACGGGCAAAGGGAAAGTCATCGTTGCGCTCGACGCCGGGCACGGCGGGACAGATCCCGGCGCCGTATCCGGCGAATCCACCGAGAAGACGGTGAACCTCGCGGTGATGAAGAAGGTCGAGGCGCTCTTCGCCCCAGACCCCAAGATCCGTGTGATCACGACACGCACCGTGGACGTCCTTGTGCCGCTCGAGGAGCGCATCCGCATCGCCGTGGATGGCGGCGCATCTATTTACATCAGCATCCATGTCAACTCCTTCGCCCAGAGCGACGTCAATGGCATCGAGACCTGGGTCGACACCACGCGGAAGCCGGCAGATCCTACGTGGACGCTGGCGTCGATGATGCAGGACGCACTGAGCGTAGCGACCGGCGCGCGGAATCGCGGAATCCGGACGCAGGAGTCCTACACGCAGCGGACGACAATGCCCGCAGTCACTCTGGAGATCGGCTACATCACGAACCCAAACGAACGCGCCTTGCTGTTTGACTCGGCGTATCAGGACAAGCTCGCTGCCGGCATCGCATCCGGTATACGCCAGTTCGTCGCGTGGCGCGCCGCCAACCCCGCGGCTGCGACCAAGCCAGCCACGACGCCGCCCGCGGCGACCACGCCCGCAGCATCGCCCTCTACGAAGAAGCCGTAGTCGGCCGACGGCTACTCGGAACCGGCAGATGCCCGCCCCTGAGCGTGGACGGGCTCGAGAACTATGCGCTCCTCTGAAACGCGGCCCGCGCTTTGCGGGAGAGTCCCCTAACGACGAGGGCGTGCGACTCCTCGACCCACTTGGAGAGCTCCTTGTTCAAGACGCAGCGATCGATCGAGCGTGACCGTGTTCCAGTAGTCCTTGTTCACGTGACACCCGGGCGTCACGGCCGGGTTCTGAGCGCGCGGGAGCTGGCCGTGAAGGAGCTCGCGCTTCTCCATATGACTCGAACCTGGTTCCCGCTGAGGCACGCAGGGAACCACAGAATGGTTCTCTCCAGCTACTCGCTGCGGCGAGTAGCCGCGAACCTGCGCCCACTTTGTAGACAAGGACATCCGGACCGAAGGGCCGGCACTCTACCGCTACAGGCTTCGACGCGAGCCATCGTTGGGGAGCTGCGAGGTTCACGCTAGCGGGGATTCCAGAGGATCTCGGGCATTCTGCGAGGCAGAAACCTCCGGAACACGTGAGCCGGATACCCGAGAACGATGGCGATCTGCGCAGTCCGCCCTTCCGGCAGCCCCAGCATGCGCCGGATCTTCCGGCTGTGCGCGAAGGCCATCTGGAAGATGCCCATCTGGCACGTAGAGAGCTCATGACGATCCGCCGCAAGCATGAGGTTGTACGCAGCGTACACAGCATCGTCGCGCGCAAAGGGC
>CAYUSW010000131.1:0-2509 GCA_964447445.1 uncultured Thermotogae bacterium
GTAAGATCCCGCCCAGGTTCTTCTTGCGGCGGATCCACTCAGCTCCGCCCTTTGGCAGGACGTGGCGGGCAGAGAACTTTCGTGAGAACTCAATGGGCCTGCGTGGACTCGAACCACGGACCTCCCGCTTATCAGGCGAGCGCTCTAACCAGCTGAGCTACAGACCCCAAGTGGAACGCGACAATGGTATCGGGCGGTTCGGAGAGTGTCAAGCAAGCGGCGAGCGGAAGTTTCGTTGGTATCAGCGTTCTACTCTTCGAGAGCGCTGTCGGCCTCGTGGGCGTGAAGAGCATCGACGAGCGGCTGCATGCTCCCCTCGAGGACCGTCGCGAGGTCGTACAGCGTGAGCCCGATGCGGTGGTCGGTGATGCGGTTCTGCGGGAAGTTATAGGTGCGGATTTTCTCGCTTCGTTCGGCCGTACCGATCGCGGCGCGCCGCGTGGCCTTGAGAGTGGCCGCCTTCTCCTGTTCGTGGCGATCGCGAAGCCGCGCACGGAGGACCCGCATCGCCTGAGCGCGGTTCTTCATCTGCGACTTCTCGTCCTGGCAGCTTGCGACAATGCCGGTCGGGGTGTGCGTGATGCGAACCGCGGAATCGGTCGTGTTCACGCTCTGCCCGCCGGGCCCTTGAGAGCGGAAGGTCTCAATGCGGAGGTCGTTCGGATCGATCTGGATCTCGACATCTTCGGCCTCGGGAAGCACGACGACGCTTGCCGTCGAGGTGTGAATGCGCCCCTGCGCCTCTGTCTCCGGAACGCGCTGGACGCGATGGACACCGGACTCGAAGCGAAACGCGCTGTATGCCCCTTTGCCTTCGATCGAGAACGTAAGCTGCTTGAAGCCGCCGAGCGCTGTCGGGTGGCTGTCGAGGAGGGATGTCTTGAGCCCCAGCTTCTCAGCGTATCGTGCGTACATGCGCAGGAGATCGGCGGCAAAGAGGCTTGACTCCTCCCCGCCCGTGCCGGCACGAACCTCGATGATCGCGTTCTTCTCATCGCTGGGATCCGGGGGCGCGAGCAGGAGCCGGAACTTGGCGGCGAGCTCATCGAGGCGCGGGCGATCCGCATCGATCGCTTGGGCAAGCGCATCACGGAGTTCGGCGTCGCTGTTCCGCATCTCCTCCATCTCGGCGATGGATGTCCCGAGCTTCTCCCACTCCTCCCCGACGCGAATGAGATCCTGCACGCGGGCGAAGCGTTGGGCTGTCTCGCGGTACTCCGGGCGCGCGTACGCCCCGGGGTCTGACAAGCGTTGCTCGAGCTCTGCTCTCTCGGTGCGTGCCTTCGTGAGGTGAGAAGAGATCTCCAGATTCGCCATGGCGTCGTAACGCTACGCGAACCGAGACGGTGGTTCAACTAGCGCGGGGAGGGATCTGACTGCGCAGGAACCGGATCTCATCCTCGAGGGAGGCGACGCGTGCGTAGAGTTCGCCGATCACGGCGTGGGCTCCAACGACGGCCTCACGGCGGCATGTCTCGAGTTCGCCGCGCAAGAAGACCACTTGCTCGGCCAGCAGGCGCTCGACGTCGCTCGCGAAGTCCACGGCATCAAGGGAGGCCTGCGCAAGAAGCCGGTCCATGAACGCACTTTCTTCCATGGGCCGAGACTACGCCTGCTCTCCCTCCGGCTGCGTGGACACGTGGCCGGCGCCGGGACACCTTTCGTCCCTTCGCGGCTCGCTTGCCGTCACTCTCGGAGCGCGTGCCCCTGGCTACACTTGCCCCATCGAGAGGATGTGCATGGGAAAGATCGCGGTCGATTCGATGGCGTGCGTCCGGTGCGGCGCGTGCGTTCAGGTATGTGCTATCGCTAACGTCTTCGACATGGGAGACGGAGCCGCCGTCGCCGTGCGTCCCGAGTTGTGCTGGGGGTGCGGGCAGTGCGTGGCCGTCTGCCCCGTCGATGCGATCGACCACGAGTCATTCCCGCTCGAGAAGTGCCCGCTCGTCGACGACGGTCGCCGGCTCACGGCAGAGCAGTTGGAAGATCTCCTGCGAGCGCGGCGTTCTGTGAGAACGTTCGCCGAGCGGCCCGTGCCGCGCGACACGGTCCGGGAGCTACTCGGCGTCGCTCGTTGGGGGCCGTCGGCGAGCAACGGTCAGGACGTCGATTGGGTCATCCTCGACGATCGAGCGCGTATTGCCGAGTTGTCCAGAGCGACTCTCGGTGAGGTCCGTCGGCTCGGTCGCCTGCTGCGCTTGCCGCTGTTCCGCGGGATCGTACGCGTTCTCTTCGGAAAGGAACTGGCGAAGAGCGCAAGCCGCAACCGACAGGCGGGCGAGGACCTTCTCGAACGCTGGGCCAGGGGACTCGATCCCGTCTTCTACAACGCCCCCGTGGTGCTCGTCGGCCACACGCGGAGCCATCGGCCCTTTGCGCGCGACGATGCTGTGTACGCTGCGTACAACCTCATGCTTGCGGCGGATCGTCATGAGCTCTCTACGTGCCAGATGGGCATCTTCCAGATGGCCTTCGCGCACAGCCGGAAGATCCGGCGCATGCTGGGGCT
>CAYUSW010000132.1:0-3839 GCA_964447445.1 uncultured Thermotogae bacterium
GACTCCAGCAGAAGGCCGGCGACCTTGTCCTTGGCGTCGCCTCGCAGGAGGACGATCAGGCGTTCGGCTTGTGCGTGAGCGTCTGCGACCGTGGGGGAGAAGACCGCTACGGATGCGATGGATAGCCCAAGGCGCATCCGGCCCGCGAACCCCGCTAGGCGCTCTTCGATCGCAGGAGATGCGGGGGCGTCGCCCTGCCCAGAGCACGCAGCCCCAGCAGCCAGAAGCATCAAGGCAGCAACCACCGTCGCCCTCATTGCGTGGCTCACTTTCGACCTCCGTTCACTTCCAGCATCCTCGGCTCTGCGTGTCATCGAGTCCATCTCCCCCCGGTCAACGGCCGGTCAACGACGGTCGTCCAAGCGATAGCCGAACCCAGGAACCGTCACGATGACGTCGCGGCCGTCCGGCCGAATCGCTGCCATGCGGCGCCGCAACAGGTACACGTACTGCTTGATGTCGCGGGCATCGGCGTACGGCGAGTCAGGCCACGCCGCAGCGAGGATCTCGGCCTCGGCGAACACGCGGCCCGGCTCGCTTGCGAGCACGCTCAGGAGAGCGAACTGCTTCGGAGTGAGGCGCAGGGGGCGGCCGGCGTACGACGCCTCGCATCTCGCCGGCACGATCACGAGGTCTCCCACGACGATCTGCTTGTACTCTGCCAACGCCTCCGGAGGCCTCTCGGGGCAAGTTGTCTTCCGCCTGCCGCGAAAAACCCAGGCGACGAGGGCAAGGATGGCTCCGTCGAACAGCGCGGCCCCGGTCACTCCAACGAGGATTGCGTGACGAACGGCGGACTCCGCGGATCCCGTGTCGACGAGCATTCGCACGCGCCCTGTTCCGCCCGGCATCGAGACATCCACGAGAAGCGGCGCCCCGCCGTTCGATCCTTGCCGAGGCCAGTCCTGCATGTCTTCCTGCGTCGCAGCCGGCACTTCCGACCCCGAGAGAACCGTGGGCGCCCCGTCGGGGTCCGTGATCTCGACGCCCAGAACGCTGCCCGTCACCAGGAAGTCGGCCAGAGTCGCCACAACGTCCGTCTGTCCCCGGGCGACCCACGACCCGGCAGTCGCCGCAAAGGCCTGCGCGTAGCTGAGCGTGCGTTCCCGAAACGAGGTCCGCGCGAGAGATGCATACGCGTTGAGGAAGAGCCCGAGGGCAAGCCCCGTGCAGACGAAGACAAAGCACGCGACAAGAAGGAAGCGATTCTGGAGCCAGACCCTGTGCGCGTTCACGGCGAAAGAGTAGGCCCGCCGCGTCGTCTCGGCAAGCGCCAAGACCGGATGTTGACGATGCATTGACCGCTTGCCGGTTCAATCCTGACGCAGCCGCTCGTACGGTACGAGCGGCGCCGGGTAGGTTCCCGCGACGCCAGGAGGGACTATGCGAAGATGGTGTTCTCTCATGTCCGTGGCACTCGCCGCGGCCGTCGTCTCGATGCTGATGGTGCTCCCTGTTGTGGCCGCAGAAGACCCAGCGCCGGCACCCAAGCCGCTTGAGGTCACGCTGGAACGACTGGCGGAAGTGCTCACGCGCCTCGACGCCCAGCTCGGCGCCGTCGACCGACCGGCGGCCCATCGTCTGGAAGAGCGCGCCGAGGAGGCGGCACAGCTCGTAGAGAACCTGCTCACAGCGCTCGAGGACCAGAACAAGGAGGCCTCGCCCCGCGAGAAGGCGGCCCGACTCAACGCAGCACTTCACCGGCTCGTCGCCCTGCTCGAAGAGATCGTTGGGAGGCCGGAACAACGCCCCGAGCAGGCCGAGGCGCGGATGACGTTCGACGAGCTACGAGCCTGGGCCGACGGCTACATCACCGCCGTCACCGCCGGGATGCCGCCGCGCGAGGCGGCGCGGTTTGAGCGCGCGGCACAAGAGCTGGCGCGCGAGCTCGTGGCTCAGTTGATGCGAGTCGCGAAGAAGGCGCCGGAGCCCGGCGCGGTGAAACTCCCGGAGGTCATCGCGCGACTCGAAGCATTGACGGCGCGACTCGACGAGTTCCTTCTCCGCCAGGCGGCGAAAGCAGAGCCCGCGGCGTCTCCGTAGTCAAGACGTGAAGGCACGGCCGGTCCGCGAGCCGGCCGTGCATCTTTGACTACGACGGAAGCGAGGCCGCGATGAACTTCCCCACGTCGGCGCGGAACGTGGCAAGACACCCCACGTCGAGGTAGAACATGTGCCCCGACTCGTAGTAGACGATCTCGATATTGCTGCGCAGCTTCGGGTCAACGTTCATGTGCGTGATCATGTACTCGGTTGCGAACAAGGGCGTCGCAAGGTCGTAGTACCCCTGCGCGACCAGCACCCTCATGTAAGGGTTCTTGGCGATCGCCGCGCGCAACTCCTCGCTCGTCGCCGGAAGCTGGCCGTTCTCCCACTGCCACTTGTCGTTCACCTTGCCGCTCATCACTTCGTAGACGAGATCGGTCTCGACCCCGAGTTCCGTGCGGACGTAGTGATTCAGGGCCGACGCGTACGGGGGCGTGATCGCCAGCATCGACGGGTCAAACTCCGGGCGCTCGTTCACGGCAAGTGCCTCGACGCCCTGGAAGCGCGAGTCGATTCGTCCGACGCTGCGCCGCTCGCCTCGCAGGAGTTCCTTGCAGAAGCGGAAGATGTCGACGCGAAGGTTCGTGCCGAGCACGTATTCGAGGTCGAGTCCGGTATAGTCGGCCAGCCTCCGCGCTACGGCCTTCCGCTCCGCGTCCGCGAGCCCGTCTCCCTTCATCAGCGCCCCGATCAGCTTCGCTTCCGTCCACGCTTTCACCTCACCCGTCAGATCGGCGACGGACTTCTGCTGCAGCGCCGGCGAGAGTCTCTTGTGGTACCACGCCGTCGCGGCGTACGTAGGCACGAAGAGGGCATACGGAAGGTCGTTGGCTCGCCCGAAGTGGAACGAGTTGAAGTCGAGCGCGGACGACACAAGGATGATGCCGTTGAACGTGATCCCGCGGTCGACGAGGTATCCGGCGAGTCCTGCTGCGCGCGTCGTTCCGTAGCTCTCGCCCGCGAGGAAGAGAGGCGATGTCCAGCGTGCGTACCGCGTCAGATAGAGGCGGATGAACTCACCGACCGACTCGATGTCGCCGGCGAAGCCCCAGTACTTCTTCTCCAGTTCTTCTTTCGCCGCGCGGCTGAACCCCGTGCCCACGGGATCGATGAACACGAGGTCCGTCTGTTGAAGCCACGTCTGCGCGTTGTCCTCGTAGCGGAAGGGGGGATGTGGCATCCACCCCTCCCTCTCCATCAGCACGCGCTTCGGACCGACGGCCCCCATGTGGAGCCAAATCGACGACGACCCGGGACCGCCGTTGAAGGCAAACGTGAGCGGTCGCGAGGAACGGTCTTTGATTCCGTCCAGCTCGTAGGCCACGAAGAAGATTTCGGCCTCCGTCTCATCGGCGTCATCCTTCAGCGGGATGACGCCGGCGCGCGCCGTGTACTTGAGGGTTCGCCCGCCGACCGACATTTCGTGATGCGTCTCGATCGGCGCGATGCCGAGAAGCTTCCGCTTCTTTTCCTTGTCCTGCTCGCCTTTCTTCGCCTCGGGCTTCGGGGTCTCGTCAGCCATGCCTCTACGCTCCTTCGGTAGGAATGAGGATCTTGGAAGCATTGTACAAGCTGGGCGGATTCGCCGGCACGGGTCGATCTCGGGCAAGACGCGCGGCCTTCCAGCGAGCTGAGATTGCGTAGGTCACGTGCAGAGCGCCGTGGCCGGCGCAACCTGCTGAGCCGCATGGAGCAGCGCGTAGGCATTCCCCGCGGCAAGCAGCTCGCCGTGCGTGCCCTCTTCTACGATGCGGCCCGCCTCCATCACGAGGATTCGGTCCGCGGCCTGGATG
>CAYUSW010000133.1:0-1790 GCA_964447445.1 uncultured Thermotogae bacterium
TCGTTCGGCCGTCGGCGGGCGAGGTCGGACAGGCTGACCTCGGCCAGCATGTCGGCGACTCGCTTCTGCCTCTCAGTGCGCGGCCTCTTCTGGAGGAGGAGCGGGTACTCGATGTTCTCCGCGGCGCTCAACACCGGGATGAGGTTGAACGACTGAAACACAAGGCCGATCTTCGTCTTGCGCAGGGCAGCCAATTGGCCCTCGGACTGCGTGCTGGTCGGCTCGCCTTGGATGAACACCTCGCCCGACGATGGACGATCGATGACCGAGATGAGGTTGAGGAACGTCGTCTTCCCGCTGCCGGATGGTCCGTTGATCACGACGAAGTCGCCTTGCGGTGCGGAGAAGTTGACATCCCTCAGTGCGTAGACTATCTCGGTTCCGACGCGATACGTCTTCGTCAGGTTCTCCGCGTCGAGGAACCGCGCTCCTCGCACGTGACAGAATCTACTCGTGCTGGCTACCATGATCCCTTCCCCTCGTGAGGGCTTCACTCTACAGGGCGCACGCGAAGAGGGCAAGCGGAGAGACGATCGCGGAGCGTCCTGAAGCGGCTGCGTGCGCCTCGCGCCTGGACCTGTTGTCGCCGCATGGGAGGCGCGGGCGACGGGAAGTCCGTCAAGTTTTGATTTGCGGAGGTTTCCGTGCTTCCTCGCACTCGGACACCCTCTAGAGACGTACTGGACTTGGCCTGCCTCCTGCAGGACGTGCGACAGATCGTATCCGTATGTCCGGTAGCACAAGCGCAGACAGGCGCCGGTCTTCTCGGCACGCTTCCTGTGTACCACGCTCTGCGCGCAACCGGCGTCTTCCCTCCCCGGTGGGAAGGAAGCGGTACCGAGTCTGGTTCTGACAACCACTTCCTGCCCCGGCCTCGCCTAGCAGGTCCTCACGTCGGCGGCTATGATCGACGCACGATCACAGGAGGACCATGGAGTACCGGCTGCTGGGGAGAACGGGGCTCCGCGTGTCGGCGCTCTGTTTTGGCACCATGTCGTTCGGCGACATGGCCGACGAGACGACGTCGGCGGCGTTGTACCACCGCGCGCGCGAGGCAGACGTCGATTTCTTCGACTGTGCCAACGTGTACTCAGCCGGACGCGCCGAGGAAATCCTCGGCCGGCTCGTTGCGAGCGAGCGCAACCGCGTCATCCTCACGACCAAGGTCGGGTTTCCCATGGGCGAGGATCCGAATGACCGAGGTCTGTCCCGGCGCCACATCCTCCAATCCGTTGAAGCGAGCCTGCGGCGCCTCGCGACGGATCGCATCGAGATCCTGTTCGTCCATACCTTCGATCCGATGACGCCGATCGAGGAATCGTTGCAGGCCCTCGACCTTGTCGTGCGGCAAGGGAAAGCGCTCTACATCGGAGCCAGCAACTGGGCGGCGTGGCAGATCGCTACCGCTCTCGGGGTCTCGCGGTGCGAGTCGATGGCGGCGTTCTCTTGTGTTCAGCCGATGTACAACCTGGTCAAACGACAGGCGGAGGTGGAGATCCTCCCTCTCACCCGCGCCGCCGGGCTCGGTGTTGTCAGCTACAGCCCTCTCGGAGGGGGTCTCCTATCCGGCAAGTACGGCACGAGCCGTCGTCCCGAACGTGGGCGACTCGTCGAGAACGCGTTGTACGCGGCACGCTACGGCAGCGAGGACTACTACCATGCCGCGGAAGGGCTTGCCGCCCTTGCGCGGGAGCTCTCGATCCATCCAGCGACGCTTGCCGTGGCTTGGGTGAAGGCGCACCCGGGTCTGACCGCTCCGATTGTCGGCGCGCGCACCGTCGAGCAACTCG
>CAYUSW010000134.1:0-10831 GCA_964447445.1 uncultured Thermotogae bacterium
GATCTCGAGCGAGCCGCGTGGGACGGGACGCTCGGGTTCGGGCTATATCGCCTGACCGATGACGGAGCGCTGCCGTGCTACACCGCCCTCGACATGGGCCTCGCCGTGGCGGCGCTGCGCGACCTTGCCGCGGTGAGCGACGCGGAGCGAGGCGCGCTCGTGTCGGAGCGACTGGCGGCCCTCTGTCGCAGTGTGCTCGACGACGCGGCCCTCGAACTCGACAACGTGGAGCTTGCATCGACGACGGGCCTCGTGAGTGGCACTGGCGAGGGCGTGGTCAGCGGCGTAGCGATTGCCGACCACGTCGCGGCGGCCCCGGTGTTGCAGCGCGCGCTCTGCCTTGTGGAGAGCGCGGCCTCTGGATCGTGCGGCGGCCTGCGAGTGCTGTCCGACGACCCGTGGTACCAGACCGACATCTCGATGTTCGCCTCGTATGCGCTCCAGGGCGCCGAGCTCGGCCGCGAGGACGACGCGGACGCGAACCTCATCGCGGTCGACTTCCACTCCGGTCTGGGCATCCCGTTCGACGCTATCGTGTCGATGGGCGGCGTCGTGGACGAGATCCTCGCGGGAGCCGGGTCGGAGGCGACGATCGACCCCATCGTCGTGCCGTTCTTCTCCGGCGATCCGAGCCTCGGCGGTGCCGAGTCGGCGGACCTGGCATGGGATTCCACCGCATTTGACACGAGGATCGTGCCGTCGGCGCTCGGGATGACCCTCCTGCGGGAGGCGCAGGAAGTGCTGGAGTTGGCGGCGCGGAGCGACCTCGACGCGGACGAGCTGGTGACGGCGCGGACGTTGGCCGCGGCGGTCGTGGGGAAGATCGACGTGCTCGACACTCTCATCACGATCGGGCCGGGAGACACCCCCTACGTCCCGCATGAGTTCGCGGCGCGGATGGACGGCGGTGCCCTCCGGATGACGGTCACGGACTTCACGAGCGATCTCTTCGACCAGGTCTCGCTCCTCCTCGGGCTCGTCGAGGCGCGGTCGCTGGTGCGGACACCGGCGGTCTTGAATCTGATCGGCCTTGGACAGGCGGAGGTGAGGTCTCTTGCCTCGCACGTCGACGAAGCCGTGGGCGTCGTCCTCGGCGCCCTGGAAGCCGTTCACGTCCGCCTCATCGAACGGGTTCTGGCGGATCAGTCGACACCGCTCGAGAACATCTGGGTGCCTGGAGACCGGGTCTCCACGGCGACGCTCGGCGTGGCCGCCGAGGCGTTCGAAAAGGTCATCGGCGCGTACGGGACCGGGCACCCGTTTGCCGAGCGAGCGCGCGGCCTGCTAGGCGACGAAGTGGCCTTCGCGCGAAGCGAGCTCCTCGCTGTGGGCGGATCGGCTCGCAGCGCCTGGATCGCGAACGCAGAGCCGTCGGCGTGTTTGGCGTCGACCCTCGTGGGACAGCTCGGCGCGATTCGCGCGCTTCTCGCGGCGGACCGGGTTCTTGGACCGGCCGGGAGCGAGATCCGATCGGCGCTCCTGGCGTTTGACAGTCTCTTCTGGGATTCGGGATCCGAGCTGTACGTGAGCGTCGTCGACCGCCTCTCGTGGTGCATGACGCCTCTCGACTTCGCGTTGGTCGTCGACGTCGTGCCTCAGGTTCTTGAGTTCCTCGACGCGGACGACGCGCAGGTCGTCTCCTCGCACCTCGTTCGCCACGTGGACCGAGCGCTCGACGGGCTAGATCTGCAGATCCCAGCACTATCGCGTGACGAGGAGGGGCGCGAGCAGGCGTTCGCCCCCGTGTTTGATCGGCGGGTGTGTGTCGAGCCCGTCTCGCCCTACGCGGGACTGTCGTGGACACGGCCGGGAGACCTCGTGCGGTACACGGTGCAGGCGGAGAACACGACCGACGAGACCTTCGTCTCGCTCACGCTCGACGACCTCCTTCCCGAGGGCGTGCATCTTGCGGAGGCCCGCCCGGAGGCGACCGCGGCCGACGGGCGTGCTCTGCGCTGGGCGTTCGACCGCCTGGAGCCGGGCGAGATCCGCGAGTGGACGATCGATGTGCGCGTCGCTGCGGACCGCCCGCTTGGCGAGACCCTCACGAACTGCGCCACGCTGAACTACACGGACCTGGCAGGAGTGGCCGGGCCGACGCGCGAGGCCTGCGCGGACGTGACGCTCGGTACGGCCGACGACGCGCGAAGCGCCGGGCTCCGCGCGGTGTCTGTCACCTACGCGACGGACCAGGCCATGCGCCTGGCCGTCGCCCTCGACGACACGGCCGACCGGGGCGGGCTCGGGGCGGCGGAGAGTGAAGGGCGGGCGGCGTCGCTGGCCAACCTTGGCGTGCTGCTCGGCGAGTCCGGCCTCGGGGTGCCCTTCTCCCTCTCGTCGGAAGACGCCGACACCCGATTCGCGGCGCTCGCGGACGCCGGGGGCCTATCCTCCGCGCCCGACTTTGGTGCCTCCATCTTCCTGCCGACCTCAGGCGGAGTCCCGATCATCGAGCGCGGCAGCGGGTTCATCGAGAAGAGCGAGATCGTCACGCCAGCGGCCTTGGGCTGGACGATGGCGCGTGAGGCACGGTTCCTCGATGCGAATGGAGAACAGGAGAGCGGTCTCTCCGCGGCGCTTGCCGGCTTCGTCTCCCTTGTCCTCGATGCCCAAGTCGCCTGGCTGGGTGAGAACATGCTGCGGCCGGACGACGCGGACTACCTCGCGCACGGCATCGTGCCGGAGGTCGACGTCGACGGCGTGTCGTACCGCGTCAGCGACCCCCGCAGCCTGGCCTACGACCAAGCCTCGCTTCTCCTCGGCCTGTCTCGCGTCGCCCTGGGGTCTCGCGTCAGCGCGGAAACGGCGCGTTCCGCCGCTCGACGCGCCGAGGAGACCCTTCAGCAGCTCGCGCGCCACGTGACGGCTGACGGAACGCTGCTTGCTTCGCTCGGTGAGACCCGGGCCGCGTCGTGGCTCGAGACCGCCGTCGCTGTACGTGCCTTGAGCGAAGCGACCGTCGCGCTGCCGGCCCGCGAACAGGAGGCACAGATCCTCATCGCACGCCTCGCGGCCCCCGCGCGCAACGCGCCCGCCGGCGGACCGACGGAAGAGGCTGCCCGAATCGATCTCCTGCTCGTGGCGGGACGGACGCTCGGGGACGCCGCGCTGACGAATGCAGGGCTCGCGGCGTGGCGAACGTTCGCCGCGACCTCGCGCGACGCGGGCGGGAGACTCGTCGTCTCGTCGTTGGCCTTGGCCGGGTGGCGGTACAGCCCCGCCGAGGCAGCTCTCGCGTTCGAGCTCCTCGGGGACGTGGCAAGAGCGGACCCATCGCAGGCCGCGGACACCGCGCTCCTCGCTGCCGACATCCTCCTCGTGGACGTGCTCGAAGAGCGCGTCCAGTTGCACCAGGCTCTCGGGTACTGGAGCGAGCACGTCGAGGTCGCGTGCTTCGACGCGGCTCCCGCGTTCGCCGTCCGGGTTGGCCTGATCCGCGGAGTCGATCCGCTGTGGACACTGCGCCGCCCGTAGGCCTCGCCGGTGCCGCGGGCGCCAAGCCCTTGGGGCAGACGCCTTGCCCTACCCGCCGCCGACAGGCGGAAAGAGAGCGACGCGGTCCCCTTCGGCCAAGGTCGCGGCTCGATCGTGAAGGATTCGCCCGTTCACGATGACGAGGTGCACGGCGTCTGTCGAAAGCCCCAGCTCTGCGATGAGTTGAGCGACGCTGCCACCGTCCATGAGAACGACTTCCGCTGGCTTGCCCGGTAGATCTCCATTCTTTGGCGTGTCCAGCGTGGCGTATCGCCGCACCTCAACCCTCACCCCTCGTCTCCTTCGGGCGGAAGTACCACTTGTAGAGGAGTTGCATGTCGTCGGGAAAGAGCCCGAGGCGTGCGCCGTCCTCGACAGGGCTCGCGAGGTCGGCATAGTGCCCGTCCACGAACACGTTGGCGCCGACCTCGGAGTGCGGAATCCCGATGCGAGCGATCACGGATCCCACGGTGTCGCCAGGCCGGTGTGGCACGTCGACGATCGAATCCAACCGTGGGTCCTGACTCGCCGCAAAACGTCTCAGCTTCCCGTACACGTGAACGCAGAGCATGACAGAGCGCGGGCCGGCTCAGCGTGAGCCGGCCCCGAAACAGCTACCCAAACACCTTGTCCAGTTCCTCGTCCGGGACATCCCAGACACCGTTGTGCGGCGGGAGCGGCTCGTGCGACATGAATTCGGGCAGCCGGTCGTCGGCGGCCGTGAATCCTGCCTTGCGGTTGAAGTCGAGTTCGAGGTCGAGCACCGCTTTCCCGATGCGGGCTACGTCGTCCATCGCCCACTTCGTTCCGAGCACGCCCGCGCACTCCTCGACGACGCCCTCGAATCCCGAGGCGATGTCGAGAATTGCGAACGCAATGAACAGACAGTGGCCGGTCGAGTCGATGAACGCCGTGGCGTACTGGAAGTTGCGCGCCAGGTCCGTCTTCTTGGGGTTGAGCGGATCGAGCTTGCCGGACACGCCGAGGATCTCCGGCGCGATCGTGTACCCCGACGTGTGGTCGGCGCCCATCGTCGACACGGCGTAGGTCATCCCGATGCCCTTGATGGCTCGCGGCTCGTAGGCCGGCATGCTCTGGCCCTTCACGTGCGGCACGCGGGAGACACCGAACGCCCTTCCCGTGATCAGGGCTCCATTCCCGAGAATCCGTCCGAGCGGCGTCGCCCTGCCGATCTCGTGCACCAGCTCGATCGCACGCTTGCCGTCGCCGAACTTCCACAGGCCGCCCTCCGCGGCCACGGCGAGCGTGCCGCCGATCTCGATCGTGTCAAGCCCGTACTCGTTGCAGAGGAGGTTCAGCTCGGCGATCTGGTCGAGGTCGCTGATCCCGCAGTCGGCGCCAAACGCCCAGTCCGACTCGTACTCGATGCACGACGTGTGTTCGCTCCCGTCCTTGCGGTGCCACGTGTTGGAGCAAGCGATGATGCAGCCCGGCGAGCACGGATGGTTGTACAGCTCATGCCCGAGTCGCTCTTTGTTCCCGGCGAAGATGGCTTCTCCGGCGATCTTCGTCGCGCCTTCGAATCGACCCTCACGGAAATTGCGCGTCGGGAGCCCTCCGGCCTCGTTCAGGATGTTGACCAGAACCGCCGTTCCGTAGGAGTTCAGCGCCCCCTTGGGCTTTGTGATCGCGTGCTCGCCAAGTGCAGCCGCGACCTTCCTGCGGCCGGAGTCGAACTTCGCTTTGTCCGCGATCGGCACGTCAGCCGCTCCGGAGTCGTCGACGACGATTGCCTTCAGTCCCTTGGATCCCAGTACGGCGCCTAGGCCGCCGCGGCCGGCGTAGCGGCTCGCGCGCCCCTCTCGATCGGTGAAACAGACTCCGGCGGCGCCCATCCGGTGCTCGCCAGCGACGCCGATGGCGCAGACGTCGACCTTCTCCCGCCCGCCGAACCGGGTCGCCATCGCGCCGACAGCATCGGACAGCCTCTTCCCAACCCACGCCTCGGCCGACTCAAACGTTGCGCCCTCTGCGTCCACCTTCAGCAGCCAAAAGCGGCCGTCCGCGGGCTGCCCCTGGACGATGAGGGCACGAATCCCGAGGCGGGCAAGCCGCCGCCCCCAGCCGGTCCCGGCGTTTGCTTCCTTGATCCCGCCGGTCAGAGGGCTCTTGCCGCCGACCGAAATCCGCGACGACGTCGGGGCAGCGGTGCCGGTCACAATGCCCGGCGAGAACACGACCTTGTTGTTCGGTCCGAGTGGATGGCAGGTCGGCGGAACCTCGTCGTGGACCAGACTCGAGGTCAGCCACCTCCCGGCTTTGCCCTTGTACATCGCCGGCAGCGGCTCGAACGTCGCCGAGCGATCCCTCATGTTGACGCGCAGCATTCGGTCCATCCGCACTCCCATTCTCCCCGGATCCATGTCGGAGAGCCATCAGATCTATCACGTTCCCTACGCTCGAGTCAATGGGTCTCCTCGCCGGACGGTGCTAGAATGGTGCGGTAGGGAGGAGTCGGATGAGCGAAGACCGTCAGCTGGTCGCGTTGATGCTGACCGACATGGTGGGATACTCGCGGTTGTCTCAACAAGACGAAGCGCGTGCCCTGCGGCTGTTGAGCGACCACGACGCGTCGATTCGCGACAGCGTCCAGACCCACGGCGGACGCGCCGTCAAGGGCACGGGCGACGGCTTCCTCGTCGAATTCCCGAGCGCGCTCCAGGCCGTGTCGTGCGCCATCGACATCCAGCGGCGTTTTCACGACCGGGACCGCGCTGTCGAAGAAGCGGACCGATTCGCCGTGCGCATCGGGCTCCACGTGGGTGATGTCGTCCGCCGCGACGGCGACGTGTTCGGCGACGGGGTGAACATCACCGCACGGATCGAGCCCCTTGCCGGCCCCGGCGGGATCTCCGCGTCGGCCGCGCTTCGCGACCAGGTTTGGAACAAGGTAAAGCAGCCGTTCGTCAGCCTCGGCCGGCAGCAGCTGAAGAACCTCGAAGCACCGATCGAGGTGTTCCGCGTCGTGCTGCCCTGGAGCAAGCCCGAGGAGCAGGCGGCGACTCAGGCGGACCGAACGAGACTTGCCGTCCTGCCGCTCACCAACGTGAGCCCCGATCCGGATGACGAGTACTTCACCGACGGGATGACCGAGGAGCTGATCTACACGCTGTCCAAGGTTCCGGGGCTGAAAGTGATCGCCCAGACGTCGGTGATGAGCTATAAGGACGCGACGAAGACGGTGCGCGAGATCGGCCGCGAACTCTCCGTCGGATCGGTGCTCGAAGGCAGCGTACGCAAGGCCGGCGAGCGGCTGCGGATCACGGTGCAGCTCATTGATGCGGAGTCCGAAGAGCACCTGTGGGCCGCCCGCTACGATCGCGAACTTGCTGACGTGTTCGAGATCCAGACGGAGATCGCGCAGAGCGTTGCCGGGGAGCTGAAGGGAGTCCTCGTGACCGGCGCCGCGGCGCGCCCGACGGAAAACCTCGATGCCTACAAGGAGTACCTGAAAGGACGGCAGTTCTGGGCACGGCGGACAAAGACAAGCTTGTACAAGGCGCTCGAGCACTTCGAGGCGGCCGTCAGCGCCGACCCGAACTTCGCCAAGCCGTACTCGGGCATCGCCGACACCTACACCGTGCTGGCGAATCATGGGCACGAGGCGGCCAGCGTGGCGCACCCGAAGGCGAAGGCTGCGGCCGAGAAGGCAATTGCGCTCGATTCAGGTCTGGCCGAGGCGCACGCCTCGCTCGGTCTCCTGCACCTCGAGGCTGGCCAAAACCCGGCGCTCGCGGAGCGCGAGATGCGGCGCGCGGTCGAACTGAACCCGAACTACGCCACGGCGTACCACTGGCTGGGTCTTGTCCTCAGTTTCCTCGGCAAAGACGACGAGGCGAAGGCCGCGATGGAGCGCGCGCTCGAACTCGACCCGCTGGCACACATCACGCACGTCGCCTACGCCGACCTGCTGCTCGAGACGGGGGACGCCGAGCGAGCGAAGGCGCTTCTTCTTCGGGCGCGTGACCTCGAGCCGGACTTCCCTGGCGTGGCGCCCGACCTCGCTCAGGCGGAGATGATCCTGTGGAACTGGTGCGGCGCCGTGGACGCCCTCGACATTGGCTTGCACCGCAATCCGAACAATGCGTCTGCGCTCGGGATGAAGATGCACCTGTCGCTCATCCTTGGCGACGCCGATGCAGCACGCAGGGCGCTTGAGACGGCAGAGCGCGTCGAACCCGACTCTTGCCACGTGTGGAACCAGCGAGGCTTGTTCGAGTACCGAACCGGGCGAGCCGAGGAGGCCATTCGGTGGTTCGTGCGCGTCGCCGAGGCACGCCCGGAGGATCCGTTCTCAGCGATCCGCCTGGGAATGTCGAGCCTCGTCCTGGGGCGAATCGACGAGGCAAGGCGGTGGATTGAAGGAATCGAGCATCATCCGATGCTTGCGGCCCCCAAACTGCGGCTGATCTACGAGACGTTCCGCGGCGTCCTCGCTGCGCGGGATGGACAGACGGACGAGGTCGAACGGCGGCTGCGGGAGGTGCGTGCGGAGACGGCGAACCCGCGCCGGCACGCGAGTGCCGCCTTCATTCTCGTCGCGGCCGGCCGCGAGGACGAGGCACTCGACGAGCTGGAGGAATCCCTGGCGACCCACGACCCGTGGTTGATGGAACTCTCCTCTGAACCGCTCATGGCGCCAATCCTCTCCCGCCCTAGGTTCCAGCGAATGCTCGAAGTCATGGGCCTCGGCACCGGCGTTCCCGCCGCGCCGTAGCCGGCGCAGCTCCTCCGTTTGTCAGGCAGTGCCTGCCGGACGGACGCCGAGCGCGTCTCCCAGGCGTCTAAGCGCTTCGAGGACGGCGTTCGGCAACTCAGTCTCGGCCTCACGAACGCGTTCGGCGATTTGCAGGTAGGACTCTTGCGTCCGCCACAGATTGACCTCCGGCGTGAGCGCGCGGGCACGCGTCGCGGCGCGCGCTGCAAGCTCAATCGACGCCCCTCGGAGACCTCGAGGATCCCATCCTGCGATCGCGCGTGCGATCGTTCGCCCGAGCTCGTGCGCGAGAGTCGCTCCACTTACTGGAAGAGACGCTGCGCGGGCTTGCTCGAGGAGGGCCTCCATCGCATCGAGATCCTCCAGAGTGACTGCCAGGCGAGCGAGACGACGATGAAGCGCGAACAAGGCGAGACCGCGGAGCGCCCCCGAGTGAGCAATGCGCGGGTCGCCCAGCACGGCCAACGTGGCGCCTTGATCCTCGACCGACTGAAGCGCGGCCGCCGCCGCCGCGCTTTCGAGGTCGGCAAGATCCCGCGGCGACAGGACGTCCTCCAGCCGGACAGGCGCGGGAAAGACCTCGGCGATGCGGCGCGCTGCGGCGTCCGCTCCCTCCCCGTCGAAACTAGAAACGATGCTGCGTCCGACGTCTCCGGCGACCTCGGACGTTCGTGGCGCCCCGGTGGCGGCGGCGCCGACGTGCGGGGCGCTCGATCCGCTGCGGATTCCTGCGTAGACGACGTCGACCGTCTCGCGCGTGCGGCGAATCCGGGCACGGGCGCGCCCGACGACGACGTGTGACTCCGCAGTGCGCCGCTCGGTCTGTTCGAGATCGGCCACTACAATGCCCGGCGCCGAAGGCCTCGCACTCGGCGCGCGCGCTCCGACCTGGTCGAAGAGCCTCGAGACGACGTGTTCCTTGACCGCACGCAGCGGATCGACGGCCGCCGTGCGAACGAGGCGCTCGTAGATCTGGCGGCCGTCTCCAGAGGCGGGATCATTGCTCTCGGCCTCGGCGAGCCGAGTGAGGAGGGTGTCTTCGACGTCGCGCTCGCCCAAGTCCTCGGCGAGATCGATCGCCCGCGCGGCGTAGCGCAGAACCTGGACAACCTCGAGTCCAGCCAAATCAGCGAAGTACCAGCCGCAGCTCGTTGCGGCGAGGAGTCGGTGGCGCTGCATCTCGAGGAGGCATAGCGTCGCGACTTGCTCGCCGCGGTCGAGCGGTCTTGCGGCCTGTGCGTCGAGAAACTCGTCGGCGGTTGCCGGGTCAAGGACGACGTCAACGTACGCGTCGCGCGCCGCCCACGGGTCACGGAGCAGTCCCGTGGCTCTGGATTCGTAGACGGCATCGAGACGGGCGCTGAGCTCATCGACGGCGCGACGCAGCGGTGCACGCCACGCCTGATTCCAGCCCGCCCGGCTGTACGTCGTACAGCCGCAATCGGATCGCCAGCGTTCGACTCCGTGGGCACAGCTCCACGATGTGTTGGGCGCAATCTCCGCCTCGTGCCTCGGCGGATGCTCGTCGAGCCACTCGGCGTGGTGGGTGATCCGGACGTCGTCACGCGCCTCAAGCCGTTCGAGCATGTAGGCGAGAGCCATCTCGCCGAAACGATGATGGTGTCCGTAGGTTTCGCCGTCCGTCGCGACGTGGATGAGTCCACCGTCGCGCGGAAGGGCAGACAGGAGTCGTGCGAGGAACCGGTCACCGCTCGTGAGCAGATCGCCGAACGAAACGTCGTGCGCGATGCTGCCGTCGTACGGGAAGGCCGTGATCGACGCGCCCGACGGCAGGCGCACGAGGTAGGGGATCGTCGTGTCGAGCGTTCCCGCATCGACCGCCTGCCAGCCCGCGCTTCCGATCGGGCGAACCCTAAGCATCTGATGTGGGGCGAGCAGCACGTAGCGCATGGCCTCGGCCGCGAGCACCTCGAGCGTCTCGACGTCGACGGCCGTCTCCGGCAACCAGAGGGCCTCGGGCCTGCGGCCGAAGCGCAGCTCAAAGTCGCGGATGCCCCATCGTACCTGCGTCACCTTGTCGCGTCGCGTCGCGAGGGGAAGGATTGCGTGGCCGTACGCCTGCGCGATTCCTGCGCCGTGACCGGAGAACCTCGCCTGGCCCTCACGATCGGCGTCCAGGATCGCCCGGTAGGTGGTCGGATCTGCCTCCTGCATCCAGGAGAGGAGCGTCGGACCCACGTTGAAGCTCATCCGGGCGTATGCATTCATCACCCGGCGCACTCGACCCTCCGCGTCGAGCAGGCGGGCGCGCGAGCACGGAGCGTAGCACTCGTCCGCGATGCGCTCGTTCCAGTCGTGAAAGGGACTGGCTGATTCTTGAGCCTCGATGGCCTCGCGCCATGGGTTTTCGCGCGGCGGCTGATAGAAGTGGCCATGAATGCACACGGCTCGATCGGGCTTGGTCATGGCTTGTGCTCCGCGGGGATGACGAACACGGGCCGCCGCGTCTTGAAGCGGGCGTCGCGCGGCGGCTGATAGAAATGACCGTGGATACAGACAGCGCGGTCGCGGTTCATCATCGGTCCCTTGTTGCGGCCATCTCGGGTTGACTCGTCCCGAGATTGAGAATCGAAAGCGGCGGCAACGTGAGCAGGACGG
>CAYUSW010000135.1:0-2672 GCA_964447445.1 uncultured Thermotogae bacterium
ACACGGCGGGAGACGCAGCGGCGGTACTGCAGCTGAACGCCGAGTCCGTGGCCGTTCTCAGCCCGATGGACGCCGAAAGGCTTCGGCACCTCGCGCGAGTGACCTGCCTCCATCTTGTCGCGGTGGGTTTGCCAGGCGTCATCGGCTTTCTAATGGCGTTCGCAGACGGCACGGATTATGACAGCGTCAACTACCGCTGGTTCGCCTCCCGCTTCCGGCGGTTCCTCTACCTCGACCGGCTGGTTGTCGCCGCGCCATTCCGGCGAGCCGGAGTGGGTCGTGCGTTCCACGCCGCTGTCGAGCAGTACGCCTCCACGATGGGGCTCGCGTGGATCGTCGGCGAGATCGACTTCGACCCGCCGAATCCTGAATCGCTCGCGTACCACGGGCGGCTTGGATTCGTCGAGGTTGGAAGGCAAACCCTGCCCTCGGGGAAGGTCGTGTCGATGCGCGCGCGGAGCGTCGAATGACTGCGCGGTAGACTGGACGTCCGTGCTTGGGAGGACGACATGCGCGAATACACGATCCAGCTCGAGGTCTACGAAGGCAAGGGCGGGAGGCCTCGTCCGGACGGAACGCATCCCGACCTGGTGAAGGAAGGCATCTGCGCTTGGATGTACGGAAGATACGAAGTCGGCCATCGCTTCCGCTATCCCGAGGACCTCGGTCTCCTCTGCCCATGGCTCGTCGACAGCATGACAGGTTTCCTGCGAGCGCTGGAGAGCGGCGGCACACTCCCGTGGCGCTACCGCGGAACCCCGTACGAGAAGTCGATCGATCCCGACGGAGTGACGACCGAGTTCGTGCGTTGCCCCGACCCGACGGCGTCGGGCATCGTCGTCAAGATCACGCGGACGGCCCTGCCCTAGTCGGGGAGGGGCTGCCCGCGTGGTGAGACCTTCGTGACCCACTAGACATCGAGTCCCCATCCCGGCTCCGGCGTCCACGGCGGGACGAGGTATCCGTCCGGCATTCTGAGCCGCGCGTGGGTTGCGGCGAGATGGAGCGCTTCGTTAAGAGCTACCGGGTCGTTCCGGTCGATTCCTCGAGCGAGCAACACCATGCGATCGAGGAGCGCGTCGTCGCCGGGCTCGACGCTCTCGGGCTTCCCGATTCCCCACCACGCATGTACGGGGATCTCGCGGCCCGTGAGGCTGACGAAGTCGGCGAACAGCTTATTGCGGGCGTACGTGAGGCCGGCGTTGGCCGGCGGGAATCCGACTCGGTCCGGGTTGGCCAACGTACCGGTGCGAAGCGCGTCGAGTAGTTGCCAGCCGGTGAGGAAGCTGCCCGGAGCGAGGTCGGTCGTGTCGACGGTGAGCCGCATGGCCTTGCACTGGATGTCGTCGATCTGCGGGTCGACCATCTGCCAGCGACGCTCCGCCTCGTTCCAGAACTCGCTGATGTAGTGATCCTCGGGGT
Organism: uncultured Thermotogae bacterium; assembly: GCA_964447445.1. Lineage (GTDB taxonomy): Bacteria > Bipolaricaulota > Bipolaricaulia > UBA7950 > UBA9294 > CAIOGO01. The sequence goes on from CAYUSW010000135.1 coordinate 1,423, forward strand.
GGCTCGGGTCGAGGTAGAGAGCAACGCCCGTGCGCACGCGGGCCGGGATCCCCTTGTGACGCAGGATCGAGACGAGCATGAGCGCGAAGTCGCGACAGCAGCCGACGCTGCGGAGTTCAGCCGATCTGGGTTTGGCGAGGGGCGAGTCCTTGAGCGCGATGATGTTGCGCAGGCGCTCCTCGACTGTGGAGAAGCCGAACTCCTCGCACAGATGCCTTCCCGAAGACTTGAGCTTCGCGAGCGTGATGCCGTACGTCGCTTCCCGGATCCAGAACAGGTGGATGACGCAGTTCTGGACTACGCGACACAGCACTGGAACGTCGTCGGGAAGGGCGTCATAGAGCGCTCCGAAGACGCCCGGGTTGCTGTTCTCTGTCTGCCGCCCGAAGGCGGCAAGCACGTGATCGGCGGTCGGGATTGCGTTGTGCATTGGTTCCTCCTGCCTGATGACGCTATCGCCCGCTTTCTCCGTTTCAAGGTCGCGTTTTGCACGTCGCTGTACCGCTGGTGAGTGCGACGTTGTCGCTGTCGCCAGGAGATGGCACGTGATGTCGCGGGGATTCTCGTGGGCCACAACGCATGTGGCATAGACAGGCAGACACATCGAGGCATCGGTTCGTCGCAGTGGCGGGCTCCGAACCCTCGTCGTCGCGGCGGCACCGGTGTCGCGTGCCGAGATGGGCGGGCCGTGATACTCTGAACTCATGGCGAGCGGGTTCGATTTCTCTCTCCTCCTGATCGAACTGGGCGCGGTGGTGGTCGGCCTTGCGATTCTCACGCGGCTGGCGAACCGCTTCGCCTTTTCGGCCATTCCTCTCTATCTGCTAGCCGGTCTCGCGCTGGGAAAGGGCGGACTGATTCCGCTCACGCTGAGCGACGACTTCGTGAAAACCGGCTCGGAGATTGGCGTCCTCCTGCTCCTGTTCATGCTCGGCCTGGAATACACGGGCGAGCAGCTGCGCGCCAAACTGCATTCGGGGCTTCCGGCGGGACTCGTCGACTTCGCGCTCAATTTCCCTCTCGGCCTTGCCGTCGGATTCCTCTTGGGCTGGACACCACTCGCGGCAATTCTGCTGGGCGGAGTCACCTACATCTCATCGTCAGGAGTCGCGGTCGGTGTCTTGACCGATCTCGGACGCATGTCGAACCCCGAGACACCCGTCGTCGTATCGATTCTCGTGATCGAGGACCTCGCGATGGCGGTATTCGTGCCGCTTGTGGGCGTGCTTCTTGTCGGCCGCGGGCTGGCG
>CAYUSW010000136.1:0-4518 GCA_964447445.1 uncultured Thermotogae bacterium
CTGCTCGAGCCCGCAGCGACCGTCTGCCTCTCGCCGCGGAAAGCGCGCGAGCAGATTCGCGTCGGCGCCGCGCGCGCCGTCGAGCGGTGTCGCACAACTCCGCCGTTTGTCGTCGCGCCTCCATACACGGTCCGAACAAGGTTTGAAAGCGTGGCCTTCGCCGACCGCGCGATGAAGACATACCCGGGCCTCACGAGACTCGACGAGACGACGGTGGAGAAGACGTCCGCCGAGCTCGAGATGATCCTGTAGGCAGATTGACTCTCCGCCAAACGGCCGCGCGGACCAAGTAGACTGCCGTCGGTCTGCGAGGAGGAAGGCAATGGCCATTCGTTTCCAGCATGTCGATGCGTTCACCGACCGGCCGTTTGCAGGAAACCCGGCAGGTGTGTGTGTCTTGACCGGCGAGGTCGCGGCGGAGTGGATGCAGCGCGCAGCAGCGGAGACGAACCTGTCGGAGACGGCGTTCGTCCGACGTCGAGAGGACGGGGACTTCGACCTCCGCTGGTTCACTCCCGTGGTGGAAGTGGAACTCTGTGGACACGCGACGCTCGCGACAGCCCACACCTTGTGGGAAGCAGGTGAGCTGGACGTCTCGTCGCCCGCTCGATTCCACACGAAGAGTGGCCTTCTCGTCGCAACGCGTCACAGCGACTGGATCGAACTCGACTTCCCGGCAAGCTCGGCGGAGGCATGTGCTCCCTTGACAGGACTCCTTGCGGCGCTCGGCCTCAGCGCGCTCTTCGTCGGGAAGACGCGCTTCGATTACCTCGTGGAAGTGAAGAGCGAAGGCGACGTAAGGTCGGCGCAGCCCGACTTCCGGGCACTGAAGGCGCTCGGCACCCGCGGTGTGATGATCACCGCCCGCAGTGAGACGAGCGGCATCGATTTCGTCTCGCGCTTCTTCGCTCCCGGCGTCGGCATCGACGAGGATCCTGTCACCGGATCCGCGCACTGCGCCCTCGCCCCCTACTGGCGGCAGAAGCTCGGAAAGGACGACCTCGTTGGGTATCAGGCATCAGCGCGCGGCGGGGTCGTGCGCTGCCGCGTCCGAGGAGATCGCGTGCTTCTTGGCGGGCAGGCTGTCACCGTCGTTCGGGGGGAGTGGACGGCAGCCTAGTTCCGATAGACGCTAGGGGCCTCGCGTCCGCGCTGGACCTACCGACGCGCTGTGCCGTTCGTACTCCTCATCCATCAGCGGACTTGACAGCACGAAGTCCGCGGTCGAGCGGTTGCAGGCAATGGGCGTGTTGTAGACGACAGCGATGCGGAGGAGTGCCTTCACATCGACGTCGTGCGGCTGCGGCTCGAGCGGATCCCAGAAGAAGATGACGAAGTCGATGCGCCCTTCCGCGAGCGCCGCGCCGACTTGCTGGTCCCCGCCCAACGGCCCACTGAGAAAGCGCGTGACGGAGAGACCGAGTTCGTTCTCGAGCAGAGCGCCCGTCGATCCGGTGGCATACAGCTCGTGGCGCGTGAGCGTGCCGCGATTGTAGCGCGCCCAGTCCAAGAGGTCCGCCTTGCGATGGTCGTGTGCAATGAGTGCAACCCGTTTCCGAGGCTCCATCCGAACAACTCCTCCGCTCATTTCTCTCCTCTCGCTCCTCGACCCTACGAGAGTAACCTAGTGTCGGAGGGACGCCAATCGCCGCAGGCCTGGGTGGCTGTCGCGGTGTACGGCCCTTCCGCGCTGCGCTCTATCTCGGCTAGGATGTCTCACATCGCGCCCCGAGCAGGACGCGCAGGGAGGGGATTGTGAACACAAACGAAATGGCCTTCTACCATGTTGTTGACTCATCCATTGGCGAGATCCTCGCCGAGTTGCCCGTCGCAGCGACTCAGCTCGGAGACCACCGTTTCGATGGCCGTCTCGGCCAACACGACGCCGAGGCATTGCGGAGGCAGGAATCGCAGCTTCGGCAGGCGCTCGCCACACTCGACTCCGTGGACGCCGGCACGTTCAGCCCCGACGCCGCCGTCGATCTACAGGTCGTTGCGCGTCTTCTTCGCTCCTTCCTTCGAGACTTCGATGCCTTCCACTCTCATCAACGCTCTCCCGGGCTGTACGCCGACGAGTGTCTGGGCGGCGTGTTCCTCCTTCTCGTTCGCGACTTCGCGCCCTTCTCGGCGCGCATGAAGTCCGTGCTCGGTCGCCTCAGAGAGGTGCCCCGAGTGCTCGGAGAAGCACGACAGAACCTCGTTCCCGACACCGTTCCACTCGTGTGGGCAGAGACCGCCATCGAGTCGATGACCCAGGGGCGGCCGCTGTTCACCGTGCTCGTGCCGCTCCTCGCGCTCCGTACTCCGTGGCTCTTTCCCCAGGTACTCGCCGCCGCCCGGCGCGCCGCCGCCGCGCTCGACGAGTATGCGCACTTCGTCAAGACCAGCGTCGTCCCGAACGCGCGAGGCGACTTCGCCATCGGGAAGACCCTGTTCGAGGAGATGCTCCGCGACCAGCACCTGCTCGATCTCTCCCCCGACGAACTGCTCGCAACAGGACATCGTCTGTTCGACGAGACGCTCCGTTCCATGGACGAGTTGGCGCGCAAGATCGACCCGTCTCGCACGGCCCGCGAGATCCTCGACGAGGCCAAGGATCGCCATCCGACGGCCAACGGACTCCTCGATGCCTACCGACACGAAGTTGCGCGGGCGCGTGCATTCGTCGTTGAGCACGCTATTGCCACCATCCCCGATGGCGAGGTCTTACGCGTCAAGCCAACGCCCGGCTACCTGCGCGGAGTCCTGCCGTACGCAGCCTACATGCCTCCCGGGATGCTCGAGCCGAAACAGGAGGGCGTCTTCCTCGTCACGCCGGTGCCACGACGCGCATCCGAAAGGACGCAGAACGAAAAGCTGCGTGGCCACAACAGCGCCAAGCTCCCGATCACGGCACTCCACGAGGGATACCCCGGCCACCACCTGCAGCTTGTCTGCGCCAACCGGACGGGCACGCTGTCGCGCAAGTTGGCCTCGGCGCTCTCGAGTCTGTTCATCGAGGGATGGGCTTTCTACTGCGAGGAGCTGATGGAGCAACTCGGCTTCCTCGACGATCCGGTGCAACCCCTCGCGCGCCGTAAGGACCAACTGTGGCGCGCCGCGCGGATCATCCTCGACGTCTCGCTCCACACGCGAGGCATGACGGTCGATGAGGCCGTCGCCTTCCTCGTCGAGAAGGTCGGGCTCGAGCCGGGCGATGCGTTGGCCGAGGTGCGGCGCTACACGCAGAACCCGACGCAGCCGATGAGCTACCTGATTGGGAAACTCGAAATCCTCAAGTTCATCGAGACCTACAAGACGCGCCGCCCCGGCGCATCGATGCGCGAAATCCATGACGCGATCCTTGCCTGCGGCTCGCTGCCGCCGAAGCTGCTCGCCCAGCGACTGCTTGACGCCTGACCGATGCGGGCGGGCGCGAGCCCCCGTCCCTCGCATGCTGAGAGAGTGTCGCGGAGTACACTGAAGTCTCCGCGACGCTCCAGAAACTGGGAGGATCCGATGACGATGACGGCTCGCCTTGGCCTTGCGGCCTCCATCCTCGCTCTGGTCTCACCGCTGGCTGCGGGAGCGGGGGCACTGACCTTCGTCGCGCAGGGCGCCGGGTACGGCCCCGCCGTCACATTTCAGATCGCACTCGGCGACCTGGACGGCGACGGAGACCTCGATGCCGTGTTCGCAAACCAGGGGATGACGCCGAGTCGCGTCTTGCTGAACGACGGGCACGGCGTCTACGCCTACACGAGTCAGCTCCTGACTGCACAAGGGCACGGGGCAGCTCTCGGAGATCTCGACGCGGACGGAGATCTTGACCTGGTCATCGCATGTGCCAGCCTCGGAGGACCAGGCAAGCCCTCGAAGGTCTACCTCAACGACGGCCGCGCCGCATTCGCTGACACGAACCAGGCTCTTGGCGACACAATGCTCAGCGGGAATCTGGTCCAACTGGCCGATGTCGACGGGGACGGAGATCTCGATGCGTTCATTGCCTTCCTGACGATCCCTGGGCGCGTGTTTGTAGGCCGCATTTACCTAAACGACGGGGTGGGCAGTTTCGCCTCGAGCAGCTACGACTTCCCCTTTGGGACGCGGTTCAGCGATCTTGACGGAGACGGCGATATCGACGCCTTCGTCAAGCTCTCCGGCGTCGGGTACCGCGTGTCTCTGAACCGCGGGGCGGGGCAGTACGTGGAGGCGTGGAATCTGCCCGACCCCGCGGCGTGGTACGAGCCCTGCTCGTTCGCGTTCGGAGATCTCGACGCGGATGGAGACCTCGACGCCGTCGATACCAACGGCTCATGGACCGCTCGCGGCCCTGCCTACGCCCTGCTCAACGACGGGAGCGGCGCGTTCGAACGGCAGCCGCTCCACGTCGAAGCAACGCTCACGGCCTGGCCTGTGTTGGCCGACCTGGATCGCGACGGCCACATAGACGCCTCCGTGACCTGCATGGGCGAGCCGGATCGGGTCTGGGTGGGAGATGGAGTCGGAGGTCTCGCCGATTCCGGTCTCCGTCTCGGC
>CAYUSW010000137.1:0-1865 GCA_964447445.1 uncultured Thermotogae bacterium
GCGTTCGAGGATCTGGACCTCCTGCGCGTCTCGATCGGCGTTCCGGTCGCCAACGTCGCCAGCCATCACATCGTGGCGAAGCTCGGCGCCATGCGCGAAGGCGTCCTGCGCCAGGAGCTCGTCCTCCCGAGCGGGCCGTGCGATGTTGTCCTGTACAGCCTGCTTCCCGGCGAGCTTCGCGAGATCCAACCTTGAGAGGATTCCGGCCGTGGTCGTGCTCGGCTCTCAGGAACCCGCTTCGCGGAGGGCGGAGGTCGAGGACACGCGGAACGCAATGCGCGCTGGCCATCCGATCGCTGACGGCGACCTCATCGTACGTGGCTGCGCGCTGTCCGAGGCGTTGTGAAGCTCACACGAAGCCCATGTTCGCGCCACAGAGGCCACACCCCGCCGGGGTACGTTCATGGAGATGCGAGGGAAGAGCCCCGCACCCTACCTCCAAACAAAAGGTCGGCACGGCCGACAAGGAAGGTCCTGCAACCTGAGAGCCTGCAGGACTTTCCTTCTGGCGCGACCGTGTACACTCCTCGCCATGCGCATTGGATACCCCTGCACGAACCGGACGCTTGACTGCCGTGGGGCGACAACCCTGCGGCTGTCTTCGTTCTCTCTCGAGCGGCTCGGCGAGGTGGTCGCGAGCAACTTGCGCTGCCTCGAGACGATGCTCCACTTCAACGTCGAGCACGGGATCGGCTTCTTTCGCATCACGTCAGACCTCATTCCGTTTGCGAGCCATCCGGAGATCGAGCCGCCGTGGCGGCATCTCTATTCGCGCGCTCTGGCCAACGCCGGTCTGACGATCCAGCACTTGGGCGTCCGCATTGACATGCACCCGGGGCAGTACACGGTGCTCAACTCGCCGGATGAGAAGGTCGCGAAGAACGCGATGCGCGATCTTGTCTATCACGTCGGCGTTCTCGACGAGATGGGCCTCGACGCGACGGCCAAGGTGCAGATCCACGTAGGTGGCGTCTACGGCGATCGCGAGGCGAGCCTCTCGCGCTTCATCGCACGAGCCAGGCTCTTGCCGGAAGCGATCCGGCGGCGCCTCGTGATCGAGAACGACGAGCGTCTGTTTGACCTTGCCGACTGCTTGCGAGTCGCAGAAGCAGCGCGCCTGCCGATCGTCCTCGACGTCTTCCACCATCGGCTGAAGAACGAGGGGGAGTCGGTGGGCGAGGCGCTTGCTGCGGCCGGCGAGACGTGGGCGGCTGTTGATGGCTCGCCGATCGTCGACTACAGCTCGCCCTTGCCGGGCGGTCGCTTTGGGCAGCACGCGGAGTCGCTCGACGCAGAGGACTTCCGGGCGTTCCTCGACGCGAGTGCAAGCACAGACTTCGATCTGATGCTTGAGATCAAGGACAAGGAAGTGAGCGCGCTGCGCGCGGTCGAGATCGCGCGTGGCGATCCGCGCTTTGCGGAAGCGGGAGGAGATGAGAAGTGAAGACGGCGCTACTCGCGGTCGACATGCAAGTGGGCCTCTTTGAGGGCGAGCCACGCCACGACGCAGACGGTGTCGTGGCCCGGATCAACGCGCTCGCTCGCGCGGTGCGCGCCAAGGGTGGAATCGTCATCTTCATTCAGCACGAAGACGACGGAACCTTGACGCACGGCGAGCCCGCGTGGCAAGTCCTGCCGGCTCTCGACCGTCAGCCGGATGACCCGACGGTCTGCAAGACAGCGTGTGATTCGTTCTACCGCTCCGACCTGCAGAGCATCCTGCGCGAGCGCGGCATCACACGACTTCTCATGACCGGTTGCGCGACCGACTTCTGCGTCGACACGACGATCCGCTCGGCCGCGAGCAAGGAGTACGAGGTCGTGGTCGTCGCTGACGGTCACACGACGAAGGATCGCCCGCACCT
>CAYUSW010000138.1:0-3411 GCA_964447445.1 uncultured Thermotogae bacterium
CGCGTAGAGCCCGGGGTTCATGATCACGTGCGCCGGGTCCACACCGAGGGAAGCGACGGCGATCGGGTCGAACGCCTGGCCGTCGAGGATCGTGCGCACGAGTCCCTTGTGGAGCATCTCGACCATGATCCGCGTCCCGCCACCCATCACGAACCCGCCCACGATCTTCGCCTTCTCCATGGCCTCGGCGAGGTACATCGTCGCCGCGAGAGAGGCGCCGCCGGCGCCGCCCTGGAAGCTCAGGCCGTCCTTGAAGTAGGGCGAGGCGACGATCGCATCGGCTGCCAAGCGCGCGATGCGTAGGCGCGCCGGCGACTTGGTCATCTCAAGCGTCCCGGACGCGATCTGCTCCGGGTCGCCGACCTCGTCGACCACGACCACGTAGTCGACCCAGCCTTGCTGGATCTCCAACGGATACGCCGGGTACGGCGCGAGCTCGTTCGTCACGACGACCGTCTTCTGCGCGTGCTGCGCGTCCACCATGCAGAACGTGATCGGACCGCACGGGGTGCGGCCGTTGATGCCGTTTGCGTTTCCGTACGCATCGGCTTGCGACGCGGCGATAAACGCCACGTCGATCCGCAGGTCGCCGGCCTCGATGGCCCGCCAACGCCCGCCGTGCGAGCGCAACGTTGCGGGCTCGCGCAGCTTCCCGCCCTGCGAGATGTACGCGCCGACCGGCCCGTTCATCGAGCCTTCGATGCGTGAGACAACGCCGGACTTGATGTGATCGACGAGCTTGGCGTGCGTGCCGAAAAGGGCGGTCGGGCAAAGCTTGAGGTCCTTCAGGCCCATTCGCGCGCAGGCGTCAACGACCTGGTTGATCACGCGGTCGCCCTCGCGGAACGAGTGGTGGAACGAGATGGTCATCCCGCTCTTGAGGCCGGTCGCCTCGATGGCCGCCTCGAGTGAGGGAAGGATCTTGTTCTCGCCGGGAACGCAGGACTTCTGCGGCCGCGGTGCCTTCCAGCCGGTGCGCGCCACCGCGAACGCTCCGGCGTAGGGCTCCACCGAGCGGCTGCCGATCTTCGCCGGGATCTCTCGACCGAGCGCGTTCTTCATCATCGCACCTCCCTACCACCGGTCGGGGAGGTGCGCCGACTCCCAGACGGCTCGGCCTGTCGACCAGAGAGCCTGTCAGCCAGGCGCAGCGCGCGCCTCGCCCGCTCGAGCACCGGCCGGTCGACCATCTTGCCTCCGATAGCGATGGCGCCGATGCCTCGGGCTTCCGCCTCTTCCGCCGCGGCGACGATTGCTCTGGCCTCTTCCATCTCGCTCTCGCTCGGCGTGAACGCCGCGTGCAGGATGGGCACCTGCGACGGGTGGATCGATCCCTTGCCGTCAAAGCCGAGGTCGCGGGCAAGCTTCGCTTCGGCCGCCAAGCCGGCTTCGTCGTCGACGTTCGCGTAGACGGTGTCCGAGGCCTGGACTCCCGCGGCCTTGGCTGCGGCGACGATCATCGACCGCGCGAAGAGCAGAGCGTCCGGCGTGCGCCGCGCCCCGACGTCGCGCGTGAAGTCCTCGGCGCCGAAGGCTACGACGGCTACGCGCGGGTCGGCGGCAGCGATCTCTTCGGCGTGGAGGATGCCCCTCCCGGTTTCGAGGATCGGCATGATCCACGTCGACCCAATGGGCGCGCCGATGGCCTGTTCGACCTTTGCCAGTTCTCTGGACAAGGCGACGACATCGTCCTTCGATTCGGACTTGGGCAGCGCGACGCCGTGCGGACGCGCCAGGAGCACCTCGCGGACATCTTCGATGCCGCCGAGCGAGAGTGGGTTGATTCTCACCCAGACCTCGTTTGGGAAGTCGATGGCTGTGAGAAGGTGTTTCACGAGGACGCGAGCTGCCGGCTTCTCGGCCGGAGGCACAGAGTCCTCGAGATCGACCAGCACGACGTCGGCGCCGTGGAGCTCGATGCCCACGAGGATGCGCGGGCTGTTGCCCGGAGCGTAGAGCCGACTGCGCCGCGGCGCGTCTTGCTCGCTTGGGCGACGGCGCCCGTCCGGCGCGAGCGCAGCAGCTTCGGGGGACGCCAGTCGCACGGCAGCCTCGACGCGCGCCGCGATCACGTAGTCGAGCGCGCCCTGGTCCGCTACGGCGACCTTCGCCTTCAGTCGTCCAAGCTTGGCAAGGGTCTCGTCAACCACCTCGCGGATCCCTCGCTCGAACAGGTTGGGATCGCCGGTCTGCACCTCGACGACGAGGGCCTTCGCCGAGGTTACCGTGACGCAGCAGTCGCCCTTCGCGTCCGAGCCAACGACGATTGCCTCTGGCATGGTTCCTCCTACGTCATGAGCAGGGCGAGCACGGCTTTCTGCGCATGCATGCGGTTCTCGGCCTGGTCGAAGATGGCGCTTCCCGGGCTGCGCGACGCTTCGTACGTGATCTCCTCGCCGTAGTGTGCCGGCAGGCAGTGCAGAATGACGGCGTCCTTGTTCGCTGCGGCGACGAACTTCGAGTCAATCGTGAACCCCTTAAAGGCGTTCGCCTTGGACTTCGCCTCGCCCTCTTGCCCCATGCTCACCCACACGTCCGTGTACAGGACGTCGGCCTTCTTCGCCGCGGCGAGCGGGTCATGGAGAATCTCCACCGACGCCCCGAGAGCCTTGGCTGCGGCGACCACGTCGGCGTTCGGCTCGTAGCCCTCGGGGCAGCCGATGCGGAACGCCATCCCGAGCTTCGCGCAGCCGTCGATCAGCGAGTGCGCGACGTTGTTGCCATCGCCGATGAACGCGAGCGTCAGGCCTTCGAAGCCCCGCTTCTTCTCCCGTATCGTCAGGAAGTCGGCCAGACCCTGGCACGGATGGTCCATGTCGCAAAGCCCGTTGATCACAGGGATCGTCGCGTACTTCGCCAGCTCGGCGACCGTCTCGTGCTTGAACACTCGAGCCATGATCGCGTCGCAGAACCTCGATAGGTTCATGGCGATGTCCTCAGTCGTCTCCCGCTCGCCGAGCTTGATGTCACTTGGCCCCAAGTAGATGGCGTGCCCGCCGAGTTGCTCCATTCCAGCCTCGAACGACACGCGCGTCCGCAGAGACGGTTTCTGGAAGATCATCGCCAGGGTCTTCCCGGCGAGCATCGTGTGCTTCACTCCGGAGCGATGCTCCAGTTTCAGATGGCGTGCAACGTCGAGGATCTCGTGGATGTCCTCTGATGCCAGGTCGCGCAACGACACAAGATGGCGAACGTTCATGAGCGGGCTTCCTCCCTTGTCTTCCGTCTCGCAGTCTGAGACTCGATTCGGGTGTCGAAGGAATGATAGCCGAAGCCCGCAGGAGGACCCAAGCGCGCGACCGGATTGCCGATCCCTACCGTAGAGATGCGGCACGAGTCGGAAGCCGAGCCCTGCCCGATGCTGAAGCCTGGGCTGAGCGGGGCGGCATCTGCCCACCTTCTCACTCCCCG
>CAYUSW010000139.1:0-2833 GCA_964447445.1 uncultured Thermotogae bacterium
GCACCCGCGAGCGCTGCCCCGCATCACGGAATTGCCTCACACCGACCACACGTCGCGCATCCTAGCCAAGACCGCCCTCACGGAACGCAGTGCCCGGCGCGGCTCTGCAATTCTACGCCAAGGAGGGCAAACGGCCCACACGCCACCCCACAGGTCGTGGATCGAAGCTGAAGCTTCCCTCCGCGAAGATCTCGAGGCAGGCCGCCGCTGCTCCTTCGTCGTAGACGGTTCCCCGCCCAAGCGCAACCTCGTTCAACGCATCCTTCATGCCGATGGCGGCGCGGTATGGGCGGTGCGATGCCATCGCTTCGATCGTGTCCGCCACCGCGAGGATGCGGGCTTCAAGGAGGATCTCGTCGCCGCGCAGACCCCGGGGGTATCCCGACCCGTCCATCCGCTCGTGATGCTGGAGCACGATGGCCGCCACAGGCCAAGGAAACTCAATCTCTTGCAGAATGGCGTGCCCCGTCTCTGGATGCACTCGTACGATGCTGAACTCAATCGCCGTCAGCGCGATCGGCTTGCTGAGGATCTCGGCGGGCACAGACACTTTGCCCACGTCATGCAACAGCCCGGCGACGCGCAGCCCCTCGATCTGGTCCTCGGAGAGTCCCATCTTCCGGCCCATCGCGACGGCGAGCCTCGCGACCCGCTCTTGGTGCCCGGCCGTGTAGGGGTCACGCCTCTCGGTCGTCACGCCCAACGCGTGAATCGTCCCCGACAGAGTCCGCTCGATCCGGCGGGCCGCCTCGTCGCGCTCAGTGATGTCGATCAGGATGCCGCGAACACCGACCGTCCGTCCGTCTCGCACGATGGCGCGCGACGAGACGAGCGACGGGAACGTGCTACCGTCCTTCCGCTTGGCCAGGTACTCGCCGGCCCGCACCTCGCCGACTTCGGCCGCCTGCTGGAATGTCCGCAATGCCAGCTCACGTTGTTCTTCCACAACCATCTCCGCAACGTTCTTCTGCCCGACAGTCTCGTCCTCGGAGTACCCGAACCAGTCGAGCCCGGTCTGATTCGTGTAGGTGAGCCGACCGCTGAGATCCGCCTCAAAGACGCACGTGGGAAGCGCATTCGCCATTTCGCGGTACTTGCGCTCGCTCTCGGCCAGCGCCGCCTCGGACTCCTTCTGCACCGTGATGTCCTCGATCATGGCGATGAAGTATTGAACCTCACCCGCGACGTCCCGCATCGCCGACACAGCCACGGCGCCCCAGACAATCTGGCCATCCTTTCGGATGTAGCGCTTCTCCGTTCGACACGATGGGATCTCCCCTCGGGCGACGCGATTGACGCTCTCGACGTCGCCGCCCACATGGTCGGGATGCGTGATGTCGACGAACGTCTTCGAAAGGAGCTCCTCCCCCGTGTAGCCCAACATCCGGTAGAACGCATTGTTGGCGCGCGTGAGTCGGGAGTCGAGTCCCGCAGTCACCATGCCGATCGGGCTCTCCTCGAAGATTCGGCGGAAGCGCTCCTCGCTCTCGCGCACCGCAGCCTCGGCCATCCTGCAGTCGGTGACATCGTCGACGAAATTGAGCGTCGCCGGCCGCCCGTCCCATTCGATGCGGACCGCGTTGATGTCGACCCAGCGGGTGCTCCCATCTGCGTGGAGAACCCTGAATACGTACCCAACTTCCGCCCCTTCTCCCGCCAGCCGCCGCTGATGGCGTTCGGCGACCATCGATCGATCCTCGGGGTGGACAAACTCGAGGAACGGACGAGACGCCACGTCCTCCGAGCTGCAACCGAGAAGGCTCGCCGTCGCCTGATTCGAAAACTTGAGGAGCCCGTCCTGAGCGACGAAGACGGCCTCGCCCGCGTTCTCGACCAGGAGTCGGTACTTCTCCTCGCTTGCGCGCAGCGCCTCGCGGATCTCTCTGCGCGCCGTGATGTCGTGATGCGTGCCGACCAACCTCAGGACTCTTCCGTCGGCGTCGCGCGCCACCACCTGCCCGCGACTGAGAATCCACCGCCAGGCTCGCGACTTCGTCCGCAGTCGAAACTCCATCTCGTACGCGTCGGCTCCTCCGCTCAGGCACTCGCGGAGCACCTGCACGGCATGCGCCCGATCTTCGGGATGGAGTAGGCGTTCCCATGTCTCCTGGCTTGGCGTCAGCTCGCTTGGGTCATAGCCAAGCATGACGGCATATCGAGGACTGTAATGGGTGTGTCCGCTGCGGAAGTCGACGTCGTAGAAACCATCGCTCGTTGCATCCAAAGCGAGCGCCAACCGCTCTTCGCTTACCCGAAGTGCAACGGCGGCAGTCTCCTGTACCGTCACGTCGCGCGCGATCGCGACGTACCGGCCGTGCGGACCTCGCCCGTCGCCCTTCGCCGCAATGGACAGGTCAAACCAGCGCCGGCCGCCGGGAAGGTCGAGCGCGTACATCGCTCCACGATGCGATCCATGCTGCACGGCCTCTTCCAGCGCATCGAGGATCGTGCGCGCCGCGTCCGGAGGAAGCACCTCCCCCACCGTCTTCCCGAGGAACGCGGCGGGCGGCGCGTAGAGCCGCTCAGGGGTTGGTGTGTGGTACGCGTGGATGCGGCCTTCGGCGTCAACCTCAAACACGAGATCCGGAAACGCCGCCAGCGTCGCGCGGAGGTCCGCGTGTGCCTCCCGAAGAGCTTCCTCCGCTGCCTTGCGATCGGTGATATCGCGCGACGTGCCCCATCCGCCTACGAGACGTCCGCGCCTGACGACGCCCGCGACGCTGTTGAGCGTCCACACAGTCCCGCCTTCTCGGTTCTGCGTCATGACTTCGACGTCGGCGAACCGGTATCCCGTGCCGATCGCCCCCGCCACGAAACGGATCTTGTCCTCGTC
>CAYUSW010000140.1:0-2347 GCA_964447445.1 uncultured Thermotogae bacterium
CCCCATTGATAGAAGAGCCGCACGGAAACATCGGTGACCGCGCCATCCTGCATCGCGGCCAGCGCAGGGACCCTGCCCGCCGCCGTCTCCTTCGCCACGTGCGGGAGTTCATCCAGCCAGTCGCCGAGACGTGCATGGCCAACCCTTCGCTCCACCATCGCGGCAGCGCCTCGATGTTGGGCGAGAGGTGCTCTTCGACGATGTGGATCAGCTCGTGGCCGATGAGGCGCTCGAACCCTTCGGGCGTGTACCGGTGTCGGCCCGGCTCGTACGCGCGCGGCGACAAGAGGACGAGGCTCGTGCCCTGCGGCAAGGCAATCCGCACCGGATGAGACGGCACCTCAATCTCGACCTTGAGGACCTCGGCAACGCATCGATCGAACTCGTCTCGATCGGGGACCAGGATCGTCCTGACTGAAGGGAATCGGCCGTGCAGACCGAAGTAGTCCGCGAGAAGCGCCGCGCCCTTGGCAAGGCCGCTGACAGTCGCGGCGACGAAGGCGTCGTCGTCCGGCACGTGCTCGATGGTCATCCCGTCGTGGCGCAGAGTCAGATAGTCCCGAGGTCTTGTGTCGCTCATCGCCTGTGTGCCTCCGCGAGTTTGCTGCGACCTCTACACGCCTACGCAATTGTCGGCACCTTCGTGACGTCGGAGACACAAACCACAACTCAGGCTTCCGGCGAATTGTGGCTTGTGTCCCCGCTACGTATGCGCCGATCGTTCGGTCCTGTGCAACTTCACGTCGGCGATCTCCTTCGTCGCGAATCGGTCGGGAAGCTCCAGTTCCTCTGCGTTGAACACAGGGCAGTCGCGCTCGACGGACCCGTCGGCGAAGTGGATGTCAACGCGCTGGTATCCCATCCCGCTTTCCGGGAGTCCGGTCAGTAGCCTCGACCATTCGCTTGGCAATCGTCTGCGCATCACGCCTCCGGAAGCACGGCCGGTCCACTCACTGTATCTCTCGGTGTGCCGACAGTGAAGAGCACCTCGACCCCGCCCCCTGCATGCCCGTAGGCGGGCTGCACGATGCCCGCCTGATGCTGCGTCCCGGCCGCCGGGTCAATCCGGAACCGGAACACGGCCGGCGTGGGATTCGGCAGAGCGTAACGCTCGACGGCCTGCCCGCCGGTCACTACAACACGCGAGTCCACCTCGGTGGTAGCGTACGTCCCAGGGAGCAGACCCTTCTCGGGCGTAATGCGGCGGTCGTTCGAGTAGGCTGTGAATCGCATGAAGACGTCGCCGGGAGCGGTTCCTCTCGGCTCCCCGTCTGTCGCCGGCCTGCTGGACGCAGTCAGCGTGAGTCCCCGCATTGTCGCGGACAACCTCACGTCCGGTTCGCGAGGCACGACGCGGATGGACCTGATCGTTCGTGCTTCAGTGTCTCTTGCAGTTCCCGCAAGCCGTTCGTAGACACTCGTTGCGAGATGTGCGCTCGGCGCCTCCTCCCAGACGAGAAGATCAGCGTTGTACACCGTCCCGCGCCGAGTCCCCGACGGGATCTCCACTTCCACAGTCTGGTAGCCCATTCCGCTCTCCGGCTGAGCCAGGAGAGTGGAAGTCTGCGATCTCAGCAGTGTAATCACGGTGCCCCCCGAATGCCGCGCCGCCTCCGCCGCGTCTCATTGATGGACATAGCGGATGATATCGGTACTCTGCGCAATTCTATCGCCGCTCCACATCACGAGCAAGAGCGCAGAGTCGTGAGATGTCGGCCGACGACGGTTGCCCGTCGGATTGTGCGCCTCAGTGCACGCTAGCCGGCCCGCGCGTACTCGGCGTAGCGGTTCACGATCCGGAAACCGATGGACTCGTAGAGCCCGCGCGCCGCAACATTGCCTTCGCCGGTCGAGACACAGACCCGGTTCATCCCGCGCGCCTTCATGCGGCGCAGGCACTCCAGCAGGACAGCGCGGGCTAGTCCTTGCCGTCGATACGCCTCGCGCGCCCCGACCGGGCCGAAGTCGCCGATCTTGTTCACCGGATCGAGCCAGCCGTTCACGTACGCAGCGATCGTGCCGTCGGGCGCGACGGCGACCACGTCAAGATCGCGGTCGTAGCCCGGCATCCGCATGAACCGCGCGTACTGCTCGTCGGTCACATCGCCCACCGTCCAGGGATGCCACACCTCGCGGTGGGCTGCGGCGCGGTCCGCGACCTCCGCTGCATCGCCAGCCAGCGAGCGCACGCGGAATCCGCCGGGCAAAGCCGGTGGAGACGACGCCTCTGGAGGCGACACCTCTTGAGGCAACGCCTCTTGAGGCAATGCCTCTTGAGGCAGTGCCTCCTCCAGCGAGCGAAGCATGTTCACCTCGACGTACTCGCCGCGGTGGAACCCGCGCCCTT
>CAYUSW010000141.1:0-3505 GCA_964447445.1 uncultured Thermotogae bacterium
TTTCCAGGCGTAACGCGCGGCGTGACCGTGATCGTCGTCGGCTCCAACGCCGTCGTCGACGAACTTGCCGACCGCGTCGAGGGCACCTGCACCATGAGGACGTCGAACAAGAGGCCGCCGAGCGTCAGACGTGTGAGTTTCCCGGCCCCGCGCTGCGTGTACCACAGCGTGCCGACCCCCGTGAGGTCGCAGGCGACCCCCATCGGCTCCGATCCGCTCGCGCCCGCCGTCTCCGAGGTGTAGAAGCCGCCGCTCGGAAGGATGCGACCGATGCGGTCTGCCCCCCGCTCGGTGAAGTAGACGCCGCCTGCTGGTCCCATCGCGAGTTCCTGCGGGCCCTGGCCCACGCTCCACTCCGTCACGGCGTCCGTCGCCGGGTCGAGCCGGCCGAGCCTGTCGGTGTGTGACTCGCCGAAGTAGACGACGCCGTCCCCTGCGACGATCCCGCTCGGCGTGCTCGACGCCGTGGGCACGATCCACGACGTCAGTGTGCCTGTCTCGCCGGTCGCCAAGGCGAGCCCGCCGCAGACGATGATGAGGAGAACGGCAGCCGTTGCTGCCCATGCCCCCCGAAGACTCCCGATGCGTTCCATGCTATCGCCTCCCAGCTACTCTCCACGGGACGGCTAGTACGTACAGCCGCGGGCAGGCGCCCGTCAAGCCTCCGTGCTACCGTAACGCTGCGGGCCTGTGTCTCGAAAACGAGAACCCATAGGAGGGCACGATGAAGACTCGCAGGATCGTGACCGCCGTACTGGGACTTCTCCTCGTCAGCGCCGTCACCTGGGCGCAGACAGCGGGCGGGACGGACGCCTCGAGCAGTGGATCGCTCTGGGGTGCAACGGCCATCGGGGGCATTGGCGGCGCGGCGCTCGCGCAGGCCATCAAGAAAGGCATCCACAAGATCCCGCCGAATCTGCTTGGCAAGAAGGGGACGTTCTCGCTCTCGTGGATCACGAGCTTCGGGGTCGGAGTTGTCGCCTACCTTCTCTTCCCCGCGGGGCGCTCGGAGATCCTGAGCCAGGCCTTCTCGATCTTCCAAGGAGGCGCCACTGCGTCGGCGCTCTCCTCGGGCATCTACAAGCCGTTTGGCAACTTCCTCGGGCTGTCATCCCAGTCAGCGTAGCCGAGGGAAGTCGAGTTCGGCAACCGAAGCCAGTCATGAGTTCGCCACACGTCCTCGCTGCGAACTCGCTAGCCGTCGGGTCCCGGCCCGACGGCCACTCCCCGGCTGTCGGTTAAGGTATCTCCGCCGACAGCCGGACTGCTCGGCCTGAGGTCGAGAAAGGCGTAGCCGAGGAAGGCGCTGGAGCCGTAGCGACCGATTGCGAGGGCACGGTTCAGCAGCCGCAGAGCAGCTGAACTCCACTAGCCGCCGGACACCGCAGACTGTCTGGCAGCCGCGGGCGCACGGACCTTCCGATCCGGTGCGGTGGACCGCGTGGACGATTCTTGCTAGAGTAGACGATCATGCCCACATCGACCGTGTCTGCGAAGGTGCCGCAGGAGCTGCGCGACAAGCTCGAAGAGATCGCGAGAGCCGAGCGACGCACGACAAGCAACGTTGTCCAGCTCGCGCTTGAGGACTTCGTCCGGCAGTAC
This sequence comes from uncultured Thermotogae bacterium, assembly GCA_964447445.1. Lineage (GTDB taxonomy): Bacteria > Bipolaricaulota > Bipolaricaulia > UBA7950 > UBA9294 > CAIOGO01. Next base: position 1,603 of record CAYUSW010000141.1, read on the forward strand.
TCCGAGCTTCATCCTCAGTTCCGCGCCGACATCCTCGAGGCGCTCGAAGGCGTGGCACGCGGCGAAGTCGAGCCGTACGGACGCGGCTGAGTGCTGTCGTGACGTACACGCCTCGAGCATTCCCCAAGTTCAACCGGACAGCGGAGAAGCTCCCCATGGCGTTGCGCACCGAAGTGGAGAGGCAAGTAGACATGATCTGCGCGAACCCGCTGGCGGGTGCGCAGAAGAGCAGCGATCTGCGCAGCGTGTTCGTTCACAAGTTCCGACTTACAGGGCAGCTCTATCTGATGGCCTATCTCGTGGACGACGCAGAGGAGATCGTGACCCTTCTCGCCCTTGGCGGGCACGAAAACTTCTATCGTGACCTCAACCGATACCTGCAGAGCTAGCCCTGGCAGTAGACCGCGAGGTCGCGGCCAGACGGCGAAGACCCGGCACGCAGACGCGACGGACTCGTGCGGAGGTCGGCGAGCACGATGCCGCACTCTGCCTTGCGAGCGGCGCCACTCGCCAACTACGTGCACGAGTTCTCACCCCTGCGCGACCTCCGCAACAAGGACATCTACTCGGGCGCCAATCATGTGAGCGCCGGCCAAGCGGTTGAAGGCGTGGATGAGGCACGTTGCCTCGCCCAAGAGACGGCTGACTGGGCGCGGAAGCGTACGAAGTGACGTGACGAGAAGAGCGACGGAGAGGAGACTGGCCGTGCTCGATGCGCGATGCCTCGGGCGCGATCTCGTGGCGGCGGCGAAGCTGTTGGATTAGCACTCCGCGCGCCGCAGGAAGAGACAGGAGGACCATGAAGCGAGAGGAAGTTCTGGAGTTCGTGAAGGCACATCCGGTGGCGTTCATGGCGACGGTGGAACGCGGGGCGCCGCGCGTGCGGGCGATGCAGACGGCGCTCGTCGAGCCGGCGGGGCTCGTGTTCTGCACGGGCGTTCAGAAAGATGTTCACCAGCAACTGGTGGCGGGTGGCTCGATCGAGCTCGCGTACTGGGATGCGAAGAGTGACGTTCAAGTACGCGTGCGCGGCGAGATGGAGCGCGTGGCCGACGCCGCGGTGACGAGGCGGATCCTCGACGAGGTGTTCACGTTTCTGAAGCCCGTTGTCGCGCAGTATGGCTACGAGATCTTCTCCTCTTTCCGGCTCGCGCGGGGGACGTCGATCGTCTGGCGCATGGCTCAAAGCGGCGCTCCACTAGAGATCGCAGAGTTCTAGGTGCAAGACGGGCGTAGCGGCCGGCGCGGCCGAGGGCAGTGATCGGGAGGCGGACGCATGCAACAGCAAGGGTTCGAGACAGACAGGCTCAAGACGTCACAAGGGGACTTGGAGATCACGTTCCTCGGGCACGGGTCGCTCCTCTTCCGCCACGGGGGGAAGAACGTATACGTGGACCCGTTCAGCCGCGTGGCCGACTACTCGAAGCTGCCGAAGGCGGATGTGATCCTCATCACACACGAGCACCGCGATCACTTGGATCCGGGCGCGTTGGCCGAGATCCGGACGAAGACGACGGGCGTCGTCCACACGGTCTTGTGCGAAGGCGCGATCGAGAGCGGGATCGCCATGCGTAACGGCGACATGACGGTTGTGCAGGGCCTTGGCGTGGAGGCGGTCCCGGCCTACAACCTCGTGCACAGGCGCGAGTCGGGGGACCCGTTCCACCGCTGCGGCGATGGGAACGGCTACATCCTCACGTTCGGCGGCTTGCGCGTGCTCGTAGCCGGCGACACGGAGAACACGCCGGAATTGAAGGCGGTGCGGGGCATCGACGTGGCCTTCCTGCCGATGAACCTGCCCTACACGATGACGCCGGAGATGGTCGCCGACGTGGCGCTTGTGATTCGGCCGAAGATCCTCTACCCCTACCACTTCGGCGACACGGACGCGTCGCGACTGGTC
>CAYUSW010000142.1:0-52377 GCA_964447445.1 uncultured Thermotogae bacterium
GGCCGGGGTCTTGATGCGCTGCCCGGTCTGCGGATTCATCCGCGTCGTCGCCTTGCGCTTTCGGGTCTCGAACTTCCCGAACCCGGTGATGATGACTGGCTCGTTCTTCGCCAGTGCCTGCGTGATCACATCGACCACGCCGTCCAGCGCCGCCCGTGCATCCTTCTTGGTGAGCCCGGTGCCCTTCGCCAGCTTCTCGACGAGTTCTGCCTTGTTCACGTCGTACCCCCTAGGTATGAGGATCTGCCGCCAGTATGGCAACGAAGGGTGCCGTTGTCAAGTCTGCATCGCAGTGTGCGCGGGGCTTTCTGGATATGGCTGCGCGGGAAACCAGTTCCCAACGAGCACGCGACCCTGTCGACATGAAACCACAAGCCGCTACCGGACACGGGTGGGCGCGCCGGACGGCACGGCCGGTTCTCGCGTTACTCTCTCGCTTTCTCCAGAACGCTCGCGAAGGCGTCCTCCAGAATGTCCATTCCTTCGTCGATCTGCGCGTCGCTGATGACAAGCGAGACGAGAACCCGCAGGACGTTTCCCTGAAGCCCGGCGGTCGGGAAGATGGCGCCGTTGGCGAGAGCCGTCTGCGCGATGTGGCTCGTGATGTCCTTGGCGGGCTCCTTCGTCGAGCGGTCCTTCACCAATTCGACGGCCACCATCGCGCCGAGTCCACGAACGTCGCCTACAACGTCGAAGCGATCCGAAAGCTTGCGGAAGCGAGCCAGGATTCTGTCCCCCACGTGAGTGGCGCGCTCGAGCAGATTCTCCTCGTCCAGAATGCGAATGACCTCGAGAGCGGCTCGGCAGGCCAGCGGGTTCCCTGCGTAGGTCCCTCCGATGGCGCTCGGGATAGGAGCGTCCATGATCTTGGCGCGCCCGACGACTCCCGAAAGCGGAAGACCGGAGGCGAGGGACTTCGCGACGCATACGAGATCGGGCTCCGCGCCGAAGTGCTCGAAGGCGAAGAACTTCCCCGTGCGCCCAACGCCCGACTGAACCTCGTCGAACACAAGCACGAACCCGTACTTGTCGGCGAGCGTTCGGAGGAACGGCAGGAACCAGGGAGGCGGAATCAGGAACCCCCCTTCGCCGATGATCGGCTCGATCACCATCGCGGCAACCTCGGAGGGGTCGACGAGCGAGAGGAGAGAGGACTCGATGTCCTCCGGTGTCACACGCTTTCGATACTCGTACGGGTACGGCAGTCGGTACACGTCGGAGGCGAACGGCCCGAAGCCCGTCTTGTAGGGCCTCGCTTTGTGCGTCATGGTCATGGTCAGGAGAGTTCTACCGTGGAACGCGTTCTCAAACACGAGAACGGATTTGCGCTTCGTGTAGGCGCGCGAGATCTTGACTGCGTTCTCGATCGACTCGGCGCCGCTGTTGAAGAACGCTGCCTTCTTGTCGCCCTCGATCGCCGTGTGCTGGCATAGGACCTCCGCCAACTCGATCAACGGTGCGTAGGGCACGGCGGTGAAATCTGTGTGGAGGAAGTCGTCCATCTGCTCTCGAAGAGCCTGGACGATCCGCTCGTGCCGTTGACCGACGGCCAAGCAGCCCCACCCTCCGGTGAAGTCGATGAAGCGGTTGCCGTCAAGGTCCTCAATGATGGAGCCCTCGCTCGAGCGAATGATGAAAGGCGCGTAGGCCTCGAGCGGCGCAGCCACGAACTTCGCCTTTCGGGCCAGCACGGCGGCGGACTTGGGGCCGGGGAGCGAGGTCAGAATGCGAGTCGACTTCCGTTGAACCATAACTCCTCCTAGGCGTGTGTCGAACAGGCTGATCGTAACGAAGGGCAGGCAGGAACTCCACTCGCGCTACTCAGCGACGAACACGCGGCCCGGCGGGACGAGAGTGACACGGCAATCCAACCCATCGAAGTGCCCTCCGGCGGCCTCGATCTCCTTCACCTTCGCCTTGTAGCGGCTGGAGATGTGGAAGCAGATGAGTTCTTTCTTGACTCTGGCTTCCCGCGCAACGCCGATGGCTTCGGCGAGCGTCGCATGCTTGTACTCCTTGCGGTCTTCCTCATCGAGGAACGTTGTGTCGTGGCACAGGATCTCCGTGTCGGCGACGTAGGCCGGCTTGATGGCAACCGAATCGCCGCCGTAGGAAAACAGCTTCTGCTCGTAGTGGTCAGTCACCGCTTCTTTTCCCTTGGCGCGCACGATGCTCACGATGTCGTCCTCTTGCAGGCCGGCCAGCTCAGGCTTCAGTCGATGGCGGTGCTCCACGATGTTGAACCCCAGGGATTTCTCATTGTGGACGTGCGCGGTGGGGAACGCTTCGACGCACCGCGGAGTCGCACCGCCCTCCAGTGGGACGCGATCTCCGGCGACGAGCGGGACCCACTCTAGCACGTAGTTCAGTCGGCGATTGGTCCGGGCGAGGAACGCCATCATCTCCGTGACGAGATAGTTGTCCTTCGGGTAGTAGATGGACAGTTCCTTCTCCTTGTCCCCCATGGCGTTGTTGCGGATGTTGACGAGGCCAACGAGACCGCCAACGTGATCGGCGTGTCCATGCGACAGGAAGACCCGGCGGATGGCGAACGCCTTGTTGCCAAGGACCGAGCTTGCGCCCTCGCCGGCGTCGAACAGGATGCGGTCCGGGCTGTAGTAGAGCCAGCTCGAGTACAGCGCCTTCGAGTACATCAACAGCCGCATGGCTTTGAGCCTCCCGGAACGGTGCGAACGCCGCAGATCGTGCTGCGGCGTGGCATTATACCCCGTCGAGCCGAAGGTCGGGACACGTGCGGAACACGCCGCAACGCCGTCTCATTGCCTGGCGCTCCGCCGTCTCCTAGAATCGGACTGCGAAACGGAGGCCGTGACGATGCTCGACATTCGGGAGTTGAGGGAGCACCCAGCGGAGATGGAGGCGCGGCTCAAGACGCGCGATCCGTCGATTCATCTGGCTCCGTTGTTTGAACTCGACGCCGCGCGGCGGAAGCTGATCGGCGAGGTCGAAGAACTGAAAGCGGAGAAAAACCGCGGATCACAGGAGGTCGCGACCCGCAAGAAGGCGGGGAGGAGCGCCGACGATCTGCTGGAGAGGCTCGGCATCGTCGCGAGTCGCGCGGCGGCGTTGGATGAGGATCTCCGCGCCGTCGAACAACAGATCGAGGACTTCGTCGGCCGACTGCCGAACGTACCTCACTCATCTGTTCCCGTTGGAGCGAAGGATCAGAAGACCATCCTGCGGAGCTTCGGGACCCGCCGCGAACCAAGCTTCAGCGTGCGTCACCACCTGGAGATTGGGGAAGAGAAGGGCTTGCTCGACTTCCGCCGCGCGGCGGCGATTGCCGGGGCGAAGTTCCCGATGTACGTGGGCCGAGGAGCGCTTCTCGAACTGGCTCTGATCCAGTTCATGATCTCGCATCACGCGAAGCGCGGCTACACGCCGATCTTCCCGCCCTTCGTGGCCAATCGAGAGAGCTTCTACGTCTCGTCCCAGCTGCCGAAGTTCGCCGACGAAATCTACGCCATCGAGAAGGATGGTCTCTACCTCAACCCGACGGCGGAGAGCCTGCTTGTGAATCTGCATCGCGGCGAGACTCTGGCGGCGGACGAGCTGCCGAAGAAGTACGTTGCATACACGCCCTGCTTCCGGCGCGAGGCCGGGAGCTACGGCGAGGAAGAGCGAGGCCTCATCCGCATTCACCAGTTCAACAAGGTCGAGCTGTTCAAGTTCACAACGCCGGAGTCCTCGTACGTCGAGCAGGACTCCCTGATTGAGGATGCCGAGTCTGTCCTTCGGGCACTGGGCATGCACTACCGCGTGGCGCTTCTCACAACCGAGGACATGGCCCAGCAGGCGACGAGGACGGTCGATCTCGAGGTGTATCTGCCCGGACAGGGGAGGTACTACGAAGTCTCGTCCTGCAGCAATTGCGAGTCGTTCCAGGCGCGGCGCGGCAACATCCGCTACCGGCCGAGCCCGAAGGAGAAGCCTATTTTCGTCCACACTCTCAACGGGTCGGGCCTGGCGACGTCGCGCTTGATGGCGGCCATCCTCGAGAACAACCAGGCGGAGGACGGGTCCGTTGAGATTCCCGCGGTGCTGCGCCCCTTCGTCGGGTTCGACGCGCTATGAGCGACATCCTGGTAAGAGCCTGCGGCCTGACGAAGGACTTCAAGACGCGCCGTGGCATCATGCGCGCGGTGGACGACGTGTCGTTCGAGTGTCGGGCCGGCGAGGTGTTTGGCCTCCTTGGACCGAACGGTGCCGGCAAGACCACCACGTTGCGCATGCTGGCGACCTTGCTCACGCCGACGTCGGGCAGCGTGACCATCGCGGGGTTCGACACGAGGAAGGAAGCGGATCGCGTCCGAGAGCAGATCGGCTTTCTGGCCACCGAGACAGGCCTCTATGACCGATTCACCGCGCGCGAGACCCTTCGCTTCTTCGGGCGCATCAGCGGAATGTCGATCGCCGAGGTCCAGCGGCGAACGGGCGAGATCTTCGAGATGTTGGCGATGACGACGTTGGCGGATCGGCGAGTTGGCACGTTCTCAACCGGGGAGAAGCAGAAGCTGTCGCTCGCGCGGAGCATCATTCACGATCCCGCGATCCTCATCTTCGACGAGCCGACGTTCGGACTCGACATCATGGCTTCGCGAAGCGTCGAGGAGACCGTGGCAATCTTCCGTGCTCAGGGACGCACCATCCTCTTGTCGACGCACGTCATGCGCCTGGCGGAGAAGCTGTGCGATCGCGTCGCCATCCTGTACCGAGGCCGGATCCACGCACTCGGGACGCAGGAGGATCTTGCGGCCGCCTACGGAGAGGCGGACCTCGAAGACGTCTTCTTTGCTTCGATTGGTCGCGAGGCGATGGTGTAGGGGTTCCCTTGAGGGCCGCCGCGTGATATCCTGACCTCCTGCAGCAGCTGAAGGAGGCAACCATGGGCAGGAAGGTCGCATGGGCGATGGCACTGGTGGTGACCGCCGTCGTGTCGGCCGGCCTGGTGGGGGGGCAGGTCGGAGGGTTCTTGTGGTGGGGAACCCACGAGCCAATCTACATCTACGGCGACGAGGGTTTTACATACGCCAACGGCGTGATGTCCGGAAGCGGCAGCGAAGCAGATCCGTATGTCATCGAGGGCTGGAGCATCTCGCCCCGAAGCGCGGACTACGGCATCTACATTGATCACACGACGAGCCACTTTGTGATTCGCGACTGCGTCATCGAGCGGGCGCGGATCGCCGGTGTGTACCTGAACTCCGTCGCGAACGGGCGGATCGAAAAGGTCCAGGTGTCTCGCTCGGATGCCGCGATCTATCTGCTCAATTCGCGGGACAACCGGATTGCGTCCAGCGTGATCGCAGAGTGTCGGTACGGCGTCGTGATGGGCGCGCAGTCGCAAGACAACGTCGTCTCGGGCAACAGTTTCCTCGACAACGGACTTCCCGCCTTTGACCCTGAGGGTTGGAACCTCTGGTACGAGAGCAAGGGCGGCAACTACTGGAGCGACTACGAAGGCGGGGACGGGAACAGGGACGGAATCGGCGACGAGCCGTACTACCCGATCAACGACCTCCGGCCGCTGATGACGCCGCCGGCCCAGTTGACGGAGATCTCACCCGCCGGCCCAACGTATGCCGGGAATCTCGTTGCGCCGGACGGTTCGCTCGTCGTGACATCGCAGACGCCGATCACGCTGACGGCCTCGGATCCCGGCAGCGGACTGGCCGAGATCAAGTACTCGATGGACGGCGGCGCGTGGACGACGTACACCGGCCCGATTCTTCTCAAGGGAGACGATGGCCCGAAGAAGCTCACCTACTACGGAATCGACCGCTTGGGCAACGCCGAGCCCAAGAAGACCGTGTCGTTCCTGCTCGACAACCACTCACCACAGACCGCGATCGAGGTCGGCGACCCGAAGTTCAGCGACTCCCGCGGAACCTGGGTCACTTCGGAGACGCGAGTCACGCTGCGGCGGACACAGGAGTCGACCTACGGTCGAAGCTCGACCTACTACCGCATCAACGATGGAGCGTGGCTCCTCTACTCGAGCCCGTTTCGCCTCACGGGAGACGACGGGGCGCGCGCCGTGTCGTACTACAGCCGCAATGCATCGGGGGTTGTCGAGGCTGTACAGACAAGGATCTTCATGAAGGATGACGCTCCTCCGTCCAGCCGTGGCGCGAAAGCCCAGGCTCCGGCCGGCATTTCCCTGGGCACGGGGACTCCGGCGAGTGCGTCCCAAGGGGTGACCACGCCGCCGCCGGCGCAGCCCGCGACCGTCGCCGCAACGGCTCCGGCGACGGGTACGACAACGCCAGCGACGCCGGCAAAGACAACGACGGCCACGGCGCCTGTGCCCCCGGCGGCGCCGTCGACAACGGCTCCGGCATCCACGCCGAGTTCGGGGGCGGCTCCAACGCCAGCTACGACGGCGCCCTCGCTCGTGACTCCTGATGCGACAGCGCAGGCGGAACTAGCGGGCGCTGCCCTAGGACAAGCAGGGACGGGCTCCGCCTCTCCGTCCGCAATCCAGACCGAGTCGCAGGCCACACCGCCTGCGGCGCCGCCCACCCCGACGACGCCCGCCGGGCCGGCTTCGTCCTCGTCGAAGTGACCGAGACCTCATGCTGAAGAACATCCGGCTGCTGTTCGCCAAGGAGTTGCTTGGCGCAATCCGTGATCGGAGGACGTTCTTCCTCACCGTTGTGTTCCCTCTTCTCTTCTACCCGATGGTTGTGTCGGTGATGTCTCGGTTCGGCGAGGCCGAGCGGGTTCGGGTGGAGACTCTTGTCCCCATGGTGCTTGTCGTCGACACGTCGGGCAACGCAGCTTTCGCGCGGGAGCTTGCTCTCACCGACGAGTTCCACGTCCGGCCGTATTTCGATCGCGAACGAGCCCTGGACGCATTGCGTCGCGACGTAGGCCACGTCGTGATGGAGGTCGTGAGGTCGCCGGACGAAGAGAGCCTGGGGCTCGCGGTGACTCTGCACTACGACCAAGCGAGCCAGTTCTCCAGCCTCGCGGCTGCCGGTGCGCGCCGGTTCCTCGAGGGGTACCGAGATCATGTCGTCAGTGCCAAGCTCGAAGCGCTGGGGCACAACTACGGCGACCTCAGCCCACCGCTCACGGTGAAGACGGCCGACGTCGCTGCGGGCGAGTCGTTCGGCCGCGCGTTCCTGAGCCGGCTCCTCCCGTACTTCATGGTGCTCGCCGTGCTTGCCGGGGCGATGGGCCTTGGGGCGGAGATCACGGCCGGCGAGAAAGAGCGGAGCACGATTGCCACGCTCCTCGTGAGCCATCTGTCGCGGACCGAGATCGTCCTCGGGAAGTTCCTCACCGTCCTCACGATCTCGCTCTCGTCTTGCCTTCTTTCGGCGTTGGGTCTCCTGATCGGTGTGCGGGCGTTCGGGGCGGGGCTCACCCCATCGTCCCTGCCGACCTCCGCGGTGTTCCGCATCGATGTCGCGGCGTTCGGCTGGATGATCGCCGTGCTCGTGCCCCTCGCCGTCATTCTGGCGGCTCTCGTCGTCATCGTTGGAACGTACGCGCGGAGCCAGAAAGAGGCCAGCACGTACCTTCTGCCGATCTACATGGTCATCGTGCTTGTCGGGATGGTATCGATGGCGGGGACGGCGACGTTCCGGGGCGCGCAGTTCCTGATCCCGGTCGCGAACGCGCTGTACGTCCTGCAATCCATCATCGTGGGGGACGTGGTGTTCCAGGACATCCTCTTGACGCTGGCCGCGAACATCGTCTGCGGCGGAGTCCTGATTGCCCTCGCGATCCAGCTCTTCAAGCGCGAGGCTATCCTTTTCCGTTCGTAGGTGGACAACTTGGGAGAAGCTGATGGGGTGGCTGCTTCTCCTGGCGGTTCTCTTCCGATTGTAGTGGCCGGTGAGGAAGGCATCTTCCGCGTGGTGGATGGGCTAGGTGAGAGATTGGACAGCCGCGGGACGCATCACGCACAAAGAAGCGAAGAGGCGCGCGATGGGTCCGCCGCTCCGTTGTAGCGTCGGGAGCTAGCCTCCCGGCTCGGCGCTGCCGGGAGGAGTCTCCGACGACGTGTTCGACACCCGACCGTCGCACACAAGGTGCGACGCTACAGGGAACCTACCTCTCTTCGCGCCGTTTACGTGAGTGCGCGCTAGACGCGCTCGCCGCGGCTGAAGCGCTTCATCGCCTCCTGCATCTTGCGCTTGTCATCGTCTTCCCGTAGTTTGTGGCGCTTGTCGACAAGGGTCTTGCCTTTGGCCAAGCCAAGTTCGACCTTGGCGTGGCCGCGGAGGAAGTAGAGCTTGAGCGGGACGAGCGTGTATCCGCGTTCCCGAAGCTTGATGACCAGGCGCCGTATCTCCTGGCGATGGATGAGGAGCTTGCGGTCGCGAACGGCCTCCACATTCGCGGAAGAGCCCTCCTGATACGGCGCGATGTGAACGCCTTTGAGGATCGCCTCGCCGTTGCGGATGACGGCGTAGCCTTCTTGCAACGAACAGTGGCCGGCACGGAGGCTCTTCACCTCCGTTCCGGTCAACACAATCCCGGCCTCCATCGTGTCCTCGATCGAGTAGTCATGCCGGGCCCTACGATTCGTTGCGACAGCGTCAGCCATGTCGAGAGGCTACCTACCCCGAGCGTGGGGGACAAGGGCGGCCGCCGGCGGGACCCGGAGGGATGCCCCTTTCTGTCCGGGCGAGCGACCCCGGAAGCGCCGCGCGTGCCGCTCAAGAGAGGAGGGTCTCAGAGCTCAGAGGCTCGACACGTCGATGACGATTCCCCCGGTTGTCGGGTCGATCACGAGGTGGTGGAGCGCCGCGCCCATGTGGCGATTGGGTAGCTCCACGAACAGAGACCGTTCCGCCGCGTCGGCCAACGATTCGTCCCGCCAACCGCGCGTGAACTCTACCAGGGCCGCAGCGTAGAGCGTCGTGATGACGGAGACGTCAGGAGCCGTCGCCGCGAACGACATGTGGTCGTCCATCACCACGCCCAGCGACCCGGGCCCCGACGGCAGGAGGGTCAGAGCGGACTGGAAGCTCGTCGTGGACGCATACAGTCTGGCCGATTCGAAGGTCTGTCGGGTGATGAGCCCATCAGCGTCCGTGGCCACGATCCGCATCGTGTAGGGATCCAGCGGGGCGACCGTCGTGTCTCCCGATGTCTCCGTCGCCCATGGGCGGAGTGTGACATTGACGTCGGTTGTCTTATCCGCATCGACGGACACGTCAGGCGCCCGCCCACCCGTCAGGGCCGTAGGGCGTCCCTGAGTGACGAAGTACGAGACGATGTCGACCGTGTAGCCGTCGTCCTCCGGAACCGCGATCTTCAGATCGACGCTGCCCGCGCTCAGGGCAGCGGTGGCGACGACGTTGTATCCGGACGTGGCATGCCACACCCGGACCCGGATCTTCGTGGCGGCTTGCGGGATCACGCGTGGCGTCACGCCGTCCTCGGAGCCGCCATCGCGAACGATGTGCAACTGAATGGCTCCGTCACCTGATGGCCCTGTGTCCACGGGGCCCATGCAGCCGCTAAGCGCTGCAAGACCGATCAACAGCACAAGAACGGATCTCGCCCTCATGACGTCCCCCTATTTCCTTCGCTGCAAGAGGAGAGTATAGGGGGCGCGACATGCGGAGTGAAGTCGTGCGGTGGCGCGTGCGCCTGCGCGAGCCATGCCGACGCGTTCGGGCTTGAACGCGGCTCTGCGACTCGCTGACCTCCCTGAAGGGCGCGCGTGTCCTTGCGTCAGGCGAGCTGCCGCCGATGCTCTTGCGCAGAAGGCGCACGGCGCGAGAGGAGTCGAACCATGAAGGGCATATCGATGGCATTGGCGGTCATGTCGGTGTTCATGCTGTCGGGAGTGTGCCTCGGCGCTCCTGTTCTCGGAGTGTCGGAGCAGGTCTACGATTTTGGCGTAGTGATCGAGGGCGCCGAGGTCTCACATGACTTCGTGCTGCAGAACCTCGGCGACGAGGATCTGGTGATCCTCAGTGTGGCGCCGTCCTGCGGCTGCACGACGACATTTCTCAGTCAGACCACCCTGCCACCGCTGCGGGAAGTTCGCTTCGGCGTTCGGCTATCCACTGCCGGGTACGGAGGAGCCACGATCGAGAAGACGATCGTCATGGAGACGAACGCGCCCAGCCAGTCGCGTGTTGTGTTCTCTCTCCGAGGCACGGTCGTGGATCCAGCTGCCTACTTGATGAGCGTGCAGGAGGCCTCGGGCAGGTTTGCGCTCGTCATCGATCTCCGACAGCCCGACGCGTATGCGAGTGGACACCTCGTGGGCGCTGTGAACCTGCCGTTTGATACAGCGGTCCATTGGATGGGGCTCCTCCCCAGGAACGTGCCCGTCATCTTCTACGACGCGGACGGATCTCAAGCCGAACGGCTCGCGGAAACCATGCTTCCTCTGGGCTACACGAACCTGAGCGTCCTGACAGGCGGGTTTCAAGAGTGGGTGCGTTCGTATGGCGATCGCCTCATCGTGACCCTTCCTCTCGTGCTCGACCTATCCTCCGTCGCCGGCGGCTAGGAGACGTTGGGAGGAGGGCTTATGGGAAGGCGTCATCCGGGGCCTTCTTGGTTCGGTCCACCCATGATCTGACTGACCTGCGTAACGTAGATCACAGACGAAGACGCAGATCAGATCTATAATTCCCGCATGCGTCGGAAGCTTACGCTTCCGCCGCCGTGAAGCCAGCGGAGGGCGTTTGGAGCTTCCCTCGGCGAGAGAGGCCGCGGGCACTGCGCGAGGCGTCGCGGCGAGAGAAGAGGAGTGCAAGGAGGAAGAGCATGCGAAACGCGAAGAGCATTGGGCTCTTGGCGGCCCTTCTGCTGATCGCCGCGGGCGTGGTCCAGCTCACGGCGTGGGCAGAGATCACTTTTGAGACGGGCGAAGCGGGACAGGCCGAGTGGTGGTTCGTCGGTGACCACGCCATCTGTGACAGCGACGGCTCCGCCCCGTACTGCGAGACTCCCTACGGGAACCACTGGAGCGCGGAGCTCGGCACGCACACGGCCGGCGACTGGGCCTACGTCGCCCTCGACACCGGGAGCCGGATGACGTTGGCGCAGCTGACGGCGCTTCGGTTCAGGCACATGGAAGTCGACCTACTGCAGGTCGACGCGCCGAGCATGGCGCTTGCGCTTGAGGGAGGCTACCTGGCGATCAGTCGGCGCGACGGGCCGTCCCCGACGTGCACGAACTACGCCCCGACAGGTAGTCAGCGCTGGTGGTTTGGAACCTGGATTGACGAGGACCCCAGCACGCTCGTGCTTGACAGCTACACGCCGCTCTCGTCGAGCCCGAGGACGCTCGCTGACCTCCAGAGCCACGCGCCGATCATGAACCTGAAAGTGCTCAAGGTCATGGTGCTGGCGAACGTGGTAGGCGACTACGTAGGAAGCCCAGGCGGCGCGTTGCCGATTGCGGCGAGCACGTCAGTCGTTGACCGCGTGCAGGTGGAGTGGACGGACAGCATCTTCGGCCCGGGCACCGGAGGATACTACAACCTCGAGCCCGAGTGGCCCTTCGACGTTCTTGCGGGGCAGGATGTAGGTGACGGGATCTACGATTTCGACGACGGTGAGCTCGGGCCGCAGAATCCGCCGCTCCAATTCGAGCACTGGTGCGCAGATTCGGTCTTCTGCCCGCACTGCCAGCCACTGGATGACGACAACCTGTGGAAGATCGTCTATACGGCCGACTTCACGCCGAGCATTCCAGAGGACGTCATCCCGTTTGCGTCACCCGACTACGCGATCTACTTCGGAAACCCCGAGGCGGGGACGTACAAGTCCGGCGAGCGCGCCGTTGGGGCGATCTGCTCGCCGTACAACGAAGTGAACCCGGCCGATCGTTACATCAGCATTGACTTCGACCAGTTCCGCGAGGTGGAGTTCTACGAGAGCGGCGAGTACGACTGGACGTACGTGCAGATCCAGTTCGTCGACAACCTGGGCAATCCGGCTTGGCCGGCGTGTGACAGCGGCCTGCCCGGCTGGTTCGATCCGTTCGATTACGATCCGAACAGCTACTTCAAGTCGGCGACGTGCCAGGGGCCTGTCACTCCCTCGACGCACTACATCAACGGAGACATCGAGCCTCATTACGCGGTCTACAACCGCGGCGGAGCAGGGTGCATTGATCCCTCGCTCTACAACATGGCATGCTACCCGCTTTCGGCAGACCCAAGCTATGCGGCCGCGCTCAAGAATACCGGCTGGAAGACCGTGTGGTACAAGGACTCCACCGACGTGAGCTCCTCGATCTGGGAGCACGTGGAGATCACGCACTATCTCGATCCGGACCACGAACCCTACACCGATGACGCGCACCGGCTCATGATCCCGCCGGGTGCGACGAGGATGCGGATTCGCTTCGTCTTCAACTCGGTCGACGGCGCGGCCAACGACCACTTCGGCTGGGTTGTCGACAACATCGAGAAGCACCACAGCTACGACAAGCCTGGCTGCAAGATCTGCACTGACGGGTTGCCGCAGGGCGGGGTAGATGAGAAGTATGGTACGGTGCAGTCCGATAGCTACACGTACTTCGCGTTGTGCCCGATGGGCGACGGCCAGCGCATCTACTGGGAGCTTGACTCGGTCGTCTGGCCGGACGGCCGGGAGAGAGACGAGCTGCCCGGACGACTGGCGCTCGATCCCGTAGGCAAGATCTACGGAAAGCCCGACGTGGATACAATCGGGACGTACTTGGTCACGCTGACCCTGCACTGCGGAGATGGCTCGCGGCCGGACCAGAAGACGTTCTCCCTGATCATTCGGCCTTCGCAGACGATCCCGCAGGCTGCACAGATCGGTGTAATCGAGCACTTCGGCGCACCTCAGCAGCCACTCCCCACGACGTGGATCAATGCAGGCACCGGGAAGGTGCTTCCTGCGACCGGCACCCTTGACTGCGATGACGAGAACCTGTGGCATCAGACATCGATGGTCAAGTACGCGCTCGACACGCCGACCGTTCAGGGCGATCTCGGTGTCGTTGCCTACTTCGGCATGGAGGACAACGGCACTCCTGCGCAGGCGCACGACCCGAACTACGGTGTCAACTGCGGCCGCAAGAAGGGCTGCATGTACAATCCGTATCCGTTCAACAACACCGGCGAGTGGGTCGTCACGGACGACAGCCACGTGGGCCAGGAACTGGTCATCGGCTTCAAGTCGTGGCGCGACGTGGAGTACTACGCCGGCGGCGAGTATGACAAGACCTGGGTCACCGTGGCGATCAACAGCGGCGCGGCCAAGACCGTCTGGTCTCGGTCATCTATTGACGTCTCCGACCCGAAGTGGCGTTGGGAAGAGGCGGACACGGGGATCATCCTGAAGAAGGGCGACAAGATCGTTGTCTCCTTCTGCTTTGACTCGGTGGACGCCTACAACAACGGCAAGAAGGGCGAGGCGTGGGGATGGCTCGTCGACGAAGTGACGTTGATGGCCGGAAGCAGCTCCCTGTCGATCATGGACTGCCCGAGGCAGGAGACGACGGTCGGCGAGTACTACAGAGAAGAGATCCGCGTGACGGGCGGGCCTGCTCTGACGGACATTGACTGGAGCGTCAGCGGTACGCTGCCGCCGGGCTTGGGCCTGGATCTCCATCCCAGCGACACGCGAATCGCCTACATCACGGGGATGGCTCGCGAGGCGGGTACGTTCAACTTCACGCTGAAGGCGAAGATCCGCGGCGGCCAGATGATGGCGCAGCTCTCCTGCTGCATCATTGTGGGGCGCGAAGTCACCCTGCTGTGGGAGGACTTCGAGCAAGACCCAGAGTGGAGCGGGACGGGCCTCTGGCGGTACACGGGGACGGACCAGGCGCCGAACCCAGATCCAGTGACCCAAGTTCCGACGATCAACGATGAGATCCAGTCGGGTAACCTTGGCGACGCCAACCACGCGGCCTACTACGGCCGGTTGACCGTTGCGGACTACAACACCGGGGCCACCACGAGCGGCATGCTGACTCTGACGCTGCCGATCATTGACCTCGTGAGCGGGCCGGCTGGGCCAGTGGATGCGTTCCGTGTGACGCTCGACCAGTATCGGCACGTGGAGTCGTTTGCCGGCGGCGACAACTTCGATCGGACTTACGTTCAGGTCCAATTCGATGGCGGCGCGTGGCAGACGATCTGGGAACGGAGCGCGGCCGATCCGTCGGTCAAGGAATGGACGACGGAACAAGAAGGACCCTACCTCGTACCCTCCGGGGCGAGCACCATGCTGATTCGGTTTGGGTTTGACTCGGGGGACAAGTGGTACAACAACTACACGGGTTGGCTCGTCGACAACATCCGGGTCGAGAGCACGTCAACGAGCGCTGCGATCGCAATCCCGAAGGCGATGGCGACCAACTCCCCGGCAGGGCGTGACACTCCGGCCGAGTTGCAGGTCATGAACATCCCGAACCCCATCACGGATGTCCACACGACGACGTTCACGGTGCGCAGCTCCGACGTGGAGGCACTGCGGATCGTCATCTACGACCTTGCTGGCAACAGAGTCTACGAAGAGGAGGTATTCGGAAACGAGCTCGTGTGGCACACCGACAACGACTACGGTGAGTACCTCGCCAACGGCATCTACCTGTACCGGGCGTACGTGCTCATGAACGGCGTGTGGGTGGAGACCACGGTCGAGAAGCTGGTCATCCTCCGCTAGTACATCTGCAAGGCCCTGGAGCGTGGCTCCAGGGCCTTTTTTCTTGCGGGAGAAGGGAGGGATCCTTGTGCAGATGCGACGGACGTTGCTGATCGTGAGCGTGGCTCTTGTCTGGGTCGCGGCCTGCGCGCAGGCTGCGACCTGGACGGCGGGAGCGCTGAGCTCCTACGGCTCCATGAAGTACGCGAACTCCCTCGTCTCGGAGGCGAGGGAGTTGCCGGGTGCGTCCGCGGCGCTCAGCGTGAGCTATGGCCTGCGTCTGCAGGGCTCAGCCGACCTAGAGTGGCTCCCGCCTCGAGTCTATGGGGCTGTGTGGGGAGTCGGAGCGACCGTGAAGGAGAGGGAGTTCTCCGCCAACGCGAGTCTGATCGCCGTCGCACTGGGCGCCGAGACGAGCTTCAGCCATTGGACGGTGTACGCAGGACTCTGTGGCGGGCGGGCCAGCTTCGACCTCCCGGCGGCGGGCCTTGTGGACCTTGCAGGCTGGGGTGCCGGCGTAGAGATCGGCGCAGGCCTTGTGTTTGTCGTGAGCCCCCATCTTGGCGTGGCATTCCGCCTCGGCGGGCAATGGCTTCCTGTTCTGGAGATGAGCGACGCAAGGGGACAAGAGTATCGCGGGCGCGGGATGCCCTTCGTCGACTATACAGGGCTCGTGGCTTCTATTGGCATCAGCTGGTCACCGTGAGAAGAGAAAGGGGAGGAGTCGCGATGAGGGCTCTGGTACTGATGGCCCTGCTCGTTGGAGCACTGGGCCTGTGCGTGGCAGCAGAAGTACCGTCTGGAATCGGCAGCGTTGCATTCGCGCGCCTGGGGGTGGACGCACGGGTTCTCGGCATGGGCGGGGCGTTCTCGGGGGTGGCGGACGGGCACCCCATTCCACTCTACAATCCCGCCGCGCTTGCTCTCGCCCGGAACGTCGATGTCGGCACCATGTATGCCGCGCCCTACGGCTTCGACCTCGGCATCGCTTATCAGTACGCGAGTGCAGTGCTTCCGATCCAGGTTCAGACTGAGTCCGCCCGTGGTGTTGGAGCCGCCGTCACTTGGATGTCGCTGGTGGTCTCCGACATCATGATCTGGGACGAAGAGAACCCGGGCAACACGGCCTCGTTCACCGCGACGGACTCCATCTACATGGGCTCCGTGGGCCTCGAGCTTGTGGAAGGTCTCTGTGCTGGTGCGGCGGCCAAGCTCTACCGAGAGCGCATTCTCGATGGCCGGGCCGAGGGCTTTGGCGTTGACCTCGGGCTCATCGGCACGTTTCGGGTTGCGGGCGTCCCGATGTCGATCGGCCTGAACAGCATGGACATCGGCCAGACCCTGGTGAAGTGGCGCGGCACGGCGGGGAATCCCGAGAACTACATCCCTTGGATCAACAAGCTGGGCGTCTCTGTCCTGGTGGAAGAGCTCTCGATCCTGGCTGCCGCCGACTTCGACTGGGGCGTCGGCCGGCCGCGCGCCGAACAGGTCTTCAGAGCCGGCGTCGAGTGGAAGCCGGTCGAACCCATCGCTCTGCGGGGTGGGTGGAGGATGTCCCTCGACGGGAGAAGCACGGTCTCGTTCGGCATTGGCTTCAGGGCATTCAGTGCCGTCTCCCTCGACTACGCATACGTCCTCGGAGGCGACATCGACGCGGCCCACTTCGCCTCGGTGCACATCTTGTTCTAGGCGCCCGCCGCGAGGTGACGCACGCGGCGGTGCGGCCGTGCAGGCAAGTCTCGGGCTGAAGTCGGCGAGCTCGTCCGGCGTCTTCTTGCCCCTCGCAACGCCTGTTGTGGCGTGCGGGGGCGAGGCCGGCGCCTCGCGGGTCAACGTGCGGCCCAGTTCTTCTCCAACGGTGGCAGGATGTCCGAGCGGCACCTGACCGGACATGCTTCCCCCTTGGAGATGACGAAAGGTCAAGCGTTGGAGGACTGCCATCGGCCTGGCTCCGGTGGCGGAAGCTACGATGCAGTAGCTCTGGATGGTGATGATATTCACGTGTTTGCAGGATGCGGAGGAGGGAACGCCATGGTGGTGAAGAGGAGCTTTCTGAGCGCGCTCTTGTTGGCTAGCTGCCTTTGGGGGGTGAGCTACGTCGCCCTGGCGGAAGCGACCGTCGACTTCAGTTGGATCCCAGCCTCGCCCGCTGTTGAAGCCCAAGTGACTTTCACTGCGGAGGTCGAGGGAGATCCAACCTGGTTCGTCCTGTTCGAGTGGGACTTCGACAACGATGGACAGTACGACGACGGCCTGGGACGCGTTCAGACGTACTCGTTTGCCGCCGTGGGCACGTACCACGTGACGCTGAAGGCCAGGGACGATCGTGGAGCAAGCCACTACGTGGCGAAGGACATCATCGTCACGAACCGCGCGCCGACGGCCTGCTTCACGTTCTCCCCGGCATACCCGAGTGCAGGGGAGCTGGTGCTGTTCGACGGAGCTTGCTCGACGGACGTCGACGGCACGATCGCCACCTACACGTGGGCGTTCAGCGACGGCACGTCGGCGACGGGACGCACGGTGTCCCACGCCTTCACCTGCGCCAATCCTCCCTCCCCGGCATGGGCCACATTGACGGTCTGCGACAACGGTCGGGCATGTGACTCTGTAAGGCGAACCGTGCCGGTCCAGCCGATCAGTCCCGTGGCGGACTTCACCTGGACGCCGGCCAGCCCGACGACTCAAGACATCGTCCGGTTCGAGGATCTCTCCGTGGATCGCGACTGCGGCACGCTGGTGTCCTGGGAGTGGTCGTTCGGCGATGGCAGCACAAGCATGCAGCGCAATCCGACGCACCAATACGTCAGTGGCGGGCTGTACGACGTGACGCTCGTCGTCCGGTGCGTCCACGGGATGACGGCGGCGATCGTCAAGACGATCAGGATCGCGGGGCCCGCGGCGGCCTTCGCCTACTCGCCGCTCAACCCGACGACCCAGGACCCCGTCCAGTTCGTCGACAGGTCGACGAGCGTGGCCGACGACATCGTTTCGTGGAGCTGGAACTTCGGAGACAGCACGCATAGCTCCGCTCAGAACCCGACGCACACGTTTGCCGACCACCGGACGTACCGGGTGCGCTTGACGATCTCCACCGAACACGGTGCGATCTCGTCGGCGGAGCGAGATCTGATCATCAGAAACGCGCCCCCCACGGCGACGTTCAGCTTCACTCCTGCTTCGCCCAAGCTCGGGCAGGCGGTGACGTTCTCGGCTGCCGGATCGGGGGATCCGGACGGCACGGTGGTCATGTACGAATGGGACTTCGACGCGGACGGCACCACGGATTCCACCGGCGCCTCAGTCGTACACTCCTTTGACGAGGTCAGAGGACACCCGGTGACGCTGACCGTGACGGACGACGATGGAGCCAAAGGCGCGGTGACGCGGGTTGTGCCCGTGCAGGCTGCTCCCCCGACTGCCTCGTTCACGTTCACGCCCGCGACACCGTACACAGGCCAGGTCGTGACGTTCAACGCCAGCGGCTCGACCGACTCCGACGGGACGATCATTCTCTATGAGTGGGACTTCAACGCGGACGGCGTTTCGGATGCTACGGGCACTTCTACAACGCGCTCCTTCGCGTCTCCGGGCGTCTACCCGGTGACGCTGACCGTGACCGACAATGACCTAGCCGTGGACGTGACGACGAGAGGAGTTCCGGTATCTGTCGGCGGAACGAGCGGGGACAACCAGGCTCCGATCGCGGACTTCACGTTCGCCCCGTTGACCGGAGACACGATCCGAATCAACCAGGTTGTCACGTTCCGCGCCGACGGTTCGAGCGATGCCGACGGAACGATTGTGGCGTACGAGTGGGATTTCGATCGCGATGGGCACTTCGACGCGACGGGTAAGGTCATCACGAACGTCTTCCTGACGGGAGGCGCGCAGATCGTGCAGTTGCGCGTGACGGACGACGACGGGACGTACGGCTACAAGACCCGCGTTGTGTCGGTCGAGTTCGTCAGGCCCCGGGCCGAGTTCTCTTACTCCCCGACCGAGCCGGAGGTCGGAGACGTTGTGAGTCTGGATGGCAGCGCGTCAACGGACCCCGACGGGACGATCCAGTTCTACGAGTGGGACTTCGACAACGATGCGAGAACAGACGCGACGGGAAAGACGGTGAATCACGTGTTCCCGCGCGGCGGGAGCATGCCCGTGACCCTCGTGGTCACGGACGACGACGGCGTGAAGGACTCGGTCACGCGTTCTGTCCAGGTCAAGTCCAACAACCCTCCGGTCGCTGAGTTCACGTACTCGCCGACCTCGCCGACGACGGCCGACACCATCGTGTTCTCGAGTACATCGACGGACACGGATGGGGGCATCATCGCCTGGCTGTGGACGTTCGGAGATCCGGACTCGAGCACGAACACGAGCACGGCCCAGACTCCTTCGCACCAGTACGGCGTCGCTAAGTCCTACACCGTGAAGCTGACCATCACGGATACCGACGGGGCGACGGCGGAGAGATCCCGAGCCGTCGTTGTGACGGCCGGCCAGCCGCGCACGCTTGCGGCCCAGTTCACGTGGGTGCCGACATCCGCCGAGCCCGGGGACGACGTGACGTTCACCCCGACCCTCACGAACCCGTCTCCGGTGCCGACAGGATTGACCATCAGCTATGCGTGGAACTTCGGAGACGGGACGACGAGTACAGAGCGGGTGCCAACGCACGCCTTCGCGGAGGAGGGAGGGTACACGGTCACCTTGACCGTGTCGGCGGCGGGGTGGCTGCCAGGGACTCGGTCCTATCTCGTGCGCGTCGGGCCGCAACTGTACCTTGATGCGTATCCGAACCCAGCAACTGGAGCGGCAGGCGCCACGTTCCGATTCGCTCTGCCGAGCGGCGCGACCGACCCCGTGCTTCGGGTGTACAAGATAGACGGCCCTCAGGTTCTGGAAGAAACCCTAGACGGACGTCAGACCTATCACTGGGATCTGACGGACACAGCAGGCGACCGTCTCGGCAACGGCCTCTACTTCTGCTTCTTGACAGCAAGTGACAGCGACGGCAGGACGATTCGCTCGTCGGTCTTCCGTCTGCTCATCGTGCGATAGGGAGGGGACAACATGCAACGGAAGCTCGTGGTTCTTGGAGTGGCCCTCCTCACTGCAGGATTGGGCTTTGGGGCGGTAGGCGAAGTGGGAACGTCCGTGCTCGACATTGCTCCGGGCGTGGGCCAGATCGGCGCGGGCGGAGCGGGAATCGCCGTGGTGCGGGGAGCCGAGACGATTTACTACAACCCGGCGGGGCTGGCAGGCCTTCCGGGCATCAGCTTCAGCTCGTTCTACTCCTCGCACATGGGGGTGGCCAACTACACGTCGTTGGCTCTGGCAATGCGCGGCTTCGGCATTGCAGTCGAGCTCTACAACAGCGGCGGCATCGACGGTTATGACGCCCAGGGGAATCCCACGGATGACCTTGCATACTCCAGCACGGCCTACATGTTCGGATTCGGCCTTGACCCGAGCATGTTCTCGTTCCTCCCCACACTCCCGCTGGCGTTCTCCGTGGGCGGCGTGCTGAAGGGAATCTCGACCAAGATCGGTGACGAGCGTGGGAGAGGCTTCACGTTTGATCTTGCATTCCGGATGGGTGTGCCGCCGATCTCGTTCGGGCCAGTAGCAATCAGCGACGCGGCGGTAGGCATCACGCTCTCGAACCTGTTCGGCGCGTTGTCGTACGACGCCACCCAGGACAGCCTTCCGACGAGCTTCGGACTTGGCCTGTCGGCGCGTTTCCTCGGGATGGTTCTCGTGGCGACTGACATCCACCTGCCCGGCTCGTTCGGGATTGGAGTCACGTACGAGCCCGTGCCCACTCTCGCGCTTCGCCTCGGCCTATTGAGCAAGGGGGAAGTGTCGATCACGGTGGGCCTCGGCCTCGACGTCCAGGGGTTCTTGATCGACTACGCCTTCATCTCGCATGCCGTGGGTCCGACCCATCGGATCGGACTGACGCTCGACTTCTCGGCTCTCGACATCAGCGCGCTGACGAGCTCGCTGCGGCGAATCCTGCCGTAGGAGCCTGGCACAGAGGAAGACGGCGCCGCGGACGCGGCGCCTTTTCTTTGTCTGCGTTCCGCTACCCGGCAGTCGGAGCCCACTCTCGCGCCAGAGCCTCCAGCCGTCCGGCGACGATCGCCGAGCGAATCTCCTCCATGAGCCGAGCCACGAAACGCAAGTTGTGGATCGTCGCCAGGCGGTAGTAGGAGAGCTCACCCGAGCGACAGAGGTGGGACAGGTAGGCCCGCGAATGCCAGGCGCACGTCGGGCAGTCGCAGGTTGGGTCAATGGGGCGTTCGTCCGTGCGGAAGGCCGCGTTGCGGAGGTGGATTCGATGGCGCGGCGCGCCGCGCAGGAACACGCTCCCGTTGCGGGCCATTCGCGTCGGAGCGGCGCAGTCGAACGTGTCAATGCCGCGAACCACCGCGGAGAAGATGTCCTCAATCTCGCCGATGCCAAGCAGATGGCGTGGCTTGTCCCGGGGAAGTGCGGGAATCGTCCAGTCGAGCACCCTTCGCATGTCATCCTTGGATCGCCCGAGCGATCCCCCGACGGCGAAGCCAGCGAAGTCCATCTCGCGGACAACGCGCGTGCTCTCGCGGCGAAGGTCCTCGAACGCCCCGCCCTGGATGATTCCGAACAGCTCCTGGCCGGGGTTCGGGAACGTCGCGTCGTCGGCTGAGAGACGGAAGGCCTCGAGGGCGCGGCTGGCCCAGCGATGCGTGCGCTCCATCGCGGCCTGCGTGTAGTCGTGGTCGTGAAGAGGCGAGGTGCACTCGTCGAGTGGCAGGATGATGTCGCCGCCCAGCTTCCGCTCGATCGTGATCACGGACTCGGGCGTGAACATGCGCTCGGACCCGTCGACGATCGAGCGGAACCAAGCGCCAGCCTCGGTGAGGCGCACCAGGGATGAGGCCTCCGTGTGGGGGCGCTCCCCCAGCGAGCCCGCGCTCTCCTGTCCGGGGAACATCGGAGCCACCTTGCCGACGCCGTGTTCCTTGCCAGCACCCAGGCTGAATACCTGGAAGCCTCCGGAGTCCGTCATCGTTGGGCCGCGCCAGCCCGAGAACTCGTGCAACCCCCCGAGCAACGCCACGACATCCTCGCCGGGACGTAGGTGGAGGTGGTACGTGTTCGCGATGAGGAGATCGACGCCGAGTCCCGCGAGAGCCGCGGGCTCGACGCCCTTCACGGAGGCGCGAGTAGCGACCGCCACGAAGGCCGGCGTTCGGACTGCGCCGTGCGGCGTCACGAGGTCGCCGACGCGCGCCAGCAAGTGCGGAGAGGTATGCAGCTCTCGGAACATACAGGATCCAGGCCTGACGGCAATGCCGGAAACTCTACCCGATGCGGCTCGCGCGGACTAGTAGGAGACTCCGAGGACGCGATACAGAGCGCGATAGTCGTTCGACGGCTCCCAGAACAAGTAGCCATCGGCGCCACACTCTTTCGCGGCGCGGATCTCGGCAGCGATGTACGCGTCGATCGTCATCCCAGCGGGGATGGCCATGTCGAACGCCTGGAGGAACGGGCGGATCGGCGTCCCCGTGCGCTTCTTGCCTGTCGCGAGCGCGTCCTTGACAACGAGGTACGGCCCGTCTTTGTACTTCTGTTCCGTGTAGTGGGACGGATAAAGCATGGGCGACACGTAGTCGAGGTGCGCGGTCATGTCCTCCAGCGACTGGCCGATCGGATCGGTGCGGCGAGTGTTCCAATCCCACATCACGCGGCCGAACAGGTCGGCCGAGAGCAGAAGTCGATCCCCCACGCGCGCTTCCGCTTGGGCAAGAAACGAGTGGACGGCAGCGTACCGGGACTCGTACCCTTCGCCGAGCCCGCCGCCATCTGCGTACCGTATGTAGTCGAACTGGAGCTCGTCGAAACCGAAGCCCGAGACTTCCTCCGCCACAGCCAGGTTGTAGGCGACGGCCGTCGGGTCGGCGGCAGGTACCCAGCCGTTCGAGTACCCGAGGTGCGAGGCGAGCAGGGGGTCGTTGAACACAACCTGGCGCGCGATCAAGTAGAACCCCTGAGCACGAAGGATCGGGATCAGTTTCCGGAAGTCGAGCAGCCCGGTCGACGCGCCGAGCGACTTGGCCAAGGGAACGCCGCTGGCGTACGAGAGGTCTCCGTGGTTGTCCTTGACGTTGATGACGAGCGTGTCGATCTTGCCCGCCTTGCGCGCTTGCAGGACGCCTCGCAAGACGTCCTCTCGAAGCAGACCGTAGGCGGTCAAGTACACGCCAATGCGTCCGTGTCCCTTCTGGACAGGCGCCGGGGCCTTGGGCTGTAGCGCGGACTGCGGCGCGGCGGCGCGTTCCACGGATGCAAGCGGAACGAACAGGACCACAACAGTGGACAGGACAAGGCTTGTCACGCGCTTCGATCGTCGCATGGAGCGACTCTAGCCTCAGGTGTGAGGGCCGTGCGAGGCTCGCGGTCCGACGGGGAGGGGACGTTGGACACGTAGACACATTGCCGACCTCTCTTCACATCCTCTTCATCAGGTTGCCACACGCACGCGAAGCGGGCAGGAGACGATGGGAGTCGGACGAGCCTGGCGGCGATTGCCGCTCGAGGATCGTGTCAGCTATACTCGCGTTGCTGTCTGGCGCGAAGGGTCCGGGTGGCCTTCGCGGCCTCTGGAAAAGGAGTACGACGCATGAAGCGACTAGTCACATGGATTCTATTGATGGGGGGAACCGTATTGCTCTTCTCCGGCGTGTGTACGGCCCGCGGGCCGATTGTCATCCTGAGCGATGCCGACTTCACGGCGGAGAACGGGGTGATCACGGGCACGGGATCGGTCGAAGACCCGTACATGATTGCCGCGACCGACGTGACGGCGGCCCCTGGGGACGCGTACGGCGTGAGGATCGAGAACACGAAGGCGGCCTTCGTCCTCCGCGGAGTCACGATTCAGAATGCGACGAGCCTCACTGGAGCTGCCGTGCGCATCGCGTTTGCGTCGCGGGGAAGGCTCGAGGCGTGCGCGATCACAGGGTGCACGAACGGAATCGAGATCGCCTCGTCGACGGGCATTGTGATGCGCGACTGCGTTCTCTACGTCACGGGCCTCGGGCTCCGCGTCGGGGGCGACTCGGTGGAGTACTACGACCACGACATCAGCGAGTCGAACACCCTCAACAACAACGCGATTCGGTACTACTACGGGCTCGATGGACAGACGGTCTCCGGGCTGACGACATCTCACCTCACGATCGCCGGGAGCCGGAACGTGACGGTCACGGGGAATAGCGTGGTCAACGGCGATGGCCTGAGGCTCGCCTTTGTGACCGGATCCACGGTGACGTTGAATGGCGCGTACCGAACCTCGCCGGCCTCCACAGAGCACGGTCTGTTTCTGTTTCGGTCGGACGACAACGTCGTCTCGGGCAACTCGCTCCGCAACAACCGCCTCGCGGGCATTCAGCTGATGCTGTCGTCGAGGAACGTGCTTCAGGGCAACCAGCTCTACGCGAACGACACCGGGGTGCGGCTCGTGAGCTCGGATGAGAACGAGATCAAGCAGAACGAGTTCCTGGCCGATGTGACAGGCGTCCTCTTCTCCGGCGGGTCGAGCGGCAACACCGTGTCCGAGAACGTGATCTACCACGAGAACACGAAGCAGGGCATCACGCTCGAACTCGCGGACGGCAACAGGATCGAGCGGAATGGCCTGACGAACTGCGAAGTGGGGATCATGGTCAGCGCGGAAGCAACCGGGAATGTGATCGAAGCGAACACGATCGTTGGAGGTTCGTACGGGATATCGCTCTCCGGCAGCTACAACTGGATCGAGAGGAACCTGATCGCCCAGCAGGCGCGAGCCATCCTTTGCCCGGAGACGTTCACGCGCTCCGTCACCCGCGGCAACGAGATCCAGGGCAACGTGTTCGCCGACGACCGCCAGCAGATCTACCTGAATCTCGACTCGACGGGGAATCGTCTCGGGGAGAATGCGTTCCTCGGCGACCCGACGGGGCGCATTCTGGACTACGGAACGGCGAATGTCTGGACCATCAACAGGGTGGGCAACTTCTGGGGAGACACGCTGATCATTGACTCCAATGGAGACGGGATTGGCGAATCGACCATCACGGTGTACCCATCGACGGCGGAGGACACGGCGCCGATCGCCGCGTGGACTCCCGTTGGAGCGGGACTGGGCGTCCTGGCGGGGATCGTGCCGCAGAGCGTGACGCTGACGAACGCAAGCGGGGGCTCGCTCCAGCTCAGCGTGATCCTCGCCGATAGCGGCGTCGAGCGCTGGGCAGGGTTCCGCGGGTTCCCGGCCGAGTACGTCGAGCGGTTCCCCGGCATCCTGTTCCGTTTCGACCGCGAAGTGGACTCTCGATTCACCATGGCGACCGTGCTCTCGGACCTCGACATCGCATTCTTCGCTGCCGACGGGACGTTTGCCGGCGGCACCACGATGACGGCGAACAGCGATCAGCTGTACTCGGCGTCGACGCCTTTCCAGTACGCGTTGGAGCTGCCGCCCGGGTCGCTCGAGCGGTACGGCATCGCTGACGGGGCTCATCTCGCTGTCAGTGGGCTGTAGAGTGCCATGAGGCCGGGTCGCCCGATCAGAACCGTCGTGTTTGACCTCGACGGTACCCTCGTGCGCTACCACGGCGTGGAGTTCGAATCGAGCTGGGGAGCGATCGCCGCAGCTGCGGGCGTCGGCGATCGCTCCGAAGCTCTCCTGCGCGAGTTCTTCCCGCGTCGGGAGGCGTACGCCGAGTGGGTGGCCGCCGACGCGGCGCTCCTCGCCGGCGTGTCCTGCTCAAAGGTAGCGGCAAGAGTCCTCCCTGCCCCCTACGCGCAAGGCGTTCGCTCTGCGATTCGCGGTCTGCGTTCCCGATACTGCCTGGGAATCCTGTCATCGGGCGTGGACTTCGTGGCCGACTGGGTACGCGACGACCTAGGGCTCGACTTCTCTATCGCCAACCGCATACACATCCGAGACGGCGTCTTCACGGGGACGAGCGAGACAGTGGTGAACCTGTGGGCGAAGGACGACGCGCTCCGGGTGCTCGCGGCGGACCGAGGACTCGACTTGCAGGAGATCTGTTTCGTGGGGGATCACGTGAACGACATTCCCGCGATGCGAATCGTGGGGCTGGCGGTGGCGGCGAACCCGAAAGACCCGTCGCTTGTCGACGTCGCCGATTTCGTGATCGAACGGTTCGAGGCTCTTCCGGAACTCATCAGCGCTTGGGCGAATCGCTAGCCGCTACGTTCCGAAGATCCGATCCCCGGCGTCGCCGAGACCCGGGAGGATGTACCCCTTAGCATTCAGTTCGCGATCAAGCGCGGCGCTGAAGATGGGAACGTCGGGGTGCGCACCGGAGAACGCCGCGACGCCTTCCGGGGATGCGACGAGACAGAGGAATTGGATCTGGCGCCCTCCGCGATGCTTGATCATCTCGGCTGCGGCGATGGCGCTTCCGCCCGTGGCGAGCATGGGGTCGACGAGGATGATGTGCGCGCCGTCCAGATCAGGCGGCAACTTGCAGTAGTACTCTACCGGCCGGAGAGTCTTCGGGTCCCGGTACAGACCGACATGGCCGATTTTGGCCATAGGGATCAGATCCAGAACCCCTCCCAGCATGCCGGTGCCGGCGCGGAGAATGGGGACGAGAACGACGTTGGCGTTCAGGACGCGCCCCGTCGTGTGCTCGAGCGGCGTCGAGAGGCTGACCTCGCGGAGCGGATAGTCCCGCGTGATTTCATACACCATGAGCGCCGTCAACTCATCCAGCAGACGGCGGAAGGTCTCGTTGTCCGTGCGAGAGTCCCTCATTCGTGTGAGTTTACTCTGAATCAGCGGGTGATCGATGATGTGTAGTGTCCCCATAGAGGTCTCCAGCGCATGAACCTTATCCGATCTGCGCGGAGCCAACAACAGGAGCTGTTGCTGTGCCTCGCACGTCGCAACCGGAGCGCAACGACGGAGATCCGGTGTTGTGCGACGCGTGCGGCGAGCTACAGCACCGCCTCGACCATGTCGCGCGTCAGGTCGGTTGGGTGGCCGACAAAGCGGATGACGCCCTGGCGGTCGATCACGTACGTGCGGGGGATTCCGACCTCGTTGCTGGACACTCCGTAGAGCTGCGCGACGGGGTTCCCGGCCTTGCCGCCCGGCTCCCAGACGCTCGTGAATCGAGTGAGCTCGAGCTGGGCAAGATAGCCCACGGCGTCTGCCTGCCTCACATCGGTGCTGACGATGACGGCGCTTAGGCCTCGGGATGCATACGTGCGTGCCAGGCTGTCTAGATGCGGCAGGGTGGCGCGGCACGGCGGGCACCACGCTCCCCAGAAGTCGAGGAGGACAACGGATCCTTGCAGGCTTGACAGCGTGAAGGTTTCCCCGTCCGTTGTGCGTGCCGTGAAATCCGGAGCTGTGTCCCCGACCGAGGTTCCGACGACGGGACCGGCGTCGCCGACCGTGATCTGCACGCGGTCGCTGCTCAGCGCTGCGCGGTCGTCCGTCACCGACAGCACGGCTTCGTACGTCCCGCCCGCGGAGTACGTGTGGTGAACGATGAGTTCGAAGTCGGTCCCAGCGGCAACGGGCGATCCGTCGCCATAGTCCAGCTCGAACGTCATCGGCCGATCGAGCGGGTGGAGCGTGTACGACAGGTCGAACGCGACGTCGAGCGGCGCGGGTCCGGTGACGACAGCCGTGGCCAGCACGGCGATGGGGTCGCGCCCGCCGTCGCAACCGGCGAGTGTGGCGACGAGGCCAGCCAAGACGAGGAGTCGGAGCGCGACGGGAGCGATCTGCGATCTCATGGGCAGAGACTGCGCCCCGCAGGAGGGATCCGCAACGACCGGTGCGCTCCTCGGGGCCGACATGCGTCTGCTGTAGGAGGGAACGTGTGTCCTCCGCATGAGCGGGTCACACGAACAGCCCACCACCCTGCAATCCCCGTCTGCGAATCCGGTTGACTCGCCGCCAGCCCCTCGCTATGATGCCCGTGTGATCCGCTCATGACACATCGAGTCGAACGCGACATGCCTCTTCTCATCTATATTCGAGTGCCCCAGTAGGGGCGCCTGCCGTCTATTCTTCTTTCCGTTCGCGATGTTGTTGGATGAAAGATCTTACCGCTTGGACAGGGTCCGTTACGCGTACAAGGAGTGAGCGTGAAACGCTACGAGAAGCTGGTTCGGAATCCGGTTGCCCGTGAGGAGGCGGTGCTCGCCTTCTGGGAGAAACACGACGTCTTCCGCGAGTCGTTGCGTCAGACTGCCGGGCGGCCTCCGTACGTGTTCTTTGAAGGTCCGCCGACCGCCAACGGCCGACCGCACTTCGGGCACCTCATGCCGCGCGTTTACAAGGACCTCTATCCTCGCTACAAGACGATGCAGGGCTTCTACGTGGGGCGGAAGGGAGGGTGGGACACGCACGGATTGCCGGTGGAACTGGAGGTGGAGAAGGAAATCGGGGTCAACAGCAAGCCCGAGATCGAAGCGTTCGGCGTGGAGCGATTCGTCGAGAGGTGCAAGGAGTCCGTGTGGCGCTACAAGTCGGAGTGGGAACGCATGATGCGTCGCATGGGCTTCTGGGTAGATCTCGAGAATGCCTACGTCACGTACACCGATGGATACATCGAGACCGTGTGGTGGGAACTCAAGTTGATGTTCGATCGCGGTCTCCTGTACAACGGCCACAAGACACTGCCCTACTGCCCAAGATGTGGAACGGGGCTGTCGTCGCACGAGGTGGCGCAGGGGTACAAGACGGTCGTCGACCCGTCCCTCTCGGTTCGCATGAAGATTGCGAGCGATGACGATGCGGCCTACACACGAGAAGGGAAGGCGCCTGTCTCGCTCCTTACGTGGACCACAACGCCGTGGACTTTGCCGGCCAACGTCGGCCTCGCGGTGTCCGCCGGCGCGCCATACGTAGAGGTGGAGCAAGGCCACGAACGGCTCGTCCTTGCGAAGGCGCTTGTTCCGAGCGCACTGACCGGCGACTACCGCGTGCTGCGAGAGTTTCGCGGAGCGGACCTGGTCGGAGTCCGCTACGAGCCCCCCTACCATCTGACCGAGGGGCCGACGGCTTACCGCGTGTATTCGGCTGCGTTCGTCAATCTCGAGGACGGGACCGGCATCGTGCACATAGCGTCCGCCTTCGGCGAGGACGATTACCGCCTCGGACAGGAAGTGGGGCTCCCGTTCGTTCAGCCGGTCGACCTGGGCGGCCGGTTCACGGATGAGTTCGCCCTGTGCGCCGGCGCGTTCGTAAAGGACGCTGACCCCGTCATCGTGAACGATCTCCGCGAGCGCGGGCTCCTCTATCGGAGTCAGGAGTACGAGCACGACTACCCATTCTGTTGGCGCTGCGACACGCCGCTCTTGTACTACGCTCTTGACTCGTGGTACATCCGCACGACGGACTTCAAGGACGCGATGATCGCGAACAACGCGAGCGTTCACTGGCATCCCGGTCATGTAGGCGAGGGGCGGCTGGCGGACTTCCTCCTGAACCTCAAAGATTGGGCCCTATCTCGCGATCGGTACTGGGGCACGCCGCTCAACCTGTGGGTGTGCGAGGCCTGCGGAGAGGTCATGTCGGTGGGGAGCCGAAGAGAGTTGGTCGAATGTGCCGCGGACCCGGAGCTCGCTCAGACGGTGGAGCTTCACCGGCCCCACGTGGATCGTGTTGTCCTCCGATGTCCGCGCTGTTCGGGCGCGGCTCGGCGAGTGCCCTACGTCATCGATACGTGGTTTGACTCCGGCAGCATGCACACCGCCCAGTGGCACTACCCGTTTGAGAACCAACAGGAGTTCCGCAGGAGCTACCCGGCCGACTTCATCTGCGAGGCCATGGAGCAGACGCGTGGCTGGTTCTACACGCTCCTCGCGACGGGCACCATCATCCATGGGGAAGCTCCGTACAGGAACTGCATTGCCACGGGATTGGGACTCGATGAGAGCGGCCTCAAGATGTCGAAGAGCAAGGGAAACGTGCTCGACCCGTGGCTTTACATCGACAAGTACGGGGCGGACTGCATCCGCTGGTATCTCTACGCATCGAGCGCGCCGTGGAAGTCCAGGCGTGTCAGCGAGGCGGCCGTGCAGGAGCCGCTGTACCGGTTCCTCGACACTGTCCGCAACACCTACGACTTCTTCGCGCTGTACGCTTCCATCGATGGCTATGATCCTGCGGCGCACGTCGCGGACTCCGCGAGCCTGTCAGTTCTGGACCGCTGGGTAGGCTCCCGGGTCGAGTCGACATCACAGGCCGTGGTGGAGGCTCTCGATGCCTACGATGTGGTCGCCGCGACCATGGCACTCGAAACCCTCGTGGATGACGTGTCGAACTGGTACGTGCGCCTGTCGCGGAGGCGCTTCTGGAAGGGCGGCATGGGGAAGGACAAGGTGGCCGCGTATGAGACGCTGCGCGGTGCGCTCCTCGGCGTTGCCAAGCTCTGCGCCCCCTTCGTCCCGTTCCTGGCGGAGGCGATGTACCAGGAACTGCGCGAGTCGACCGACCCGCCAAGCGTTCATCTCTGCGCCTACCCGCGCCCCGGGGAACGGGAGCGGGACGCGCGGTTGGAGGAAGGAATGGCTCTCGGTCGCTCGATTGCCGCATTGGGGCACCAGGCGCGAAACGTCGCACAAGTCAAAGTGCGGCAGCCTTTGTCGCGCGCCGTCGTGGAACGCGCGGGCGCAACTCTCTCCGATGAGGTGAGAACCCTGATCGAGCAAGAGCTGAACGTCAAGCAGCTCGACATCCTGAGCGACGCCAGCGCGTTCGCATCGCTCTCGGCGCAGCCGAACTTTCGGACGTTGGGTCCTCGGCTGGGGGGTGCCGGACAGACAGCGGCGACATGGATCAAGAGCCAGTCAGCCGGGTGGCTGCGGGAGCAGCTCGCGAAGGGCCCGATGGAGGCCTCCGTCGAGGGCGGCACTCTGCAGATCCTGCCCGAGGATGTCGTTTATGCGTCGACCCTTGCGCCGGGGTTTGTGGAGGTCGCGAGCGGGACTGAGCGCGTACTCCTCGACGTCCGCATCGACGAGGATCTGCGTCGCCAAGGTGTCTTCCGCGAAGTTGCACATCGCGTCCAGCTGGCCCGGAAAGAAGCTGGCTTTGACGTGACCGACCGCATCGTGCTCTCGTACGAGGCCGAGTCAGAGCTTGCGCTGCTTCTCGCCGAGCATGAGGGCGATCTGGCGGCCGAGGTTCTCGCGAGCGAAATCCAGCGGAGCCTCGACAACGGATGTGAGTATCGCGAGTCGATGGAGCTTCCGATGGGCAAGCTGACCATCGGGCTTACGCGGGCGCAAGCTCAGTAGGAGGGCCTGATGTCGACGGCAGTACTCGGACTGCAGTGGGGTGATGAAGGGAAGGGCAAGATTACGCATTGGCTCGCTCGCTCCGCCTCCATGGTCGTTCGCTTCAACGGCGGGCCGAATGCCGGGCACACGGTCATCGATCGCGGCGTCAAGTTCGGCACGCATCTGCTCCCTGCGGGTGTCTTCTACACCGGGGTTACCTCCGTGCTTGCGGGCGGCGTGGTCATCGACCTCGCGGTCCTGCGACAGGAGTACGACGAGGTGGCGCGGCACCTGGGGAGCGCGCCGAGGCTCCTTCTGGCCGAGAACGCGCACCTCATTCTCCCCCACCATCGAGTGCTGGAGGAACTCGAGGGAAGCGGATCGCGGTTCGGCACTACGCGGCGAGGCATTGCGCCGGCGTACCGCGACAAGGCCGCCCACGTCGGCGTGCGCGTGGGAGATCTGCTGGAGCCCCATCGTATGGAAGAGCGGGTTGCGTGGCGGCTCGACCTCCTGAAGAGGGAGTGGCCTGGGAGCGCAGAGCTGAAGGGGCTCCACGCTCGCGAGGTCGTTCGACGCCAGGTGGAACTCGCGACGCCTTGGATGGAGTGCATCGTTGATGCGTCCGACGTGGTCGGTCAAGCCATCAGGTCCGGCGACGAAGTGCTGTTTGAGGGGGCCCAAGGCACTCTTCTCGATCTCGACTTCGGGACCTATCCGTACGTCACGTCGTCCACGACGCTGTTTGCCGGAATCGGGGCCTCGCTCGGAATCGACGTGGGCCCTATTGCGCGGCGGCTAGGCGTGGCAAAAGCGTACCAGACGCGAGTCGGAGAGGGTCCCTTCCCGACCGAGTTGCAGGATGCGGTGAGCCTTTCGCTGCGCGAGCGCGGCGGCGAGTTCGGCACGACGACGGGCAGACCCCGCCGCTGTGGCTGGCTTGATCTGGTTGCTCTGCGGTATGCAGTCCGCTTGAACGGGATCACCGAGCTGGCTCTCACCAAGCTGGACGTCCTGGATGGTCTGCCTGCGGTCAACGTCTGTCGTGCGTATCGGGTGGAGGGCGAAGAGACTGATCGGTTCCCGCTTTCCGGCGATCGCTTGGCGGGCTGCAGCCCCGTGTACGAAGAGCTGCTCGGCTGGCCCTCCACGGGGCGTCCGGAGTCGTGGGATGAGCTGCCGGAGGCAGCTCGTCACTACGTCACCACGATTGAGGAGGCGACCGGGGTGCCGGTCACGATCTTGTCGTACGGGGCAGCGCCGGAAGATACGTTGCAGAGGGAGCTTTGAAAGGCCGCGTCGGCGTGGCTATAATCGCGGCCTCGAGCATCTAGGCATTCTGGAGGAGTACGAGCATGCAACGGACGTTTGTCGCGAAGAACCAAGAGATGGGCACGAGTTGGGATCGCAAGTGGTACGTCGTGAATGCTGATGGGAAGAGGCTCGGGCGGATGGCGACGGAGATTGCCACGATCCTGCAGGGGAAGCACAAACCCATCTACACTCCACATGTGGACACCGGCGACTACGTCATCGTGATCAACGCCGAGAGAATCGCGCTCACCGGCCAGAAGTGGGACGACAAGCTCTATCAACGCCACACCGGGTACATCGGCGGGTTGAAGGAGCTCTCGTATCGGAAGCTCATTCAACGTCATCCGACGTTGCCTGTGCGCGAGGCCGTACGCCGGATGCTCCCCAAGTCCATTCTTGGGCGGCAGATGCTCCGCAAGCTCAAGATCTACGCGGGCCCGGTGCATCCCCACACTGCGCAGGTCCCGTCGGAGCTTGAGATCTAGTCTTCGCTGTACGATTCTCTCTCCGCCCCCGGGACATTCGTCCCAGGACCTCTAGACAAAGACGGAAGGTCGCGTCGACACCGTTCCTTCTGGCACGCCACTCCCAGCCGCTAGAGTTGATTTGCGAACTGGAAGGCAGCCAATAGGGGTGGTGGAGAGACATGCTCGATCAGACGCTCAGAGTCGGGAGGTGCATTGTTGTCCTCTTCCTCGTCGTCGCGGTTGCTGCCGCGGCGGCTCAGGGGCGCGAGAGGACAGCGGTCTTCGTTCAGGCCGCGGCGGCAGTTCCGACGGCGGACCTCGAACTGGTCAGGAACTATGCCGCGCAGCGCTGTGCCGTCGTGTCTGGCGGACAGACTTGCGCACAGGGCGACCTCATGCTGGCGCAGCGAGCCGCCAACGCCTACATCGGCAACAGCCTCACGGTGGATGCTCTACAGAGACTGGCGGCGACTCTCAGCGCTGATCACGTCGTGATCATGCGCATTGTCACTTGGGAAGACAGAATCATGTTCTCGCCCGAGCGGTCCCTCCTCGTCCTTGGAGCCACGTCCTTTCTCAACACGTCCCTGCAATTGCTGATCAGTCCGCTCGGCCTTCTCCTAGGGATCGAGAGGAAGGCCTCCGTCGGCCTGTTCGCCACGGTTTTCAATGCCAGAGGCGACGTGGAGTTCACGACGAGTGTCTCCGCGGACGACAAGCCACTCCTCTCCCTGCTCACGGCAGACCCCGTGGAGGCCGCGAAGAAGGCCGTTGACGCTGCGCTGTACCAGATGGTCGTGACGCTGTAATGAAGATACGATCGCGCGTGGAGGCCCCGAGGAGCGTAATCGCTGTTACAGACTTAGGTGGAGGGCATCTGCTAGAGTGGAGCTGTATTCCTGCTTAGCGCGAGAAGAGAAGATGTATACGCCAACAAAGGAGGTAGCAATGAGGGTGCGTAAGGTCAGCAGCTTTGGCCTTCCCCTCCTCCTGGCGGTGGTCGTTCTCCTCGTACCGTGGGTGGGGTTCGCCCAAGGAGACGGTTTCTACACTGTCAGTCAAGGGGAAACGCAGGTTTCGGTCGTGCCACTGCAGAATGCCGTGGACCCTGTCGCGTTCTACAAGATCACGAACATGCAGTCGGCGACGGGCTTCGAGAAGCCCAACACAGCTGTGATGTTCCTCTACAGGAACACGGTCAACGGCCAGATCTCGCTGTTCGTCCTTCTGGGAGCCGCCGGCGGGACGCAAGGTGCGATGGACCTCGAACTGAATGGGGTCCCGGCGGGAGCCAAGTTCCAGGTGCAGGATGATGGAATGGGCGACTTCCGCGAGGTGTGGACGCTGACGGTGCCGACCGGGAAGGTCCAATGGACTTGGGACCAGGGAAAGGGAGACGGCATGGTCCTCGGCCCCCTGGGCGAGCTGTTCCAGCTGCAGTTGTTCGCGAACTTCAAGTCCGGGGTTACCGATGTGAAGTTCCTGACGGGGGATCGCGTAGCGCCGCAGTCGATCACGCTGAACCGCTCCGACGCCATCCTGATCGGGGCGATGCAGAACCAGGTCCCGACAGTGTCTCTGTCCATGTCGACGGCGGATGCCCGCGTGAATCAGCCGATCACCTTCGATGCGTCCGGATCGAGGGATCCGGACGGCAACATCGCGAAGTACGAATGGGACTTCAATGGTGACGGGCTCACGGACCAGACGACGACCAACGCGACGGTGAGCTACACGTACACGGCAAGCGGCACAAAGACCGTCACGGTGCGAGCCACAGACAACGAGGGAGCAACCGGCCGCGCCACGCAGACGGTCAACGTCGGCGATCTGGCCGTGCGCGTCACGCGCACCATCTCTACATCGGCCGCACTGCCGGGCAGCACGTTCCTCGTTATCGTCCGCTTCGAGCCGCAGATGGATCTCACGGGCGTGGGTCTGCAGGAGAACCTCCCCATCGGCTGGCAGATCAAGCCCATGGAGAATGCCGGGGCCGCCTTCAAGCGCTCGACGGTGCAGTGGATCTTCGTGGATCAGATCCGGGCGAACACGGCGAAGGTCATCTCCTACGAGTTGACGGTTCCTGCGGCGTCGCAGCTCATGGCTTCGACGATGCCGGTCTGCTTCACGCTGTCGGGCACGTTCCAGGCGATGTCGCCGTTCATGGAGATCCCCGTGGAGGGTGACGCCAAAGTGGAGGTCGCCTCGACCCTACCGCTGAAAGAAGCGATCGCCCACCTCGTGCCGCGCACAGGCCTCGACTCGGAGGACACCATCGATCTGCGCCTCGCGCAGAAGATCGGCGCGCAGCAGTTGGCCCGGGCGCTTGAGATGTGGCAGAACGACGAGGCGGTGCCCTGGATGTCGGGCGCGACCATTAGCCTCGAGGAGATGAAGGAGCTGTCGGCGTACGCCTACACGTGCACGCCGGTGGACCTTCCGCTCCCGCTTGTTGCGGCGGCGCGCATCTACGCGGTACGCACGATTCTGCCGCCGGTGCCGTGCAACAACGTCCTGCTCAACTACACAGGGCCGGGCGGCGACCGCGCCGGCAGCACATTCACCGTTAAGGTCGAGATCTGGGCCGACCAAGATCTCTACGGCGTGGGCCTGAACGAAGACGTTCCGGCGGGCTGGAAGGTCATCCCGGTCGAGAACGACGGCCTCACGTACAAGAGGTCGCGAACTGAGTGGGTCTGGCCAACGAAGCTCCCGGCCAAGGTGGTGAAGACGATCATCTACCAGGTCGAGGTGCCGCAGACTGAGGCCGTCGAGATCATGTCGAGCGACCCGTGCTTCGCGACCGCCAACGACCTGTACGGTATCGTCGACTCCGCGCTGCCGTGCATGGATACGCCTGTGACGGGCGATTCGGGCGTGGATGTCAGCGAGTGCGTGTCGGTTCTGGTCGCGATCTCCCGCTGGGATGTGCAGCACGACCAGCTGGACATCACGCTGTCCGACCGGATCTCGTTCCAGCAAGTCCAGCGAGCCATCGCGTTCTGGTTGGAGGATGAGGTGGTTCCGTGGACGTGTGGGCAGACGGTGGGATACCACACACTGAAGGAGATCATCGCCTACTGGCTCACCGGCACCAACATCTGCGATCCGCTCCCGGCCGTTCCGGACGGCCCGTGCGATCCGGATGCGCCTCTGTGCAACGGGGGCTAGTTGAATCGGATGCGGAGATCGCATCCGAGCGAGGAGATGATCAGTCATGAGAACGACCACAAACACGGCGAGGGGGAAACCCCTCGCCGTGGCTCTTCTCTTCTTGACGTTGGCGTGTGTCTCCGGGGCGGTGTGGGGTGAGGGGACGCTGCTTGTCGAACAATCGTTGAGTCCGGCGCAGATCTACGTCGCCGGGATGGGAACGAAACCTGATGTAACGTCCCTCGGAATCGCGCTTGCAGGCTCGGGGGCGACCGGACGTTTCCCGCTCGACTGCGTCGTCGTCATCGACACGTCGATCTCAACGGAGCTTGCCAGCGCGAAGGAGTTCGCCGTTGACCTCATAGGACGGCTTGGCAGCCAGGACCGTGTCGGGGTTGTTGCTTTCGGGAAGGATGCCAGACTCGTCGTTCCGCTGGCGGATGGGAACACCGTCGTGTCGCTGGCGAATGGCACGACAAGAGCACAAGCCGCGGTGTTGAGTCTGGCGGAGGACACGAAGTCCGCCCTTGGAGCAGGACTGCAGGTTGCGCGTGAAGAGCTCGAGAGGAATGGCCGAGGCAACGCGGTCCTGCTGATAGTCCTGATCGCGGACGGCCAGAACAGCGCTGGGGCAGCTCCGACGATTGAGGGTGCCCTCACGGGCGAGGCCGGCATCCGGATCTCGACCGTCGGGGTGGTCCCCATCTTCAATCGAGCGCTGCTGAAGGGTCTAGCGGAGGAGTCCGGCGGCGCTTTTGTGGCGGGCTTGGGGCGGGACGGCGTGGATGTCTTGGCTGACCATCTCATGAGCTTGCCGGCCGCGACCGACGTTGCGATCACGAAGCGCGTGCCCGCCGGGATCCGCTTCGTAGGATCGATCCCCCTGCCGACCCGGAGCCACGTCGAAGGCGACGGTTCGACCACGATCGTGTGGGAGGTTGCGAGAGTCGAGCTGGGCGAGACCGTGCGCATCGAGGCGCGATTCGACGCATCCGCGAACGGCAGTCTCGCCTCGGATGGTCTGTCGAAGGTCATCTACCGTGACTATCGCGGGGTGACTCAGGAGATGGCGGTGGCGCCTCTCATCCTGTCGGTGATCATGCCGAATCGCGCGCCCGTGGCGTCGTTCAGTATCGAGCCGGTCGCGCCGAAGGCGTCGGACGTCGTCGCCTTCCACGACCAGTCTCTGGATCCTGATGGCGAGGATCTCATTACGAATTGGCATTGGACGTTTGGCGATGGAACGACGAGCGACGCCGCGGAGCCGCAGCACACGTACTCGGCGGGCACCTACAAGGCGACGCTCAGTGTGGTCGACGAGCACGGTACTCCGTCGAGCACGGTAACGCGGACGATCGTCGTTGGAAACGGATTGCCGGTTGCGGCGTTCTTGTTCCGCGACGCCTCAACGGACGAGCAGTTGCTGGCTCCGTTGGTTGGCGCGAACGTCATCTTGGACGCGACCCCGTCGCGGGATGTCGATGGGACGATCGCACGCTACCGTTGGGACCTCGATGGCGACGGCGACGTCGACGTGGAGTCCTCCGATCCGACCGTCTCGACTTCCTACGCCGACGTCGGCGAGCAGTCGATCACCCTCTGGGTGACGGATGACTACGGCAACGTGGCGGAGACCACTGCAACGTTCGAGGTCGTGGCGGGCATCACGGTGGTACGGTCGATTGTGACCCACCTGCCGGGCGATGAGATGATCGCGGGAGCGGTGGTGGAAGTGACGCTTACGATCTCAGTCAACGCGTCGCTGCACGGGATGATCGTCCGCGAGACTCTGCCGGTGCCGGGAGCGGGATGGGCATTCGCCGACGTCTCGAGCATCCCGGAGCCACTGAGCAGGCCGGCTGTCAAGTTGACATCGACCTCCGCGGAGTGGGCGTTTGCGGAGGATATCGTGGCTGGGTCCAGCAATTCGCAGCGGGTCATCCGCTACACGCTCACCGTGCCAAGCGCGGTGCCTTCCGCCGACCGCACGCTGGTGGCGCTGCAAGGCTCTGTCAGCAGTTCGTCGCCGCGTTTGTCGCAAGCGACGCTGGGTGAGGACAGAATCACGCTCCTCAAGTACCTCTCGGTCCCCGTGGCGATCTCGTGCTGGAACGTGGCGACGTCGGCCGTCGACCTGATGCTAGGGGATGCGGGCATCATCACGTCCGCTCAACTCAACTACGCGATCTCGCTGTGGGAATCGGGCAGCAAGGTGCCGGCAACCAATGACGTCATCGATGCCGAGACCTTGCGCGAGCTGATCGCCTACGCGGAAACCAGGAGTTCTGTCTACGACCCACTTCCGTGATAGGGGACGCAAACCGCCTCCGCTCGCTCCTGTGACCGAGCGGAGGCCGAACCGGATGGAAGAGAGAGAAGGAGGGGGCATGCGAAAGGGGATTCGCGCCATTGTCCTTGGATGGATGATTGCCGCCGCGGGCGCGTGGGTTGCGAGCGCGACGTGGCAAGCTGACTTCACGCCGTCGACCTACAACCCCGGCGTGAATGAGATCGTTGAGTTCGCTGCCTGCGAGGAATGCACCGCGGGCGAGGCGGGGCTCCGCTACCTCTGGGACTTCAACAACGATGGCGTTGTGGATGAGGAGACGGACTCGCCGACGACTTGGCGTGCCTTCGGCGTTGCCGAGTTCTATCAGGTGAAACTCACCGTTCGGGATGTCGTCGGCCGGGAAACCACCCGGGTGAAGGGAATCGTCGCCGGTCGCGTGCCCGTGTATGGCGTGCGGCGGGTTGTCCCGCAGAACGACGGCTCGTACATGGTCATCATTTCCGCCGTTGTCTGCAGCGAGAACTCCGGCTTCGGGCTCATCGAGTTCGTGCCACTGGGATGGTCTCCGGTCCCGGTGGACGAGGCGGGAGCCATTAAGACGCACTGGGCATCAGAGTTGCACGAGTTCCAGGCGCTCTGGCTCAATCTGGATCCCGGGACGGAGATCGAGTTCTCGTACATCCTGACGCGCAACTACGGCGGTGCGGCACAGCGTCCCGGTCTGTCCGGAACGATCTCCGGGTACGGCCGCAATGGGTTCAACCGTGGAGTGTGCGGCGACCTCGCGGTGCTCTAGCGCTCACAGCGATCGGACGTCACGCAGGAGGGGGCGAGCGCCCGGCTGAGTCAGCCAGTCGCTCGCCTCTCTCTCTTGGGGACGCGGCGTTCGCCGCGCTTGCCTCCTCGTCCAGGGAACCCCGCCCCAGTCGCCCGCTCTGCCAGAGCGCGAGGCCCATGAGGAACAGAGTCCCGAGGAGCAAGCCAAAGGCGCCGGGGAAAGAGAGCGAGGGACGGACGGCCAGCGCGAGGAGCGGGACGCCGAACACCGCGCCGGCGGTCAGTGCGGCCTGGGCAAGATAGTGCGGCGTCATCTTCCGCCTGGCCGTCGCCGGCAGGGCCGCGAGGAGACGGCCGACGCTCACGGCATCCCAGGCAAAGAGAGCGGCCGTGGTGCCGGCAAGGGCGAGGGCAGAGTGACCCCGCGCCGCCACGAGCCCGGCGGCGCCGAGCGCGGCGCAAAGGAAGAGCCCATGGGTGGGGGTTCTTGGCCGCCAGGCCAAGATCGCGACCCACGCCGCTCCGGCCGCGCCGGCCAGGAAGGCAGCAGTGCGGAAGTTCTCCACGGAGAGCCCGGCGACGAGACAACCCGTAGCGAGGATTGCGAGCGCCGCGGCAAGGCAGTTCAATGCATCCTCCTCGCGGCCTGGTCTAGGCGCGCGGCGCGAAGAGCGGACGCCAGCGACCCGCGTACACTCCACGGCACGACATGCACGCCGAGCGACTCCATCATCTGGAGATCGACCTGCATCTCGAGTCTGCGGATACGCGTGGCAAGTTCCAGCGCCTCGTCGCGAGATTGGGATTCCCGCTCCAGCTGGAGCGAGTCGGCATAGACGACGAGCACCGAGTAGCCTCGCGCTCGGAGCTTTGCTGCCACCATGGAGTCCTCGGCTCGCGACAAAGGACTGATGACGACGATCTGCGATCCGCTTGGCAAGATCTGGATCGGCAATTGAGCCAAGTCCTGGAATGCGTCGCTCCTCGCGGGGCGAGCTTTGGCCAGCGAGGCGAGGATCTTCTCAAGGTGAAAACGACCGCCGGCGGGTTCGATCCAGTCAAGGAATCGTCCGTACATCAGGAAGCCGACTCGGTTCCCTTCGCGGATGAAGTGGGCGGCAACGCTGGCCGCGGCGCGACAGCACGGCTCAAACGTCGACTCACCGCGCCCGCGAACATGAACCGATGCGCGCACGTCGAGGATTACGATGACGTCCGTCATGCGCTCCTGTTGGTACTCGTTGACGAAGAGGCGCTCATGGTGGGCGAATGCGCGCCAATTCAGGCGGCGGAAGTCGTCGCCGGGCGAGTACGCTCGGCAGCCGAACAGCTCGATCCCGGGCCCCGGCGCGCGCGATCGGACGGGGCCGACGAATGCGTGCACCTTTCGCGGCCGAATGGCGATTCTCGGCAGTTTCTCCATGAGCGGGAGCACGGACACGAAGGTCGGGCTGTCAAAGCGGTACTCGTCCACGGAGAGGCCGAATCGCGGCCACACCCACACATGTACCCCGTGTTGCTCGTAGAAGCCGCGGCCGGCGACGAGCTTGTAGACGACCGTGACCGTACGCCCTCTGGGCAATGGACCGCAGTACACGGGCTCCCCATCGGCCACCGCCGCGTCGGATGGAACCTGATCGAGAATGGCGGCGCAGCCGATCCCCTCTCCCTGATTCGACACGGTCAGCGTGACGTCGACATTCTCTCCCTCGGTGACGCGGCCGGAGGACAGGGACCGCGCTGCGTCGAGGACGGGGCGCCGAAGCAACGCGTGCGACAAGACGTGAAGCGCTGCGTAGACAAGGAGCGGCACGCTCAACAGGAGAAGAGACGGTAGTCGCGTGCAGAGACCCGCTGCAAGAAATGCGGCGGCGAGCAAGAGGGCGATGGGGTAGCGTCTGTCTGCGTGCACGTCAGGAGACCTTCGGCACCGTTGTCGAGTCGACGACGGCCTGAACGACGGCGTCGGTCGACGCATGTCGACTCCAGAACTCTGGCTTCAGAATCATGCGATGCGCCAGAGCAGTCACCGCAAAGCGTTTCACATCATCGGGGATCACGAAGTCGCGCCCCTGGAGGGCCGCCCAAGCCCGCGACAACTTGAGCAAGGCGAGTGACCCCCGCGGGCTCGCTCCGACGTAGATGCTCGGATGGCTGCGCGTCTTCGCGACGAGCTCCACGATGTACGAATGAAGGTCGTCACCTACGAACACCGTCTCCACCGCCGACCTCATCTCGAGAATCTCGTCCGCCGTCGTGGTCGGGGTCAGGCGGGCCTCGTCCTCACGCCGTGCGATGCGGCGAGAGAGGATCTCGACCTCCTCGCTTGCGGTGGGGTAGCCGACAGCAAGCCGGACCATGAAGCGGTCGAGTTGAGCTTCCGGAAGCGGGAATGTGCCCTCGTACTCAATCGGGTTCTGCGTCGCCAGCACGATGAACGGGCGCGGGAGCGGTCTCGTGTCCCCGGCCACGGAGACGCGCAGTTCCTGCATGGCTTCAAGCAGCGCCGACTGCGTCTTCGGCGTTGCGCGGTTGACTTCGTCGGCGAGGACGACGTTGGCGAAGATTGGACCGGCGGCGAGGACGAACTGCCCGGTGTTCCGATCGAAGACGTGGGACCCGGTGATATCGCCGGGAAGAAGGTCGGGCGTGAACTGGATCCTGCGGAAGTCGAGCCCCAGCACTTGGGCGAAGCTGTGGGCGATCAGCGTCTTCGCCAGACCGGGATTGTCCACGAACAAGACGTGGCCGCCCGCGAGCAACGTGGCTACCACCTGGCGCAGGACGTCTTCCTTGCCCACCACGGCGCGGCCCACTTCCTCGACGATGGCGGCGGCCCGCGCCTTGACTTGCTCTACGTTCATCTACGCCTCCTCCTGCTGCCGTTCCAGGTACCTAAGGGTTTCGTCCACGAGATCGCGGAACTCCGCTCGAGAGAGGAGAGGAACCTGCTCGTGCCGCAAGAAGGCTGCCACGCGAGGGACTGCCTCCTCGAGCTTCCGTCGGGCGTGTTCCCACGCGACGTCCTCGGTCTCGGCGCCGTCTGCGCGAGATGCTGCGAGGTTGGTGGACAGGCGGATGAGCCTCGCGATGACTTGAGAACGCGAGAAGCGGCTCTCGCCAGCCCGGCGCAGGGAATCCGCCAGCGGCCCGAGAGAGCCGGTGGGAACATCGTCGCGGGCCCTGTCGCGGACGCTGTGCCAGTGGGGACGAATGCGGAGCGCCAAGGCAAAGAGGACGGGAGCTGCGACCACCAAAGGGATGGCCCACAGCACAGCTTGGGGCAGCACGGCGATGGCTTGCCAGAGCGACGCTCCTCGCTGCATCGGCACCGACAACGCCGCGAGCATGAGGAGCGACAAGCCCAAAACCACCGCTGCGGGTCCTCCGAAAGACGATGGCTTGCGCATCATGCCTCCGCCTGCGAGAGGGTCGGAAGGGAAGTCCGCAAATCCACCATGCATCGCATGGCGCGTGGCGAAAACCCATCGTCGGGGCGCCCGCCGTAGTGAACCAGCTCGAACAAGCTCGTCAGCTCATCGATAGCGGCCTTGCCGTAACCCATCGCGGCCAGCGCTTGCGCAAACTCGCGCGGCGTCAATGCCGCAGGCTCGATACCTGACGCTCGAGCATAGGCCTTCAGCATGTCTCGGTAGCACCTCTCGACGACACCTGCGGCATCGCGTCCCCACCGCAGCTCCTCCAGGGCCGTGTCGACCGCCGGAGTGAAGTCGGGAGGCGCTGGGGCGGGCCTTGGCGTCTTCGAACGCCAACGAATCGCGGCGACCGCAAGTGCGGCGCCCGCTCCGAGAAGGACGAGAGCGAGCGCGATCT
Organism: uncultured Thermotogae bacterium; assembly: GCA_964447445.1. Lineage (GTDB taxonomy): Bacteria > Bipolaricaulota > Bipolaricaulia > UBA7950 > UBA9294 > CAIOGO01. Next base: position 42,775 of record CAYUSW010000142.1, read on the forward strand.
GGAGCATGGTCGACGTCACTCTGCCCTCGCCGGGAGGGGAGGGCAGAGACTCGACAGGCGAGGACCTGACAGGTGCGGCCTCGGACGCTTGCGTGATCTCCGAGGCGTCCTGCCCCGCGTCCTCGAGAGCCTCCTGCAAGCTCTGCACGATCTGCTGCCGCGCCACGATGGCGAGAGCAGTCATCACCAGGACCAAGGAGACGAGCATCCTCCAGTTCGTGCGGGGCTTCTGCTTGGTCCAGCGATTCCCGCGAAGCATGACGTACACGAGGAACCCGAGGCCCAGGACTCCGAGCGGGCCGTACGCCATGAGGTAGTCGAGCCAGCGCATAGGTTCTTGGCCCGAGCGAGCACCCGCGAAGGCGCGATCCGATACGAGGTCATGCTCGTCGAACGGGGTTCCCTCGGAGAACGTCACCCTGTCCAGGGACGCGGCGAGGAAGGTCGTCAAGAGGGCAAGTCCCAGCAGTGCAAAGACCGCGATCCACGAGGCGAGGCGCCCCCTCAACACATCCCCTCCGCGCGACGGCCGTGCTGGGCAGGCCCCTCCGAGGACTCCTGCACGGCCATTGCAGCGGCGGGGAGTCGCCCTAGCACAGGCCCTCCTCCACGCGGAGGCCGAGCTCCTCAAGTTGCGCGGCCGTTGCCGGCATGGGGGCTTCCGTCAGCGGGCAGAGACCATTTGCCGTCTTCGGGAAGGCGATGACGTCTCGGAGGGAGCTCTCGCCAGTCATCATCATGACCAGTCGGTCCAATCCCATGGCGAAGCCTCCGTGCGGAGGTGCGCCGTACTCGAGTGCCTGGAGGAACCACCCGAAGCGAAGGTTCGCATCTTCGGGCGTGATCGAGAGGCGCCTGAAGATCCGCTCCTGAAGCTCGCGGGAGTGGATACGAATGCTGCCGCTTCCGAGTTCGGTTCCGTTCAGGACGAGATCGTATGCGTTCGATGGGATGTGGAGCGGGTCGGCCTCAATGCGGTCCACGAAGTCCGGCTGAGGTGATGTGAACGCGTGGTGGACGCTGGCCAGGTTCCCTTCTTCGTCGAGTTCGAACAGAGGGAACTCCGTGACCCACAGAAATCTCCACTCCCTACCTGCGAGTCCCTCCTGGCGCCCGATGGCGAGACGGAGTTCTCCGAGCGGCTTTTCGATCCCCTGGCCTGCGAGAATCAGGATGAGATCGCCGTGCTCGGCGCCGAACGCCGTGACGAGAGCGGCCAGCTCCTGAGGATCCACGAGCTTGGAGATCGGTGACACCGGAGGATCCTCGACCTTCAGCCACGTGAGTCCCTTCGCGCCAGCCGCGACCGCTACGGATTGCAGGTGGTCGAGTGCCGCGCGAGAGTAGCGCCCGCAGCCCTTGGCCAGGATGCCCGCAACCTTTCCGCCCGTCCCGACGGCCTCGGCGAAGACGCGGAAGGCGGAGCCGCGTGCGATCGACGAGAGATCCTGAATCTCCATGCCGAATCGCATGTCCGGTTTGTCGATCCCGAACCTGCGCATCGCTTCCGCGTGGGTAAGGCGCGGGAACGGGATGGGGAGTTCGACTCCCGATACCTCGCGGTAGATGTGGGCGACCACGCCCTCGAGGAGGTCGTAGATCTCCTCGGGGCCTCTTGGAAACGAGACCTCCAGATCGAGCTGGGTGAACTCAGGCTGTCGGTCGGCGCGAAGATCCTCATCGCGGAAGCACTTGACCACCTGGAAGTAGCGGTCAATGCCTCCCACCATGAGCAGCTGCTTGAAGAGCTGCGGGGACTGGGGGAGCGCGTAAAACGAGCCTCGATGGAGCCGACTCGGAACGAGGAAGTCCCGCGCACCCTCGGGCGTCGACTTGGTCAAGACGGGAGTCTCGACCTCGAGGAATCCACGGCCGAAGAGGAACTCCCGCGCCGCCCTGAAGACGCGCCCGCGCATCTGCAGCGAGCGCTGGAGCCGCTCGCGTCGCAGGTCGACGTAGCGGAAGCGCAGCCTCGTCTCCTCGGTCGCGTCGGAGCCGTCGCCCTCAACGAGGAAGGGCGGCGTCTTCGATCGATTCTGGATCGCCATATGCTCGACGCGGACCTCGATCTCGCCGGTCTTCATCTCCGGATTGACGTTGGCCGGAGAGCGTCTCGCGACCGTTCCGCGGATAACGAGAACGTCCTCGCGGTTGAGCGTGTGCGCATCCTGAAGGCCGGATCGATCATCCCCGAAGAGCAACTGAGCGTGTCCGGTGTGATCGCGCAGATCGACGAATGTGAGTTTGCCCAAGTCACGGCGGCGATGAACCCACCCCGCGAGTTCCACGTGTCGACCAACGTCGGCCGCTGAGAGCTGACCGCAGAACGCTGTGCGCATAGCTTGAGACCTCCGATACGGACGATGCGGCGATTATAGTGCTGTGGAGGAGTGCCGCAATCGGGATTCTTGCGGCGGCTACGCGCTGGAGAGGGAGCCCTTGAAGAACCGTCGGTCCATGTTTCTCTCCCAGTCTGTGAAATCCCCTTCCTCGCCGTCCGTCGCGATGTGGGCCTTGATCATGTTCAGCTTGGCCGAGAGGTTGTCGAAGTGATACACGGCGACGGCCTCTGCGCTCTTCGGGACCATTGCGGCCGCGTACTCAAGCTCGCCATGGTGAGAGATGAGGATATGCTCGAGAAGGACTGGCATGCGGGGGTCCGACCAAGACAGCGAGGCGGCCTCGTCTCGGACCATGTCCCGCCCAAGCAGGAGGTGGCCGATCAGCTGACCGGCGAAGCCGTAGCGCGGCGCAATGGGGTTCTCGAACTCCTCGAGCTTGCCGATGTCATGGAGAATCGCGCCAGCCACTGCGAGGCCGCGATGGAGCCGCAAGCCGGATTGGTCCTCAGCGAAGCGCGCCACCCCTTCTGCGACTTCCAGCGTGTGCTCGAGAAGGCCCCCAATGTAGGCGTGATGATTGGAGACCGCGGCTGGGAGTTCGCGGAACTGCTCCCCGGTCTTCGTGAGGAGCCGCGTCGTCAAGGCCCGAAGGGGCTCGGGCTCGATCGTGGCCGCAAGGTCGACGAGCTTCGCCCACATCTCGTCGATGCTTCTCTCGGACGTCGGAACAAGGAGCGCCGGATCGAACCCGGGAATCTTGCCACCTTCTCGTTCCTCGGCCGTGAGGCGGCGAATCGACTCGACGATCAGCTGGAGCGCATTGCGGTACGTCTCAACTCGCGCCTGAACGGAGACGAAGTCTCCTTCCTCGAACTCGCTTGCGTAGCGCTGTGCCGCCTCGGCCCAAGCCCGCGCCGGCACAGTGCCAGATCTGTCTGCGAGCACCAATTCCAGATACGGATCTCCCGTTCGCGTGGAGCGCTGTGTCTTTTTCTTCACGAGAAAACACTGTCCCACACGCGTCCCCTCGCGCAGGTCGCTGATGGGCACGTGCAGTAGGGGATACGGGAGGTCTCCGCGTACGCGATCCATCAACCGTTCTTGCGACATGACGTCCTTTCTCCAGGGCCAGCACGCCGGAGTGTAAAAGCAGCAGCCAGAGAGCACAACTGCTGGACCCGATGTTGCGTCCCCGGCGCGCCCTTCCCGCGCGGGCCGGCCGTGCAAGCAGCCCCCCGGACACGGCGCGAAGTCCTGTGTCTCAGACGACCCTCTTCCCTAGCTTCCGCACGTGGGTGCAGGCAGAGCGGGCACGAGCGGATGGGTGACAAGCGGGCGGGCGTCCTTGTCGCCGTCCTGGTTTATGGGATAGGGCGTGTCCCAGATTCCGTCCAGATTGGCATCCACCGCCGCAAAGCCGCTCCAGTAATTGCCGCTCACGTCGTCGTTCCAGTTGTTGGGCTCGTCCGAGAATGCGTTGTGGAAGTTCGACACGAAGGCATTGCGGAGAATCGAATTCCCCGTGGAGGCCAGATTCAGGTAAGCGCCCATGTCCGAGTTCACGATCAGGTTGCCCCAGAGGCTGTTGCCGTCTGAGGAGTCGAGCCACAACGCCGTGTCGTTCTCGCGAAAAACGCAGTCAAGGATCTGATTTGCGTCGGAGAAGAAGAGGTGAATTCCGTCGGTGTTCTTCTCCAGCGTGCAGCCCACGATGCGCACGAAGGTCGAGAAGCTCAGGCTGACTCCAGTCCCATTGGCTTCGATCGGGCATTCCTCGATGTTTGCATTTCGCACGTAGCTGAGAGAGATCGCGGCCGCCGATGCCCCCGATATGGACACGTTTCGGATCACGAAGGGCCTCGATGTCCCATGAATGCGAATTCCTTGGCGGCTCTCGCCGGCATCAATCGCCCAGCCCTCGATGACGTAGGGATCTTCGAACGTGCCGCTCCCCGAGCACACCCCGTTCTCGACCGTGAATTCGTAGTCGCTCGAGATGGAGATCACGGCGTGATCTACACGGTCCGTTGCCGAGACAAGCGAAACGAGGGACAGTACGAAGACAAGGGGGCAGAGGAAGAGCGCACTGCGTTTCATAGCTCACCACTCCTTTTGGCATTGCGTGCCGGCGTGTCACCGCATGATACCCGTTCAAAGGTCGCTGGTGAAGCCAATCGTACGCCGATCGAGCGACGGTTTTCCCGTCATTCGGGCGCGCGTCTGCGCAGGAGGTCGGGGAGACCCAGAGGAGTTCCTCTCTTGCGGAAGAACACGACCAGAGCCATTCCGGCGGCGAACCCGCCGATGTGGGCGAACCAAGCGACGCCGCCCGAGGCGCCGAACGAGGCGGCGCTGTTGATCACCTGCAGGAGGAACCAGATCCCCAGCACGATCACGGCGGGGATGGAGACCAGCCGGAGGAAGAAGAAGATCGGGATGATCGTGAGGATGCGCGACCTGGGAAAGAGCATGAGGTAGGCCCCGAGGATCCCGGCGATCGCCCCGGAAGCCCCGATGAGCGGCACGGCGGAGTGTGGAGCGAGCGCCAGCTGTGACAGCGCGGCGATGCAGCCGCAGAAGAGGTAGAAGAAGAGGAATCGGCTGCTTCCCATGGCATGCTCGACGTTGTCCCCGAACACCCAGAGGTAGAGCATGTTGCCAAGAACGTGCAGCAGGCCGCCGTGAAGAAACATCGAGGTGATCAACGTCAGCCAGATAGGCAACACGATCGTCGGAGGAAGATCGTTGCCGGTTGAGAACTCGGCGGAGACGAGGCCGTACTGCATGACGAACGCGTCGTTGGCTCCTACCGGGTACCGCCACGGGTCGCCTCCCAGGCGAACGTGCGCGCTGTATGCGTTCCGGTCGAATGCGGGGGCCGCAAGCCCGGCGTCTATCCACGGCCGCATGTCGTTCAACTCCGCGGGACGTGTCTGCAGGTAGCCCTGGTAGAGGAACACGAGGAGATTGAGCACGATCAGGCAAACGGTCACGACCGGAAGGCGCGGAGTGCGCAGAGCGTCGCGGATCGGGATCATAGTGCGATGGTAGCGGAGGGGTTGGAGGGCGGCAAACGATTGACCCCGTCTCTCTAGCCACTACACTCTGGTGTACAGCAAAGGAGGCTTCATGAAGCTCTTGAAGAAGCTGTGCGAATCCACGGGCGTTCCCGGGTACGAGGGCCCCGTCCGCGGCGTCATCCTCGACGCGCTGAAAGGCCACGTCGATTCGGCGGACGTTGACGTCCTGGGAAACGTGATCGCGCACAAACCCGGCAAAGGTCCCGTCGTAGCACTTGCCGGGCACATGGACGAGATCGGATTCCTTGTCTGCCACATCGAGGACAAGACGGGATTCCTGCGGGTTCAGCCGCTCGGCGGCTTCGACCCGGTCACGCTCGTGGCGCAGCGCGTGATCGTGCACGCCAAGAAGGGCGATCTAATCGGCTGCATTGGGCGGAAGCCGATCCATATTCTGACGGACGACGAGAAGAAGAAGCCCGTCGAGCTCAACGACTTGTTTATCGACGTCGGCTTGCCCTACGAGGACGTGACAGCGCGCGTCTCCCTCGGCGACGTTGTGACGATGCGCCAGGAGTTCGTCGAGTACGGCGACGTGGTGTCCGGCAAGGCGATCGACGACCGGGTCGGCGTGTATGTCGGCATCGAGGCGATGAAACGGGCGAAGAAGATTGCCTGCGACCTGTACTTCGTTGCGTCGACGCAAGAGGAAGTTGGCGTGCGCGGAGCGGCCGTCGCCGGGTACCGAATCAACCCGCAGATTGCCATTGCGCTCGACGTGTGCATTGCAGCCGACATGCCCGGCGTGCCGGAGCGGGATCAGATCTCGCAAATGCGCAAGGGCGTCGCGATCACTCTCAAGGACGCAAGGACGATCTCGCATGCCGGCCTTGTTCGGGCGTTCCTCGATCTCGCCAGGAAGCGCAAGATCCCGCACCAAGTCACATTGGCCTCGCGCGGCGGGACGGACGCAGGAGCCATGCAGCTCGCGCGTGAGGGGGCAGCGGCGATCACCCTGTCGATCCCGACGCGCTACGTCCACTCGGTCGTCGAGACGGTTCACGTGGGGGACATCGAGGCGACCATCTCTCTCCTCGCGGCATTCCTCGAGACCGCGGACAAGGTGGATCTTACGGGATGAAGCGACGGACGCTGTTCCGCGACTTCGACGTCGTTGTGACGATGGATGCCGCCGGGCGCGAGATTGCCGGCGGGTTTGTCCTCGTTGAGGCGAACAGGATTGTGAGCGTCGGCGACGACCCTGCCGGCGTGCGTGCGGACGAGATCGTGAATGGCGGGGGCAAGGTTCTTCTGCCGGGGTTCGTCAACACGCACCACCACCTTTACCAGTCTCTGTTCCGGTGTGTGCCCGGGGCAGCGGACTCGGAGCTCTTCGATTGGCTCGTCTTCCTCTATAAGCGCTGGAAGGGCCTCGACGAGGAGGCAGCGCGCGTCTCGTCGGCCGTGGCATCGAGCGAGCTCCTCCTCTCGGGGGCGACGACGACGAGCGACCACTGCTACCTCTTCCCCCGCGGCGGCGGCGCGATTCTGGACGCGGATATCGAAGGGGCGCAGATGGCGGGGATCCGGTTCCACCCCTGCCGAGGGTCGATGTCGCTGTCCGAGAAGGACGGCGGTTTGCCTCCGGACAGCGTCGTGCAGACGGAAGACGAGATTCTCGGCGACTGCCGGCGAGCCATCGAGCGCCATCATGATCCAGAGCCGCTCGCCATGGTCAGAATCGCGCTCGCGCCCTGCTCGCCGTTCTCGGTCACGCCAGAACTCATGCGCGAATCGCTTGTGCTCGCAGATGAGTACGGCGTCCTGCTTCACACGCACCTCGCCGAGACGAAAGACGAGGAAGAGTACTGCCTACGGCGCTTCGGGCGCCGGCCAGTCGACTTGATGGAGGATCTTGGCTGGCTGCGTGACGACGTGTGGTTCGCGCATCTGGTCGTCCTGAGCGACGCGGAGATCGCGAAGCTCGGACGGGCCCGCGTAGGAATGGCGCACTGCCCGACGTCGAACATGACGCTCGGTTCGGGGATTGCGCGTGTCGCCGAGATGCTCGACTCCGGTGTCCGCATCGGGCTTGCGGTCGATGGGTCGGCCAGCAATGACAGCTCGAACATGATTCGCGAGGTCCGCCAGGCGATGCTCCTGCAGCGCGTTCGGTACGGGGCAAGCGCTCTGTCGGCTCGCCAAGCACTGCGCATGGCGACCATGGGTGGGGCGTCGGTGCTCTGCCGGGAGGACGAGATCGGGTCACTCGAGCCGGGCAAGGCGGCCGATCTCATCGCATTCGATCTCTCCGATATCGCCTTTGCCGGGGCTGTCGCCGACCCCGTCGCCGCCATCGTCCACTGCGCCGCAGACCGCGTCGCGCTCAGCATGGTGAACGGCGAGTGGCGCGTGCGCGACGGAGAGCTCGTCTCGGACGCGATCCGAGACCAGATCGCGAGGCACAACGAGCTGTCGCGGCGACTGGTCGTGCAATGATCCAGATAGAGGTAGAGATTGGGTTCTCGTTCAAGCGCGAGCTGCCCGACGACTACCGCTTGCTCGGTCTTGCAGACGGCGCGGATGTCGCCGAGGCGCTGCGCGCGCTGGCCGACCGCCATCCGGCTCTCCGCGGCCGCATCTACAGCCCGAGCGGCGACGTGCGGCGTGACGTCAGCGTTCTCTTGAACGGCGGGAACGTCGCTCGGCGGAGCGGCCTCCAGACTGTGCTGCGCGACGGCGACCGGCTGACGCTGCTGCCTCCGGTTGGGGGAGGCTAGCGGCTGCCGACCCATCGGGTTGTCGGCAGCTAGGGCCGATTACTTCTTGGATGACCGCAATTGGCTGGCTGCGGTCAGTAGCCCTGCCAAGGGGACCGAGAGGGTCCGGACACGAGTCTCCGACAAGGAGTCTCGCCCGCGGCCTGGAACTCCGGCCTCCTTGCATGGAGGATAACAGGAACGTACAGAGGCACCTACCTCATGTATACTGCACTTCGTGACGGCTTCCAGCTTCGAGGCCACGAAGGCAAGAGCGGCCATCTTCGTCGATGCTGCCAACTACTTCCATGCGCTCAAGAGAGCAGGATGGAGGATCGACTACGCGCGTTTCCTCGCCTACTTCCGAGCGATGTACGACGTCAGATTGGCGTTCTACTACGACGGTGTCCCCAGCCTTGGCGTCTTCCTCGACAGGAATTCCGGAGCCTCTGCGGCGGACTTCGACCTCGAGAAGAAGAAGGTCCTGAACTACCACAAGCGCCTGAAGCAGATTGGATACACGGTCAGGAGCAAGCCGGTCGGGCGGCTGTACGACAGATCCGTTGAAAGGTCTATTCACAAGTGCAATTTCGACGTTGAGTTGGCGATCGATGCGCTCGGCAGTATCGCCCGCTATGACGTATGCATCCTGGGAAGCGGAGACGGCGACTTTGACCGCCTCGTCCGCTATCTCAAGGGAAGACACAAGTCGGTGGTCGTTGTCTCACACAAGAGCCATCTGCCCGATCTCCTCCGTCCAGACCGGATCGTCTTGCTGGAGGGCATCCGCGCTGCGGTCGAAAAGACGTGGGTCCAGCCGTAGCCGGACCCTTTCTCCAGCGCGAGCGCTGGATTTACCACATTGCCACCAGCATATCAGTTCCATAGCTGAAGTCAAGCAACGAGGTCTCCGCAAAGCCCAATACCACGGATTTGTGCGGAGCGTGGATCGGTCGGGGGCGGCCTGCGTTTCTTGGCGCCCGAAAGGGAGTCGGTGGGGTCGACTACCGACCCGACGTGTTGTCGACGGTCGCGGGACTCCCCGAGAAGGGAATCGGGGAGCTCCCGGAGGGCGCTCCCCGATCGGTGTGGTGGCTATCCGCAAGGAGGTTAGCGGAAGAGCAGCGTTAGGCTGCAGACGAGAGAGTGCCCGCCAGATGTGAGGCGAGTGTGAAGAGGCCATGGCCGAGTGGTGTGCCTCCGGCGGCCTCGAGAGTCAGTGCGGTCCACTCTCGTCTCGCGCGAAACGCGCTATGGTTCGCCCTATGTGCTGGTGCGAACCGCTTCGCGTTTTGCATTGACCGACGCAGCGAAACGCGCCATGGTTCGCTCTACGTGGTGGCGCGAACCGCTTCGCGTCTTGCATCGACCGATGCAGCGAAACGCGCCATGGTTCGCCCTATGTGCTGGTGCGAACCGCTTCGCGTTTTGCATTGACCGACGCAGCGAAACGCGCCATGTTTCGCCCTACGTGCTGGGGCG
>CAYUSW010000143.1:0-1812 GCA_964447445.1 uncultured Thermotogae bacterium
CTTCGAATCCGACGATCCTATTCGGTGGTGCGGCGACGGTTCGCATCGAGGGCGAGTACATCTTAGCGTGAGTCCGGGAAGAGGCCTCTGTTGCGTGGCGGCAGGGTCAGATCTTCATTCCACGTGTCGAATGCGATAGACTGAGCCCATGGCATGAGCATTGAGCAGTCGAGGCGCACGGTCACGGCGGTCCGTTCCCCGAAGCCTACGCGACCGTCAGGGGCTTGATGCACTCGATGTCGCCGCGGATTGCCTCCGCGGCATCCCACAGATCGACCGCACTCTGGGCGTTGAGCCAGAACTCGGGGGAGTTCCGGAACAGCCGCGAGAGACGCAGTGCCATCTCTGGGCTCACGGATCGGCGCTCGCGCAACAGCTCGTTCACGGTCTGCCGCGACACACCGAGGGCTTCGGCCAGACCTGCTACGGTGAGCCTGTAGTCCGAGAGGAAGTCCTCGCGAATCATCTCGCCCGGGTGGATTGGCCGCACTTCTCTCTTCCGCGCATTGTGGATTCTCATGCCTCACCTCGCCTCAGTGGTAATCAGCGATCTCGACATCGAAAGCATCCCCGTCCTCGAATCGAAAGCAGATGCGCCATTGGTCATTGATCGCGATGGCGTACTGGCCTTCCCTGTTCCCGGAAAGCTTGTGCAGCCGGTTTCCCGGCGGCACCCGCAGGTCGCCGATGCGGCTCGCAAGATCGACGTATTCAACCTTCCGTCGTGCCCGCCGCGTGATCTCCTGTGGCAATCGGCTCGACCGTCCCGTGACAAAGAGCTCTTCGGTGTGCCGGTCCGCGAACGTCCTGATCACGAGCGGAGTGTAACGCGTCACGTGACGCCTGTCTAGAGGCAGTGACCTGCGAACGTCATGCGGCCTGACGCTTGGCTCCAGTGCTGAGGGTGCCGGGTATGTGCCGACAAAGCGGGACACAGACCGCGGGCGACGGGGCCAGGTCAGGCAATCACACACGCCACGCGCGGAGAACTGGGGACATCTCTGAAAGCGCGTTGGCTGTCAAGGGGTACTGGCGGGGCGACGGGGTCAAGTCTTGCTTCTTGACGTTCGTGCCATGCCAGGCGCACTCAAGACTCTGAGCTGCGCGTTACTCGTTGGGGCCTCCTAGCAGGCACCTGCCGTCACGGCGCTAGTGCGCCGGACGGAATGGCCACTCCGAGGCGAGGACGGCGTATCGAACGGTGTCGATCCACGGGCTGCCGGGCTCCGCGGGGACATGAGCCTCGCGGAAGTGCGCTTCCTTTCTCATCCCGACCCGTTCCATCAGCCTCCTCGAGGGCTCGTTCGTGAGGATCGTCCCCGCGAACACGCGGTGGTAGCCGCAGACCGCGAAGGCGAACGAGATCAGTCCCCGAACGGCCTCGTCCGCGTAGCCACAGCCGCGGTGCTCGACGCCGAGAGCCCATCCGATTTCACCCTGCCGCTGCCCGTTGCTGACGAACGAGAGAAGGCCGATCACCTTGCGGTCGCTCTTGCGCTCGATGGCAAGGTCGACGCACTTGTGCGCCGCGAAGAGCTCCAGCCCTTGCTGCGTCTCGATGTACTCGAGCAGCTTGACAGGGTCCTGCCACGGGACATTGGGGATCTCGTCCGCGACGGACCGATCGCTGGCGAACTCCGCGATGTCGGCCACATCCACGCTCCGAAAGCGGCGGATGATCAGACGTTCGGTCTCGAACAGCGCCGACATGCACCCTCCCGTTCCCTCGCCTCGTTGACGAACTCCGGGCGGCGATCTTCGAGGACACAATACACAACTCGGCTTCGCTTCGGTACCGTATCCCCGGCGTGC
>CAYUSW010000144.1:0-8757 GCA_964447445.1 uncultured Thermotogae bacterium
GCCCTATGTGCGGGTGCGAACCGCTTCGCGTTTTGCATCGACCGACGCAGCGAAACGCGCCATGGTTCGCCCTACGTGCGGGTGCGAACCGCTTCGCGTTTTGCATCGACCGACGCAGCGAAACGCGCCTCGTCAATGACAAACCTCTCATGCGTTCCGCGACCGACGAGCTCGGCGTCGTCGTGCGCCTCGATTCGGAACAAGAGGCGCCGCCCGTCGATCTCCATCAGCTCCGCTGTCACCGTGACCCGCATTCCGGGGGGCGTCGCGGCGACGTGTGCGAGTGTGATCGACGTCCCGACGGTCTTCTGCCCAGCGGGCAGGGTGGGATCGACCAGGGTGCGGGCGCACTCCTCGCAGAAGCCGACGAGGACAGGAGTTGCCAACACATCCACCAGTCCGCTGCCGAACGCGCTGGCCAGATGCGACACGCCCACCACCCACGTCTGCTCTCGCTTCGTCCCGACGTTCACGGCCATGCGGCCTCCCTTCTTGTCGAGTCTGCAATCCCTGCCGGCGCACATCGCAAACCGTCCGTTGGCGTCAGGCCGGAGGTGCGAAAGTGTACAAATCGGGTCGGCGGTCAGCGAGCTTGTCGTTGCGCGATGTCATCGCCTTGTCGCGCGCGCGGGCGACGTCGACGTCGACGACAGCAATCTCCACCCGGTCTTCGGAGAGCCGAACGAGCACGTCGCCATCGGGGCCGACGATCTGGCTCTGGCCCGTGTAGCGAAGCTCTCTTGCGTTACGCGCCTCGACCCCGACGCGGTTTGCCGTGGCCGCGAAAACGCCGTTCTCGAGGGCGCGCACGACCATCGTCTGCTGCGCCACCCCGGGCAAGACCAGGTTTGCGGGGTGGACGAGGATCTCGGCCCCGAGAAGCGCCAACGAGCGAGCGGCCTCGGGGAAGAGGTGATCGAAGCAGATCATGATGCCGATTCGGACCCCGCCAAGTCGACACGTGGCGAAGGGCCGATTGCCGGGCCTGAACAGGATCGTCTCCTTGCCGAACAGGTGGATCTTCCGGTACGTGGCGACGACGCCAGCGGGGTCCACAAGGACAGCGGCGTTGTAGATCCCGTCCGACGTCTCCTCCGGCAGGCCGCCGACGACCGCACAGGTATGCCGGCGGCAGAAGGCGACGAGGTCCTCTGTCGTTGGGCCTTTCGGAATGGGCTCGGCAAGTTGCGAAACCTCTTGCGCATTGACGAATTGATACCCCGAAGCGAAGAACTCGGGCAGGACCCACAGATCAGCCGAGTCTCGCTCCATCAGCGAGAATGCGTCTTCCACGTTCCGGCGGCGCTCGCCGAACACGGGATTCGTCTGGACGACTCCAATACGCATGTAGGGACTCTCGCCGGCGTCTGAAACGAGGCGCCATCCTCCCTTGCGGACTCGCGCCGGCTATCCGCAGGTTCCGCTGCAGCTTCCGACGAAAAACTTCGCCACGAAGATGATGGCCAAGAGCACGTAGAACAGCACTGAATAGTCGCTTCCCATGGTTTGCATCCCTCCCGGGACGGACTTCCGCCCCTGCCTGATGGCTGTGTCCTATTCTACCACCTACTACTCGCCGACCTCGATCTCGAACGTGCGGGGCGCATAGCGCAGGATGGCTTCGGGGAAAGCCAGGATGGAGACGTAGAACCACGTCTCGCTTTGCGTGCGTTCGATGCCGACGCGCAGACACTGACCGATGTCCTTGAACACACCGAGGTTTGGATGCAGCGCGAGAGGGGCGCTTGCGGAGTACGAGCCACCGACGGTGAGCCCCCATCCGGTTGCGGACGTGACCTCCGCGTCGATGTCGCAATCGGTGATCGCGAAGGGCGCGAGGTCGACGTCGAGGCTCAGTTCCAGCGATGTGCTACCAGCGTTCGATGAGATGTCGAGGGACGACTCCTCGAATCGGCCGAGCGTCGCGTCGAGCGGTAGTCTCCACGTGACCGCTCGAACGCCGTCTGTCCACGAACTGACGAGCGAGAACTCCTTGAGCCGGCCGTCTTTCGGGTCGAACGCGGCGGACGCAGTCCATTTCGCCGCGGCCTCCCATGCCGCGGAAGCGCGCACGGGTCCGGCACCTTCCTCGAGGTCGTACGACCCAGAGACCTCAAGGTCGAGGAGCCCCTTTCGCTCCACGGACCAGGTGAGTTGATGGCCCGATTGGACTCGGTCCGATGCGAGGGGGCTCGTTCCCGCGGCCCACGTGCTTGCCCACGCGAGGCGGAGGTCTCCGATGGTGGCGGTCGGCGTGACAGCCAGCGCGATCTGTGTCTTCTTCCCCTGGGGACCGTCGTACGCGGAGGCCTGAATGCTTGCCTGCGGAACAACCCGGATCTCCCCCAACTCGACGGCCTCGGCGGCTACGTCGGCCCGAGCCGCGACACGGAAGGCCTCCTGTAGAGGCTGGCCAAGGGTTCCCTCTCGGAGCCAGCCGGCGCTGACGCGGGGCGCGATCTCTACCGACGCGACGGAGACCGGTGAGACGGCGATCGTCAGTTCAGGCAGGCGCTCGCTGACTTGCGTCTCCCGCGTCGGGGTCATCCGCAGTTCGCGGGCGGCCCGCAGCGATAGGGCCCCGAGGTCGGTGTTGCCCGCCAACTGGAAGGAATACGAGAGTCTCTCTCTCGCTCCCTTCGCATCGTAGTCGAGTCTTGCGGTGGCTTCCCACACGTCGGCAAGTGCAGCAGTGTGACGAAACCGAAGCGCAGCCTCGGATTCTCCGACCTTCGCCGGGAGCCCGTACACGGAGATCTCTCCTTTGTGGCGGCCGAGGTCGTAGCGCAGCGTGCCGCCAAGGCCCAACTCGGCGTAGCGGCTGAATACGTCGACGTTCGCGCTCCCGTAGACCGCCTCGCTAATGAAGAAGGGTAGGCTCCACTTGGCGAACCAGCCCCGCGTCGCGCTGTTGCCGATCGCGGGGAAGAGCGGCGCATCGAGAGTCTCCTTGAGCGGCTGAACGTAGATAGGAAGCCACACAAGTCCTACCCCGACTGCACGCCCGGTAAGCCCGAACGCGACGAACAGGCGGTCCGGATAGAGGAGAAGGCGCTCGGCGCGAAGGCTGTAGGGCTGGCCACGAAGACCGACATCGCAGCAGTTGCAGGTCGTCAGCTCGCTTCCGTGTGCCTCGAGAAGCGCCAGACGACCGCCCTCAAAACGAAGCTCGCCGCGGTCGGCGCGGAAGAAGAGCTCCACTTCGTCGCCGCGGGAGTTGGAGAACCTCGTGGAGCCGGTAAGCGAGGTGGCCTCCGCTGCGTGGGCAAGCACGGCGCCCGTCTGCGTGTCGACCTCCGCGGCGAGTCTCTCGCTATGGACAAGAGTCCCTTCGCCGACAGCGAGCGTCACGTGGCCGCTCGCAGAGACGCGCCAACTCGCGGACTGAACCTGCTCGAGAACCAGGAGGTCGGCGCGAATCGAGGAGTCCTCGAGCGTTGCGACGGCAGATCCGGAAGCGCGTAGCATCTTCCCGTCGTCGGAGAGGAACAACTCGTCGCAATCGATGTGAACGGGGACTGCGTCAGCGGCGAGTGCCGAGGGGGCGACAAGTGCGAGCGCCAGCAGTGGGAGCAGGAGGAACGGAAGTTTTGACCGGACGCGGCTCCATACGTCCCGGGAAGCCAGCCGATCCACGCGGAGGAAGAGAAGCACTCCGACAGCGCCGAACAGGACATCGGGCAACCACGCGGCCAACGCGGGATTCATGGCGCCGCGACGGCCCAGAGTCTGCGTCCACCAGAGCACGCCCTGGTAGACGGCGACCAGGAGGAGGCCCAGCACCACCCCCACGGCGCGACTCCGCGGCAGGAAGGCGAGACTGAGCGAGCCGCTGAGTAGGACGAAGATCACGGCAGCGAGGGGCAGCGCCATTTTGAGGTGGATCTCCACGAGGTACTCGTCGACGCGCTGACCGTTCGCCCTCGCCTGGCCGACCCGTTCCCACAGCTCTCCGATTCCCATCTCGGACGTCGTCCGTGACCGAGAGAGAAGCTCGGAAACCTCCTGATCGACGGGAAGGACGAGTGAGTCGGCAACGGCTGAGAATAGGAGGTTTCCGTCGCGATCGAATCCGTAGATGTGAGCGTCCTCGAGGCGCCAGCAGCCTTCGCTCCAAACGCCCTCGTTGGCGGTCAACAGGGTCAGCTGAGCCTGCGCTTGCTGCTGAGGAAGCATCTGCCCGGTGGTGTCGTAGATATGAACGTCGTAGATCTTGCCGGTTGACTCCTCATACCTCCGGATGTAGAGAAACTGGTCGTTCGGACCTTTGAAGAAGGCGTTGGACGTGATGCGGGGGACTCCCTGCCGGAAGATGACGGCCCGGAGGGCATCTTGGTAGGCGCTCTCGGAGGCCGGGACGAGGTAGTTATAGATGGCGAAGTCGGCGCCGGCAACGACGGAGGCAGCGAGGACAAGCGGCAGGAGCACACGCCGAAGCGGGATGCCCAGGGATTCGAGGGCCACGATCTCGCGGTCGTGCACCATCCGGCCGAGGCCGAGGAATGTAGCGAACAAGACGCTCATTGGAACGGCCACGACAAGCAGGCTCGGCACCTTGAGGAGGACCAGCCGCAACAGCGCGGGCATGCTGACGCCGCGGTCGACCATCAGGTCTGACAGGGACAGGATGATGTTGAGCAGGATGAAGAGGACCAGTCCGGCGAGAGCCAGCGCAAACGGCCCGGTCATCTCGCGCAAGACGTAGCGATCAGAACGACGCAGCATCACGCACCATGATAGCCAACCCGGCGACGGGACCGCTAGGCCAGTCGTCCGTCGGCGGCCTCAGCTCGTGGCTCAGCCGCCGGCCTTGAGATATAGTCTCGCAAGGAGCCATGGGAACGCGCGTCTACATCGAGACCTGGGGCTGTCAGATGAACCTCCACCAATCGGAGGGGATTGCCGGGGTGCTGGAGAAGGCGGGCTTCGCTGTGGTCATGCGGCTCGAGGATGCTGACGTGGTCTTGTTCAACGGCTGCATGGTACGCGGGAAGGCGGAGGAGAAGCTCCTCGGACGCATCGGCGCGGTGGCCGAAGTCAAGCGCCGCCGGAATGTGATCTTCGGCGTGGGTGGCTGTTTCGGCCAGGTTCACGGAGACGCACTGCTCGCGCGCTCCCGCTCCATCGACTTCGTGTTCGGCACGCGACAGCACGGGGCGCTGCCTGAACTCATCCGCCGAGCTGAGCGGGAGCGCGTTTCCTGCCTCGCTGCAACGGACGACGTGTCTCTCGAAGAAGTCCCGTTCCGCCGGACGGGCACGGTTGCCGCGATGGTGACGATCACCGAGGGTTGCTCCAACGCTTGTGCTTACTGCGTCGTACCCCGCGCGCGCGGCCCGATGAGGAGCAGAGATCCGGAAGCGATCCTGGGCGAAGTGCGTGACGTCGTTGCTCGAGGCTATCGAGAGGTGCTTCTGCTCGGGCAGAACGTAAACGCGTACGGTCGTGATCGGCCGGGTTCGGGCGGATTCGCACGGCTGCTGGAGCGCGTGGCATCCGAGGGTCCAGAGCGCGTCCGCTTCATCTCCTCCCACCCGCGGGACATGACGCAAGGACTCCTTGATGTCATGGCGGCGAGGAGTAACGTGTGTCGCCACCTCCATCTCGCGCTGCAGTCGGGGTCGGATCGCGTCCTCCGCGCGATGAATCGCGGCTACGATCGGGGCGCATTCCTGCGGATCGCGGATACAGCGCGGCGCACCCTCCCCGGAATCAACCTGACGACCGACCTGATCGTCGGTTTTCCCGGCGAGACAGAGGACGACTTCGAGCAGACCCTCGACGTCGTCCGAGAGGTCCGTTTCGGCACGGTCTACGTAGCGAAGTATTCGCCTCGGCCCGAGACGCGGGCGGCCGAGATGCCGGACGACGTGCCGCGAGAAGAGAAGGAGCGACGCCTGGCCAGAGTGCTCGACGCGGAACGTGTGATTGCGGCCGAGGAGAACGAACGCCTCGTAGGCCAGACGCTGAACGTCCTCGTAGAAGGTGGCGCGGATGGAGGCCGGCACGTTGGGCGCGCGGACGATCATCGAACCGTCATCGTGGAGGGAGAGGTCAACATCGGAGATCTTGTGCCGGTCAGGATTGTCCAAGCGTCGGCGTCGTCCCTCGTAGGGACGGTGGCGGCGGCGAAGGCGGCCGGCTGAGCGAGTGCGCGGATGCCTGGGGAGATTCGGGAGGCGGAGATGGGAATCGGCGGGCGTTCCACGCCTGGGGCGACAGCGCGCCCGATGACGAGGGCACGCTGATGGA
This sequence comes from uncultured Thermotogae bacterium, assembly GCA_964447445.1. Lineage (GTDB taxonomy): Bacteria > Bipolaricaulota > Bipolaricaulia > UBA7950 > UBA9294 > CAIOGO01. Next base: position 6,253 of record CAYUSW010000144.1, read on the forward strand.
TCCTTCGTGGGACGCCCTCGGCCTCGGTCAGTTCGCGGCGATCTCCGGGCGCGGATGGGCGCTCTTCCGGGGAGGGACTCACGTTCGACACGCCGAGCGCAGCGACGATCCTGCGCTCCTGCGTGTGACCTACGGCGAGGCTGTGGAAGAGGGCGTGCCGAGCCTCGACCTCTTCCTCGTGTATCGCTGCCTCTTCCCCTGCGAGGCGGATCACCGGCTCGCATCGGCGTGCGCAGCGCGCGGCGTGGCCTACCGCCCGCGGGCGGCGGCGGTATCCGTCGGGCAGCTTCTTCTGCGCGTCGTTGCCGAGGCTGCCGTGCTGGAGCGGGAGATGCTGCAGCTCCTCGGCTACCTGTGCGGCGGGACGCCCCAGGACCTCTTTTTGGGCCTCGCAGCCACGCCCCGGCCCGCGGGCGACTCGGTGGGCGAGCAGATCCGAAGCGACGGTTCGTCCGGGGATGCAGCGTCAGCGGAGCCCCAGTGGACATCCGTGGGTGACGTTCTCGGTTCCGATGGGCTTATCTCCCGCGAACTGCCCGCCCACGAGGTTCGTCACGGCCAGCTTGAGATGGCTGGCACGGTGGCGCAGACCCTGAGGGAAGGCGGCGCTCTGTGCGTCGAGGCCGGGCCGGGGACAGGGAAGACGTTCGCCTACCTCGTGCCGTCGCTCGCTCATCTTCGGGCGTCGCCGGCATCGCGAGTTGTCATCTGCACGCGGACGAAGCAGCTTCAGGAGCAAGTCTTTCGCAAGGACCTTCCCTTTCTAGTTCGCCTCCTGCGCTCTCCGACGACGATGGCTCTGCTCAAAGGGAGGGAGAACTACCTGTGCCTTCGACGCTGGGAGAGCGTCGTGCATGAGATGAGCGAGGGGCTCGATCGTGTACGGATGTCGTCGCTGGCGTCTCTCGCGCGCTGGGTCTTTGACACGGAGACAGGGGATATCGAGGATAACCACGCGTTCCTTGCCCAAGAGGATGCGCGGGAGCTTTGGTCGCGCCTGTGCGACTCACCGACTAGCTGCGCCGGGTCGTTCTGCCCACACGTCGACGAGTGCTTCTCGATTCGCGCCCGCCGGCGAGCACGCAAAGCGGCCCTTGTCGTTGTGAACCACTCTCTCCTCCTCAGCGATGCGGCGGCGCGAGGCGTCGTCCTCGGGAAGTACACGGACCTGATCGTTGACGAGGCGCACGCGTTGGAAGCCGCGGCACGGCTGGCATTCACGTCAACGCTGTCCGAGGCCCGCGTCGAGCGTATTGCCGAGGAACTGGGACCGGGGCGCGGCGGCCGAAGACACGGATGGTTCGACCGGCTGCCGCTTGTCCCGGAAGAGAGCCAGTTGGTCGCTGCCGGTGAGGCGGCTACCCAGGCCCGAAGCTTGACCGGGCGTGTGCTCCGCGCGGCGGCCGTGGCAGTTGGGGACGAGAGGCGCGGAGCGCTTCCCGAGCTCTCGGCGGGGGCGGTGGAGCTCGCGGCGCTGCGCGCCGCGCTTCGGCGGTGGGAGCTCTTGCTCGAAGAGGCGATCGCGCGTCTCAAGGACGAGCCCGAGCTGGCGAGGGAGGGCGAGGGGGCAGCAACCGCGATCGGCGAGCTGGCGCGCGTTTGCGATGTTCTGGCATCGCGCCCAGCGCCGAACACGGTGCACTGGTACGAGCGGGAGTTCGAACGGCTGTCGCTTCACGTCACTCCGCTCGACGTAGCGCCAATCCTCGAGAAGCTCGTGTACGAAGGGATCGAATCCATTGTGCTCACGTCGGCGACGTTGTCCCTGGACGGGGACTTCACGTACCTAGGGGAGAGCCTTGGGCTGTCGCAGGGATTCTCGACGGTGCGTACGGCGGTCGTCGAGAGTCCCTTCCGGTACGAGAGCCTGATGCGCATTCTCCTGCCCTCAGACATGCCGTCCGTGTCCTCCGATCCGGCGGCGTACGCCGAAGCGCTCGGGACGCTTCTCGTGCAGCTTCACCGGGCTCTCGGCAAGAACGGCCTTGTCCTCTTCACGTCGTATGATCTCCTCTTCGAGGTGCGCCGGAGGATTCACGATCTCGTCCCCACCCTGGCTCAGGGAGTCGACGGGTCGCGCGCGTCGCTTCTGGATCGATTCCGGCGCGAGCCGCAGGGCATGATCCTCCTCGGGACCGACACCTTCTGGGAAGGCATCGACCTCCCTGGCGAGGAACTCGAGTACGTGGTGGTCACGCGGCTTCCGTTTGCGGTTCCTACCGATCCCGTCTTCGCAGCCCTATCGCTCGAGGCGAGCCGCCGGGGCAGGGACGCGTTCCTCGACCTCGCGTTGCCGCAGGCCGTGTTGCGGCTGCGGCAGGGTGTCGGGCGTCTGATCCGCACTCGATCGGATCGCGGGGTTGTGATTCTCACCGACGATCGCATCCGAACGAAATCGTACGGGCGACGATTTGCTGAGGCTCTTCCCGTGCCGGTGGAGAGCGTGGCGACCGTGCGGGATGTTGTCTGCGAAGCGACCCGTTGGTTCGAGCGACCAGCCCAGGA
>CAYUSW010000145.1:0-21706 GCA_964447445.1 uncultured Thermotogae bacterium
TCCACTTCAGGACTTCGCTCATCAGCAGCCCGGCCGCCGCAATGGTCAGCAACACGTACAACGCCTTCCCGCCGAGTAGCTTCTTCATCTTCTTCTCCCCTTCCCGGTTGAATCCGCCCCACTTCATGTCGACCCCTTTCGCTGGCTCGGCCGTCTAGCCGGGCCTCCACTTCAGGACTTCGCTCATCAGCAGCCCGGCCGCCGCAATGGTCAGCAACACGTACAACGCCTTCCCACCGAATAGCTTCTTCATCTTCTTCTCCCCTTCCCGATTGAATCCGCCCCACTTCATTGTTCTGTCCTCCCTCTCCGGATCCTTCCCCGGCATCTCTCCAGACGTTCCAGTCAACGTCTTCCAGCGTACTCCCGCTGCGGTCCTGCATCAAGTCCGCGTGCTCCGTACGTAGGCCGAGTATCCCCGCACATCAAGGACGCGTGTCCCCGAGCGAGGCTGCCTTCCTCCGCGGGAGCTCCCGAAGGAGCGACGCCGTCGTGAAAGCAGCTACGCCCTGTGGTTTGACTTCGCAAGAGGTCAGGGGTACCCTCTGGCGCAGTTCGATTGAGAGGTGCCAGAGTGCGAGATTACGAGATCGTGTATGTGATTCGTCCGGATCTCTCCGACGAGGCGAGGACTGCGAAAATCGAGCGCGTCCACTCCCTCGTCACAGAGAACGGCGGTGAGATTGGAAAAGCCGAGGATTGGGGCAAGCGTGTCCTTGCGTACGAGATTCGGCACTTCACGGAGGGCTTCTATCGGCTTACGGAGTTCCGAATGCCCCCGGAGTCTGTCCATCTCGTCGAGGGGCGCCTCAATCTCGACGAGGAGTTGCTGCGCTACCAAATCGTCGTGCGGGAGTAGCGAAACGTCATGTCTGCGAGCGTCAATCGAGTCTTTCTGCTTGGCAACCTCGCCAATGATCCCGAGATGAGGTATACGCAGTCCGGCAAAGCCCGAACTCGGTTTCGGCTGGCCGTGGGGCGCCGTTTCAAGGATTCCACAGGACAGGTTCAGGACGACACGACGTTCGTCACGATCACGACGTGGGGGCCTCAGGCGGAGAACTGCGCGCAGTACTTGAAAAAGGGGAGTTCGGCCTTTGTCGAGGGGCGTTTGCGGATCTCGAGCTACTCCGATGACGAGGCCAAGGAGACGAAGTGGTTCACCGAGGTTGTTGCCTCGAGCGTGCAGTTCTTGGGGTCTAGGCCCCAGCAAGCGACCGGAGAACCCACGGCTACCCCGGAGGCGGCGAGTCCGGGCGAGGAGAGTCAGTTCCCTGAGGAGGAGGTTCCCTTCTAAGCCATGTTCCATAAGCGAAAGCGGAAGTGCCGTGCGTGCGAGAACGAATTCTTGCTTGACTACAAGAAGGCCGATGAGCTCAAGCAGTACATGAACCGCCTCGGCAAGATCCTTCCCAAGCGGGCGACTCGCCTGTGTGCGAAGCATCAGCGCAGGCTGGCCATCGAGATCAATCGTGCCCGCAAGCTCGCTCTTCTGCCCTACGTGGGAGAGCGCGAGGCGATGAGGGTGCGCCGCTAGCGAGGGCGTCCCTGGCCATCAGCGAAAGACGGCCTCCTCGACCTGGCGAGCCGGATCGAGGAGGCTGTTTCTTTTGCTGCAAGCCTATCGGGAGGGCGAGGCACGCCGCGTCCGCTTGTCCTGCGCGGCGTTGCGGGCCAGAATCTCGTGTTGCCGGATCGAGGGCCCGGCAGCCAGGTATGCGTCCTCTGGACCGGGGTCGGGGGGCAGTCCATGAAGCAGGTCGCAGGCGTCATCTTTCACGCGCCTCTGGGCAAGAGCCATTGGGAGCGCCTCGTGGAGGAAGGGAGATGGGCTGCGACTCTTGGGTTGGCAAGACGCATGCGCGCCGCCGGGTTGAGGGACGTCTACGTCGTGACCCCCTGCGCGAGCCGGTTCCCTGAGGGAGAAAGCGCGGCGAAGCTCATTCTCTCGCAGGATGCGGACTTCCACTTCGGCAACGCGCTCAAGCGGATCGTGGCAGATCTCGGACTTCATGGGGTGTTGTACTTCGGAAGCGGTGCCGGCAGCCTCTTGTCGGAGGAAGAACTGGGCCGCCTCGCGGAGTTCGCGGACGGCGAGACACCGGGAGCGCTGTTCAACAACTTTTACTCCTGCGACTTCTGCTCGATTGCGGCTGCTTCGTGCCTGCGCGAACTCCCTCTTCCGAGAATAGACAATCCGCTCGGATTCTCTCTTTCGGATGCGGGTGTCCCATGCTTCGCGCTGCCGCGCGCTCTGGCCACCCAATTCGACATCGACACTCCAAGCGATCTCTTCCTGCTGGCACGCAGCGACGCCGGGTCTCCTGAGCTGCGGGCGTTCTGTTCCACGATCGATCCATGTCATCCGACGCTCGACCGCGCCCTCGCGACGCTTGCGGATCGCGCGTCCGTGACCTGCCTCGTGGGGCGATTGAGTCCGCTCACGTGGAGCCACTTCGAGGCGCAAATAGCCTGCCGAACGAGCGCACTCGTGGAGGGGCGAGGAATGCGAGCCGGAGCTTCGCAGCATGCCCTTTGGATTCGTCAGGTCTTGCACGACGGAGGTCCAGAGCTGTTCTTCGACCGCCTCGCCAGGGCATGCGACAGCGCCTGGATCGACACACGACCCCTGCTCGCCGATGCAGACTGTCTGACGTCCGCCGCCGATCGATTTGCCAGTGACGCGCTACTCGCCGAGGACATCGTCGATCCCTTGTGGCGGGCGTTCACGGACGCCGCACGCCGAGCCTCGATCCCCGTCGTTCTCGGGGGTCACACGCTCGTCAGCGGCGGGCTCTATCTAGCCGCAGAAGCATGCTGGAAAGGGAGAAACCTACTTCGTAGACTTCATCCCGATCCGTTCGCGTGGGAGAAGGAGCAATGATGAACTCTGGACGTTCTCCGCTGCATGTGCTCGACGTCGACACACAGACGGCCGCCCTGATGGCTGCCGAGGAGCGCCGTCAGCGGGAGAAGATCATTCTTATCCCGTCGGAGAGCCTGACCCCGCTCCCGGTGCGAGAGGCGCTGGGGTCAGCATTCACCAGCGTCTACGCCGAGGGATATCCTCGCAAGGCGATGATGCGGCAGACCCAAGAGGAGCTTGCCGATCTCGATGCTCAACTCGCAAGCTACCGGCGCTATGCGGATCGCCGGTTCTACAAGGGCACGGAAATCGCGGACCTCGTGGAGTCGCTTGCCGCACGCCGCGCCACAGAGTGCTTCTCCACGGCGGACTACCCCGCAGAGCGCATCTTCGCCAACGTCCAGCCGCTGTCCGGCGCAGCGGCGAACCTCGCCGTGTACGATGCGTTCGTTGAGCCCGGCGAGACTGTGATGGGCATGGCGCTCACTGAGGGCGGGCACCTCACGCATGGGTCGGAGTTCAACATCACCGGACGGCGATACCGTATTGTCTCGTACGCTGTGGATCGGGATACCGGCAAGCTTGACTACGACAAGATTCTCGCCCTCGCCCTGGAGCATCGCCCGCGCATGATCATCGGCGGGTTTACGTCCTATCCCTGGCAGCCTGACTGGGCGAGATTCCGAGAGATCGCGGATGCCGTCGGAGCAATTCTTCTCGCCGATGTCGCGCACACGGCTGGGCTCATCGTCGGCGGCGTGTATCCGAATCCCATCGGGCAAGCGCACGTGGTCTCGTTCACGACGCACAAGACTCTCTGCGGCGGGCGGGGCGCCGTCATCTTGTCGACCGACCCAGCTATCGCGGCTCGGATTGACACGGCCATCTTCCCCGGGCAGCAGGGGGGACCACACGTCAACAAGTTCGCCGCCCTGGCTGTGGCGCTCAAGCTAGCTCAGGAACCGAGCTTTGCAGCTCTGCAGCGGCGGATCGTGGAGAACGCAGGGCATCTGGCACGCGCTCTCTCCGAGAACGGACTCACCATCGCCTATGGCGGGACGAACACTCACTTGCTTCTTGTCGACCTGCGAGAGATTGAGACGGACACCGGATTCGTGATGATGGGGGAGATCGCGTCCCGCATCCTCGACCTCGCGGGGCTCGTCTGCAACAAGAACACGCTGCCGGGAGACCGGAGCGCCGCTGACGCGCACGGCATCCGCCTCGGAACCCCGTGGGTCACCCAGCGCGGTATGGGCAAAGCAGAGATGGAGGCCATCGGCTGCATCGTCGCACAAGTGCTCGTGTCGATTCGTCCGTACTCCTATCCGGGGCTCCGTGGCGAGTTATCCCGTGGCAAGCTACCAGTCAAGACGCTGGAGCAGGCGAAGCAGAGGGTGCGCGACATCGTGTCGCGCATCGAACCGAGAGTCAGCGGACGCACAGCCGAAGAGCGCCGCCGGACAGGCATTTCGCCGTGGGTGATTCTCCGCGTGCGCGGTGGCCGTGCAAGCGCTCTGCTGCACGAAGCGACAACAAGCGACATCCGCGAGCTCGCGGCGTGGGCGTCGTGTCCGACGTGTCTGATCGACGACCAGGGTCGCGTGATGTCCGACGTGGTCGTAGGATGCCTCGGTCGGAATGACTATCTCGTGCTCGTTCCGGTGGATCGCGCGAGCGAGGTCCGCGCGTGGCTCGTGGGCCTTGCCGAAGGGTACATCGTGTTCGACTCGCTCGACCTGTTTGCGAAAGTCCAAGGCCCTGCAGTGATTGAGGAGGCGGATGAGTCCGTCATCCCGCAGGCGGCGAGGGCGTGGCTCGCACATCCCGTGGAGGCGAAGGTCGCAGGCGAGACTGCCGCGGACGTCGCGGCGCGGCATCCGGAGCGATTCGTGCTCGACAAGCCATTCTTCGTTGGGCAACGGTTCCTCGACCGTCGAGGCGGCGCCGCGTTGCCGCCGTTCTCCTGGTCGGACGCAAACCCCTCAGCCCCGCGCACAACAGCGCTTCACGAGTTCCACGTCGCGCTCGGAGCGAGACTCGTCCCCTTCGCCGGCTGGGAGATGCCGGTTTGGTACACGTCCGCCCTCGAGGAACACCGGGCCGTACGATCGGCGGCGGGCCTGTTCGACCTCGGCCACATGGGGGTCTTCCAGATAGAGGGGGAGCGGGCGACGGAGTTCCTCGACGCCGTGACATCGAACTACGAGGGGTGGCTGGAAGACGGGCAGTCGCACTACGCCTACCTCATCAGCCCCGACGGGAAGGTCATCGACGACATCTGGGTGTATCGGCGGGCCTGGAACCGTTACTTGGTCGTCGTGAATGCCGCGAACGAGCGGAAGGACTGGGCTTGGTTGACCGGCGTTCTTGAGGGCCGCTACGCCTTGGACCTCAACCACTCAGGTTGCCGTCCTGCTTCCGGCGTGGTACTGCGAGATTTGAAAGGGGAGCGCGGCGTGATGGACATCGCGCTGCAGGGACCGAAGAGTCTCGCCGTGCTCAGACAGATCCTCGATCCCAGTCAGTGCCGAGCCGTGGCCGCGCTGGAGAGGACGGAGTTCGCCGAACTCGCGATAGAGGGCCGTCAACTCCTCGTGGCGCGGACGGGATACACCGGAGAGCCCCTGGGGTACGAAATCTACGCGGCTGCCGCCGACGCGGCCTGGCTATGGGAGCGTCTGATGGCTGTCGGCAGGCCCCTCGGGCTTGTTCCCTGCGGTCTCGCTTCGCGCGACTCCACGCGGACAGAGGCCGGCCTTCCCCTCTACGGACACGAGCTGGCTGGGCCCCACGACGTCAATCCGTTTGAAGCCGGATTCGGGCCTTACGTCAAACTGCACAAGGGATTCTTCGTCGGCCGCACAGCGTGTGTCCGGCAGTACCTCGACCAGGCGCGCGAGGTCGTCCGATTCGAGGTCGATGCGGGGGCACGTCCCGTCCGCGACGGCGCTCTCGTGCTCGATCGAAACGGGACAGTCCTTGGGTACGTGACGAGCTGCGTGAGCCTTAGCGAGACTCAGACGGGACTCGCACTCCTCGAACGGCGCGGTTTGGAGGTTGGGACTCCGATCCTGCTCCTTCCCAAGCCCCGCGCGGGGTCCGCCCCGCTCTCCGTGGACGTGGGAACCCGTCAGCCCGTCGCAAGCCCCGGCCGAGTCGTCTCGCGCTTCTGGGTGCAAAGCACGTCGACGGAGGGCGAGGCAGAGTAGTCCGCTGGAACAGCAAGTTCCGCGGGGTTTGCTTGTCCGTGGCTAGTTGAGACGGCGATCGCCCGACGATGTGGGGGCGACGGAGTGAAGCCACTTGAGTTCTGTGGGAAGCACCGACTGTAGAGCCAGGGCGTACTCGCGCCACTGATCGCGCTCGCGGCTCACGTCCTGCAGCAGTTCCTGTACGAGGGCAACCTCGACCTCGGGGCGAATCACAATGAACACGCCCCCCGTGCTGTCGCCATCGACAAGTTCATCCCGAAGCCGATCGGCGGCCTCGCGAATCTGAAGCCCTTCCTCGCGTCGCAACTCCTCGAGTCGACGGAGAATGGCCACCGCCTCGCCCCGGAAAACGAGGCGATTGCGATCACCGCGCGAGAGGTATCCATGGAGCATGTCGCCGAGTGCGTCAACGCGCAAGCGCACGGCCCGCTTGGAGAGACCGAGGAATCTCGCGACTTCGTCCAACGTCACCATGCGCCCATTATACGCGAAAGGGCTCGCGCATCGTGTGATGCGGGAAACCGTCGAAACGTCGGCGCCGGCAACGAAAATGGCATGCCCGACCTGCCGCCGCTCTCCAAACACATGGGCTCTCTTCTCTCTCACGCTCCGTCACGCAGGTGCACGCGCGCTCTGGCCCCGTCGATGAGAGTGGACAGCGAAAGGGACTCGATCGAAGCCGGCGTTGGAGACGCATCGAACAGGCGGTGGACCCTCGCGAGCACCCAGCTGCGTTCGGGCAGGCCGTGAAGAAGGGCGTCGGCGCGGCACACGTAGCTCAGGCGCAAGAGGTCGAGATCCAACGCCGAAGCCCCAAAGGTCGGGGCACCCCGAAGAGGAGGAGTGTCCGGCGTCCTTGCCGACGTCTGTCCGGCCCCAGCGATCGGCGATCTTGCAGCTCGGCGCTCACGTCCTCTAGTGCGCATGTCCATCTCCACCTCCTGCGGCAAAAGAAAAAGACCCAGGCTGTGCCTGCGGTCAACATGCCCGCACCGTCCGGCTGAGGCCGGCGGCCGGGCTACAGCGTCGTCGAAAGAGCGACGAATAGGGAGCTCAACGGCAGCTCTCCGAAAAAGCCTCTTCGCACGTCACTCATCGCTCTCATCACGCGGGCACAGTACCACGTCCAGACACCTCCGTCAATGGCCTCGGCAACTGGCTTCCTGAAGCCGGTCGCAGTAGCCTGGGACTTATGAGCCTTCTAGACCTGGCGCGCGAGGTCGAGCCCGTGCTCGCATCTGCAGGGAAGCTGGTGCGCCTGAAGCCGAACACGCGCATCGTCTTCGCCGGCGATGTGCACGGCGACGCGGAGGCTGTCGATCGCGTGCTCGGGCGTTTCTCCGCGGCGGGAACGGCCGTCGTCTTCCTCGGCGATCTCGTGGACCGAGGGCCCTCATCCCGAGAGGCCCTGACGCTGGCTCTCAGGGCAAGACTCGAACACCCGGACTCAGTCGTCTTGCTCATGGGGAACCACGAAGCGTGGGGAGCCGCGCGGTTCTCCCCTGCCGACTTCTGGGAGTCCCTCTCGCATGAGGAAGTATCCACGTTGGCGAGGGTCTTGCTCCGGCTCCCACTCGCGGCCTGGCACCCAGCGGGCGTTCTTGCACTCCACGGAGCCCTGCCCGACATCCCGGCGCTCAGCGATCTGATGACGCTGGCCATTCCAAGCCCTTCTTGGCGCGACGTCACGTGGGGCGACTGGAGCGAGAGCCGAACAGAGCTGCCGCTCGTGACCGGACGACCCACCTACGGCGCTCGGGAGTTCGACACCCGTGCGGGGAGACTCGGTGCCAGCGTTCTCATCCGTTCGCACCAGCCGGATGCGCCTACGTACCTCTTTGGGGATCGATGCCTCACCTTGTTCACATCGAGCGCGTACGGAGAAGGTCCTCGCCGCGTTGCCGTTCTTCCTCCAGGGAGAGCCGTGCGTACAGCGCGGGATCTTGATCTCATCGAGGTTTAGCTGGTCCTTGTCACCTGTCCAGCAAGCCGCTATCTTCGGGGGCGTCAGGACCATGGGAAGAGAGGAGATCTCGATGGCTGATGCACGCGTGGAGAGGTTGGCGGCAGTTCTCGTGCAGTACTCGGTTTCCGTTCGCCCTGGTGACAAGGTCTTCATCCAGGGGAGTTCGTTGGCTGAGCCGCTCCTCAAAGCGCTGCTCGCCGCGACACTCAAGGCGGGGGGCCATCCCTACATCCGAGCCCTCCTTCCTGGTGCCGAGGAGATCTTCTATCGCGACGCGAACGAAGACCAGCTTCAGCACATTGCCCCTGCTACGCGTCTGATCTACGAGACCTACGACGCCATGATCACGATCTGGAGCGCCGCGAACACCAAGGAGCTCACGAATGTTCCGCCGCAGCGACTTGTCCTCGCGCAGCGGTCCTCGCGCGCGCTCTTCCAGACGTTCATGCAGCGTACCGCAACACGAGAGCTCCGATGGGTGGGAACCCTGTTCCCGACAGCCGCATACGCTCAGGATGCCGAGATGGGGATCGCGGAGTACGAGGACTTCGTCTACGGCGCCTGTCTTCCGGACGCCGGAGGAGATCCCGTACGCCACTGGCAGCACGTCTCTGCGTGGCAGCAAACGCTCGTGGACTGGCTGAAGGGGAAGGAAACCCTTCGTGTGGAGGCACCCGACGTCGACCTGAGAATGAGCATTGCGGGGCGCACGTTTGTGAACTGCGATGGCAAGAGAAACATGCCGGACGGCGAGATCTTCACCGGGCCGGTCGAAGACAGCATCGAAGGTCATGTGCGCTTTTCGTACCCGACCGTCTACCAGGGACGACGTCTCGACGGGGTACGCGTGGAGTTTGAGAGAGGCAGAGCCGTGAAGGCAACGGCCGAGAAGGGAGAGGAGTTCCTCCTGCAGACTCTCGACGTTGACGCCGGCGCGCGGTACGTGGGCGAGTTCGCCATCGGCACGAACCGCGGCATCACGCGCGCCACAGGCAACACGCTGTTCGACGAGAAGATCAGCGGGAGCTTCCACCTAGCTCTTGGAGCCGGCATGCCTGAGACGGGCAGCCGGAACGAGTCAGCGATCCATTGGGACATGGTCTGCGACCTCACGGCTGGGGGACGGATCTGGGTCGACGATCTCCTCATCTATGAGAACGGCGCTTTTCTCATCGGCCGCTAGCGCGGGCCATGGAGGAACACCGCTCCGCTGCGCCACCCGCGCCCGGCCCATGAGGACATCGGACAGGGAAAGCAGCGGACGGAGTCTCGGGCCGCGGGACGCACTACGAGAGCGCTCAGTCTGCACTCGGCCCGCGGCGTAGTCCCGCGCGTGCGTGGTGCCTCGAGCGATGGGTTGGAGAAACCCCGACAGCATGGAGAGCCTCACGACGGTCCCCGGTGATCGCTCTTCGCTGCAACCGTATCTGCGCGCCTCCGTGACAGCAAGCCATGATCCGACCCACAGAGTTGAAGCGCGGTAACGATGATCTCCCCTGCGCTTTCTCGCATGACGGCCACGTGACTGGACTGAGGGGCTAGACAAACGGGAGGGAACGTAGTATTGACTCGACCAAGAAGGAGTAGCTACTCTCCGGCCCCGAAGGGCATGGACGCTTCTGGGGCGTACGGGGAAGCGTGACGGAGACCGGTGCTCTCGCGTAGATGGCAGGAGCGCGAGGAAGAGGGTAGTGCGTGTTGCCGAGTGACCGTCGTGAGGGTGTCTCTTGAGGATGGCGGTGAGAGAACGGGGCTTCTGAGGGAGGCAGCGAGCTGCCGCGGCTTCCCGGGCAGGACGCGACGTTGCTTCTGAGAGTAGGGCGGTAGCAAGGAGGGGCTGTGGGCAAGATCGCATGTCCTGTCTGCGACGCGGCGCTCGATCTCGACAAAGACGAGCTCAGCTTGTTCAATCGCCTGCGCTGCGAAGAGTGCGAGGCGCTGCTCGAGGTCGTCGATGAGGACCCGGTTCGCCTCGAGTGGATCGAAGAGGATGACGACCTCGAGGACGACGAAGAACTAGACACAGACGATGACGAAGAGGACGACGATTACCTGTAAGCGGCGCCGGTCGGAGGCAGGCTCTCGACATCGCGGAAGGTCGAGGAGGGAAGGCGTGGAAGCGCTTTTTCTCCTTTCCGCTAGAGCCAGCGTTTCCTCCTGAAGTACGCAAGCATGCCGACGGAGACGGCCGCCATGACGCCGAGGAGTGCGTAGTAGCCGTAGCGCCATTCGAGTTCGGGCATGAAGCGGAAGTTCATCCCGTACAGCCCGGCGAGGAACGACAACGGGATGAACAAGGTCGTGATCATTGTAAGGACCTTCATCACCTCGTTTGTCCGGTTGGCGATGCTCGAGAGGTACACGTCCATAAGGCTCGTCAGCATCTCGCGATACGTCTCGACCGTGTCGAGGATCTGGACCGCGTGATCGTAGACATCGCGGAAGTAGGGAGAGGTGTCAGGCGCGAGAAGCTGACTCTCTCCGTGCTCGAGGTGACCCAAGATCTCGCGCAGGGGCCACACCGCCCTCCGCAGGACGAGCAGCTCGCGCTTGAGAAGTCGGATCGCGTCCAGCTCGAGGCGGCTCGGGGCATGGGTTACCCGCTCGTACACATCCTCCACGCGGTCGCCGATGTCCTCGAGGACGACGAAATACTGATCTACCACGGCATCGATCAGGGCGCAGAAGAGATCATCAGGTCCCGCTCCGCGGATGCGTCCGTGCCCCGCGCGGATCCGCTCGCGCACAGGGTCGAACACGTCGCCTTGCCGCTCCTGAAACGAGATCACCCACGAAGGTCCGAGAACGAGACTAACCTGCTCGTCGGCGATCTGCCTCGTCGGCACGGTGACTCGGAGCATGCGTAGCGAGACGAACAGCGACGATGCAGACTCCTCGAGTTTCGGCCGTTCACCCGTGTGCATGACATCTTCCAGAATCAGCGCATGGATGCCGGCGGAAGTGCCGATCTGTTCGATCGCGGACGCATCGTGAACGCCGTCGACATCGAGCCACAACGTGCTGTTCTCGAGTTCGGCGACAAGGGCCTGCGCGGGATCAGGACGGGTTGTGAGCACGACGTCCGCGTTGTACTCGATCCGCGCCAGCACCGTGCGCTGATCGTAGACCTGACCGAGGTGGACCAACGTGCCGGGCGGCTGCCCGACGGACTTACTCGTCTGCTTGAGAAACCTTGCCATGTTGCCTCCACCCTCGACGGTACGCCGCGGCGAAGCGGCCGGCAAGAGGAGTTGTGGCCGGACCTCCGCAGAGGGTACTCTCCCACAGGCTTCTTCAGCCTCCCAAGGCGATATGGACAAGAATGTGCTCCGCCCTCTTGTGTTCGACGCTCTGCGGCGAGTGCCGCAGACGCACGTGCATGCGATCGAGAACGAAGTGCGCCAGAGAGCCGGCAGCTACGAGCGTAGCGACGCGCTCCTCGTACAGGAAGTCGTCTGGGAGCTACTGACGCAGGGGATTCTCGCGCCCGGAAAGAACTCGCTGAATCTCCATCTACCTTTTATCCACGTGACCGAGTACGGCCAACGCTGCCTGGATGAAGGGGGAATCGCTGTGTACGACCCGGATGGCTACGGGGCGCGTCTGCGCGCACAGACGGACGGAGCCATCTCGCGCGTCGTGCTCGAGACCGCGTTGGATGCGCTCCTCTCATTCCACCGAGGTCTCTTCCGCGCATCGCTCGTCCTCCTCTCCCGCGCTGCGCTCGAGGTCGTGCGTGAGGTCCGGAGCGAGGCCGCCCCGTGCGGCTCCGGGGACATGCCCGCGTTGGCGGAACTCGGGGCCGTCGCGCGGTTGGCTCACGCAGATGAAGGCGGGCTCGCACTGCCAGCCGCCGATCAGGAGACCACACTCGGGCGGCTGCTTGTGTTCCCCGCTCAATGCCGCGCGGCCTACGCTCTCCTCGGGGAGCGCGGAAAAGACCGGAGAGCAACCAGCGCGTGACCCACCAGAGAGGCAACTCAACCTGAGGAGGGGTGCACAGTGATCGTACGTCTCGGCGCCGTCTTCCCGGCCGTTGCGGCCGGCGCAGCAATTCCCATCCAGTCGCTGTTCCCGTACGCAATCGGACAACGCCTCGGCGTGTGTGAGGCGTCGCTCGTCATCCTCCTCGCGGGATGTGGCTCGTTGTCCGGTAGGTTGGCCAGGCCGGGGATCTGGAATGGCGCGCACGCAGGCTGAGCAACGCGAGCAGGGGACCCCGGCGATCGGCCTCTTGAACGAGAAGCCGCTTCATGCCGCGCTCAAACGGTGGTACGCGGAGGACGGCGACCGATTCGAGGTTCCAATCGACGGGTTCGTGGCCGACATCGTGCGGGGGCGGATGCTGATCGAGATCCAGACCGGAGCTTCCCCGCGACTCAAACGGAAGCTTGAGGTCTTCCTGCGCCGCTACGCGGTCCGCCTTGTCCTGCCCGTCGCGTCGCGCAAGACGATTGTCCACGAGGACGAGGACGGACGCGAGACAGGCCGGCGTGCTTCGCCGCGCCGCGCGAAGGCGCTCGACGCGTTCCGCTACCTCGTGACCCTCGGCGAGCTCCTCGGCGACTCCAACCTGTCGGTCGACATCGTCCTTGTGCACGAGGAGGAAGTCCGCCGCCCGTCGCCGCGCAGGAAGGGATTCTTCATCGAGGAGCGGCGACTTGTCGAGGTTCAGGACTGTGTCTCCTTTCATCATCCCGCCGAGTACCTCGCCATCTTGCCCCCCGATCTCGGGAAGCACTTCACGACCGCCGACCTCGCCCGCGCGCTGCGTCAGCCACGTTGGATGGCACAGAAGATCGCGTACGTGCTCCGGACGGCCGGCATGCTCTGCGTGGTTGGCAAGTTCGGAAACGCCCTCGTCTACCGCCGGGCCGCGGTGCTCTGAGGCGGTGCAAGAATCCGGGTACGATCGAGCTATGACTGGAACAAAGCCCGCGAGCCATCGACTGCCGGAGTACACGATCGGCGAAGAGATCGCAAACAGCACCACGCATGGCGTGGGCGCGGTCTTGAGCCTGCTCGGGACGGCGCTCCTCCTCTACCGTGCGTCTCGCTCGGGCACGACGCTCCATGTGGTCAGCTTCTCGATCTACGGATCGTGTCTATTCCTCCTCCACCTCTCGTCGACGCTGTACCACGCACTGCGGCCGCCGCGCGCCAAGATGGTGTTCCGCGTCTTCGACCACTGCTCGATCTACCTCCTCATCGCCGGAACCTACACGCCGTTCCTTCTCCTCTCGCTTTGGGGCCGTTGGGGATTGACGCTCCTCATTGCCATCTGGAGCCTCGCCATCGCCGGCGTCGTGTTCAAGAGCCTGTTCATCGCCCGACTCAAGCGGGCGTCGGTCGTTCTCTACATCCTCATGGGATGGATGATCGTCATCGCGGCCCGGGAGGCGTGGATCCGCGTACCGCACGCCGCGATCGGCTACGTGGCTGCAGGCGGCCTCTTCTACACCGTCGGAGTTGCGTTCTACGCGTGGAAGTCGCTGCCCTACAACCACGCGGTCTGGCACCTGTTCGTCCTCGGCGGCAGCGTGTGCCACTACGTCGCCATCCTTCTCTACCTCATTCCCCAGGCGTAGCTCGGTGGTGCAGGATCCGTCCCGCCAGTAGAATCACGCCGACGGACGACCTCTCGGGTCGTCCGCCTCTTGGGGGGATCATCTCATGGCACTTCGTTGCGGCCTGGTCGGCCGGCCGAACTGCGGAAAGACAACCGTGTTCAACGCAGTGACAGCCGCGGGCGCATCGTCGTTCGACGCGGCAGAGCTTCACCGCACGACAGTGGAAGTCCCCGACCCACGCGTCGAGGAACTCGTGAAGCTCTACCAGCCGAAGAAGGTTGTTCGCTCATCTGTTGAGATCGCTGACATCCCCGGCCTGGCCTCGGGAGACGCCGCAGGCGGCGGGCGCGCGACACGCTTGCTCACACACATCAAGGAGGCCGACGTCCTGATCCACGTCGTGCGCTGCTTCCCGTCGGCCGAAAGCGATCCGAGCCCGGTTCACGACGTCGAACTTGTCGACCTTGAGCTGATGGCCGCAGATGCTGCAACGCTCGAGCGCAAGCGGGATCGCATCGTGAAGCGTGCTCGCGCTGGCGACAAGGACACCGCGGCTGAACTCGAGGATTGTGAGCACGTCCACGATCGCCTTCACGAGGGCGTGCCGGCGCGCCGGCAGAAGCTCTCCGAGCGTGAGCGAAGGAGCGTGTCCGAGTGCACCCTGCTCTCGCTGAAGCCCGTCCTCTACGTCGCCAACGTCGGCTCGGCCGACGCCCTGGAGGGATCTGCCGTCGCCCTTCTCCGCGCGTGGGCGGCCGAGGAGGGAGCCGAAGCCGTTGCCATCTGCGGCAAGGATGAGGCGGATCTCAGCGAGCTCCCGGCCGACGAGCGGGTGTTCTTCCTCGCCGAGCTAGGACTCGCCGAACTCTCGATCGAGCGGGTGATCCATGCGGCGTACCGCGAGCTGGGGCTTGTTGACTTCTTCACCGTCGGCGAGCGCGAGGTGCATGTCTGGACATGCCGCAAGGGCGACAAGTCCGCGGCCGCCGCTGGCAGAATCCACTCCGACATGGAGCGCGGATTCGTCCGGATGGAAGTCATCCCGTACGCCGATCTCGTGCGTCTCGGGTCGGAAGACGCGGTGGCCAAGGCCGGCAAGCGACGACTCGAGGGCCGCGACTACGAGGTGCAGGACGGCGACATCGTTATCGTCCGCTTTACGCCGCCTAGAGTGTAGGAAGGAACGGGAGGCGGAGCCGGACGATCCGCGCGCCCGAGCGGGTCGACGCGAGAAGCGCCGTGCCGTTTTCCATCGGGGTCCATCGCGCCGCAACATCCTCGAGCGGCTCCGACGCGACGATCACGCCGTGACCCGTTTCAGCCCAGGAAAGCGTGTAGTAGAGCCGGCTCCTCGGATCTGCCCACGCGCAGAACGCCCACAGACCATCCGGCCCCAGGAGAAGCGCGTTGAGCGCCGTGACATCGCGGAGCGTGCTTGCCGCGCTCTCAAGCGCCGAAACCGGGTCGGCGCCATCGAGCTGCAACGCCATGCGGTGGAAAAACCTCTCTGAGTCCGTGGCGCCCGTCCCGTCGTCGGGCTCGTCGCGCAGAGTGCCGTTGTGGCAGAAGTGCCAGGTCTCGCCGCCAATCTCGGCGGAGTAGGGATGCGCGTGCCGTTCGTCGCGCCCGGCGACGGACGCCAGACGGGCGTGCAGGAGCTTCACGTGGGCAGAACGGATCTCCCCGAACGCAGGGTCGTCCCAGCACGGGCGCGCGCCGCGCACCCGCTCGAACGGAAGGCCTGTCTCAAGAACGGCACCCCAGCCATCGCCGTGCTTCACCAACCCGAGCGCCGTGTTCTTCTCATTCCGCGAGTTCTCGCCGCGCGCCATTCGCAGGAACGGGGCACTGATCACGTCTCCCGGAATCCCGTTCGCAGCTCCCAGCATGCGGCACATGCCCCGAGTGTACCCCGGCTCGCCCGCGGGACGTTCGCGAGACGTCGCCGGGGTACGCTCGCGCGAGCGGCGGAGGAGGAGACATGGACAGGGTGGGGTTCCGCGCATACCTCGAGAGCCGGCAGGCGAGTGAGGAGTTGATCGAGTGTTCGATCGCTCTTGCGGCACGATTCGAGTCACACATCCGCGCGGTTTTCGACGCGGGACCCGAACGGGCGTCAGCCGACGCGGCGAGGGCGTTCGCCCGCGGGCTCATGAGAACCGGCGAGAACACATTCGACTCCCTGCTCGCTCTCGCCAGGTTCGGACGGTTTCTGAACAACCAACCGGTCTTGGTCGCCTTCCTCGAGATGGTTGACGGGCACGAAGCACTCGGGAACCTCCACCACAAGATCGAAGAGGAGGCCGGGGCACGCGGGCGCGACGAGATCTTCGACGGGGTCGACATCCCGCCGCTCGGTGTCTCCAATCTCGAGCGGGCTCGCCGCATGAGAACGGTCGTCGAGCGCCTGGAGGCTCGCTGGGGCAAGGTGAGGGCCGGACGCCTCATCGGACAGGGACTGCGCGATCTCCCTGACGCCAGCTACGCGGGGGAGTGTGACGAGTTCAGGAGTGCAGGCGAGATTGACGAGTATCTGCGCCGCAAGGGAGATCGATTCATCGCCGAACTCGAAGGGATTCGGGACGCCGGGGGCCTCTACTTCTCGCAGCCGATCACGAACGAGGTGATCGCCTACGTCGAGAGTCACCCCGAGATCCGACAAGGCGTGCGCGTCAGCAACGTGATCTACGAGGCGAAGATCCCGTACATGGCTGAGGAGTTTCTCAAGGAGGCCGACGCGAAGAAGAAGGCATACCTCTACTGCCATTGCCCGTGGGCCCGCGAGTCTCTCAAAGGCAGCGAGGCAACGGTGCCGGCCGGATTCTGCAACTGCAGCGGCGCGTACCACCGAAGGCCGTACGAGGTCATCTTCGGCCGCACTCTCCAGAGCGAGGTCCTCGAGACGGTTCTTGCTGGCGACCCGTGGTGCCGGTTCGCGATCCACCTTCCGGAGGACATCGCGCAAGATCGGAACGCCGCCAGGTCTAGTGGATGAGGCCTAGCGTCCGCCCAACGGCGGCGAACGTCTCGAGTACTTGATCCATCTGAGCGTCGGTGTGCGTCGCCATGTAGCTCGTGCGCAAGAGAGCCTTCCCGGGCGGGACCGCCGGCGGAATGGCCACATTCACGTAGACACCCGCATCAAACAGGACACGCCACGCTCGCATCGTGTCGAGCGAGTCTCCGATGAGGATCGGAATGATCGGCGTCTCGCTCTCCCCGATGCTGAACCCGAGAGAGCGGAGATCTCTGCGCATGCGGGACGCGATCGCGTTCACGCGATCGACGCGCTCGGGCTCACGCTCCATGATGTCGAGCGCCGCGAGTGCGGCAGCAACGTTGGGGGCCGGCGGACTGGCGCTGAAGATGAGTGACCGGGCGAGGTGCTGGATCCAGTGGATGGCCGCTTCGTCGCCGGCGACGAAGCCTCCGATCGACGCAAAGGCCTTGCTGAACGTGCCGACAATCAGGTCGACGTCGTCCTCCATGCCGAAGTGGGCCGCCGTGCCCCGACCCCGTCCGAGCACGCCGATGGCATGCGCATCGTCGACGAGGAGCCTTGCCTCGTGCTTCCGACAGATGGGAGCGATCTCAGGAAGTCGGACGATCTCGCCTCCCATGCTGAACACACCGTCGACAGCGACAAGCTTCCCCGAGCCTGTCGGGCAGGCGGCAAGCACGCGGTCGAGGTCTTCGGGATGGTTGTGCCGGAACCGCGCCATGCGCCCGAGGGCAAGCCGACATCCGTCGACGATGCTTGCGTGGTCCTCTTTGTCGCAGACGACGATGTCGCTTCGCCCGACAAGCGCGGAGAGGACGCCGAGATTCGCCTGGTATCCGGTGCTGAAGACGAGGGCCTTCTCCTTGCCCACGAACTGGGCCAGACGGCGCTCGAGCTCGCCGTGCAGGGCGAGCGTCCCATTCAAGAACCGCGATCCGGTGCAGCTCGTGCCGAAGTCGCGAATCGCCCGGATGGCCGCCTCGCGCACCTCGGGGTGCGTCGTGAGCCCAAGGTAGTTGTTCGACCCCAGCATCACGAGGCGCCGCCCCTGGATCCGCACTTCCGCGCCCTCGGTCTCGTCGAGTGGGATGAAGAACGGATAGACGCCCATCTCGCGCGCCTGGTTCGGACTGGCGGGATAGCCCATGCTCACGGCCACGCGCGGGTCCGAGAAGAAGCCCCTGCATTTCTCGAACAGATCCGTCACTGCGCCCTCCCTCGGTCGGCCCGCGCTGCCCCCGCGCCGAGCCGATAGGTGCTCGCGATGATCGACTCGAACGCACGCCCCGGGATCGCCTTCTTCAGGTGCACGGCGAGCCGCTGCGCGAAGGGGCCCACCGTGTAGCGAAGTCGTGGCCGTCGCGCGTCGAGGATGCGACAGACCAGCCGCGCGACCGGCTCAGGAGACGACGCGCTGCGCTCATCTGACTCGATGACAGCGAGGGCGCGCGCGAAAGCATCGCGGTAGGCGCTCCCGTCGCCCGCGGAGCGGAGCCGCGCACGGCGGTCGGTGAACCCCGTGCGGAAGTCTCCCGGCTCGATCAGGACAACGCGCACGCCCTGTCCGCGAACCTCCAGGCTGAGTGACTCGGCGAGGCCCTCCAGAGCAAACTTCGTCGCGCTATAGAGTCCCTGGAACGGCAACGCGATACGCCCGCCGATCGACGACACGAGCACGATCGTCCCCGCGCCTTGCGCCCGCAGGGTGGGCAGGGACTCGCGGCAGACGCGAAGCGCGCCGAAGAGGTTTGTCTCAAAGATTGCCTTGGCCTCTTCGTCGCTCGCGTCTTCGAGCGCACCGCCGATCCCGAACCCGGCGCAGTGGACGACAGCGTCGAGGCGGCCGGCGGCCGTGATCCGGGCGACCGCTTCGCCGACGGACTGCGCGAGATCGATGTCAAGGCGCACCACCTCAAGGCGCGACCCGGGCGCGAGTTCGCTCCGCAGCTCGGCAGCCACCTCGTCTGATGGACGGCGCGACGCGGCGTAGACGAGCGCACCGCGGCGCGCGAGTTCGAGCGCACAGGCACGCCCGATCCCAGACGAGGCGCCCGTCACGAGCACAACCGACTGAGCAGTGCGGTTCATCCGCCGCCTCCTCTCTCTTGTCCGCCGAATGCCGGGCACCTATCGGGCGCGGCCGGCAAGGAGCCGGTCCACCGTGTTGAGGTCCAGCCGGCCGGCCTGCCCCCAGCCCGCCTTCCCGGCGGCGGTCGCAGGCCTCATCTTCATGTAGAGGTCCATCGCCTGGACATCGAGTTCAGTCGGCTCGTACGCCGCAGCCAGCGCGGAGAGTCTCAGCTCGACGAGCCCAAGATGTTCCTTGAATTTCGAGACCAGGTAACGCTGGACGCTCGCAGGCTCTATCGGTGCCGTGTCGGCGAGCGCGCGAAGCCCGTCTTGGGTCCGCAGGCATGGAATCGTCCGCCCCATGAGATGGACGTCCTCGGCGCCGAGCCTTCGGCGCCGCTCTGCGGTTTCCCTTCGCCCGTCAGCCGACTGGCGCTCGGCGATACCGAGCCGGGTTGCCTTCGCCGCGGCCGTCTGACCGGCGACCGCACGCCCAAGGGTGAGCGCCTCATCCGAGTCGAACCCACGGCGCCGCGCGACAATGCTGGCCCAGAGGGTCAGAAACGGGGCACGGTTGACAAGGATCTCCGTCACGTTCCCTAACGGTTCCTGAGGGGTTGCACTCACTGTAGGCCACCCGAGGGGACTGCGCGAGGCCTAGACGGCCTCTACCGACGACACTCCGGGAACCTGCTCCTTGATGATGCGCTCGATGCCGTTCTTCAGCGTCATCATCGACATTGGGCAACCGTGGCATGCCCCTTGGAGCCGGACGCGTACGACGCCCTCCTCGGTGACCTCCACAAGCTCGACATCCCCTCCATCGGCAGCAAGCGTCGGTCGAACGGATTCCAGCGCTCTCAGAACCTTCTCATACATGCTTGACGACTCCTTTGCTGCAACGCCGCGACAGGATATCCGTTCCGTACACCCAAGACACACTCGCCGGGGGAGAGGATGCCGTGGCTGTCGGGCTCGGGATGGCCGCGCTTCGCACGGACCAAGCAAACACGCGCCGCCCGAGGCGACGCGTTACTCCTTGTATACGTCGCGCTGGCTCCTTTTGTCAAGGGCAAGCCGTCCGGCCGTCTGCAGCAGTGGTCGAGAAACGAGATCCAGACACGCTTCACCGCGTTGCGCAGGGGTCGCCCGGCGGAATGCCTTCCGTGATCGAACGCCTCGCTCCAGCATCGCCCCCGCCGTCGTTGCTTGGCAAACGCACAGACCCAGGATGTCGACCGTCGCCTCCTCCTTCTCCTGTTGCAGTGGATCGATTGAACATTGCCATCGAGGGCCGGGCGCCCCCCATAGCCCCGTCCATCCTCTCTCCTTGCCCCGCTGTCCACGCGGTTGGCGTCTTCGTGCGGTCGGGCGGCACGCAGTCGCACCGACGCCGCAACACCATCGTACGATGGGCAGGGTACAGACAAGGCCTCGTTGCAGGTCGCGTTTCCCATCGCATGAGGCTCTTCTCCGATATGACTGGTTGAGAGGAGAGCGCGTCCCGCATCCTCGGGAGACCCATCATGGCAAAGAAGAACACTGCGTTCGTCCGAGACGACGATCTTGACCATCGCCCGTTCGGCGATTCCCACTTCGGCAACACGGGCCGGGATCGACGTCGTCTCGAGAAACCGCGTGCCGCTGCGGGCGATGCAGGTCGCGATCCTCGCTCGAAGCGCAACGGCACGACGGAGCCCCCGGCGCCCTCGCCTCATCTCTGGCACGAGGGCTTCTTCGAGGAGTTGGACTCGCGCTCCGCGAAGCGAAGCACGCGGAAGCAAGGGGAGCGGCGAGGCAAGACCGCCGTGGAGACGTAACTCCCCCTCAGGGGCCACGCGTGACGGGAGCGCAATGCCACCGCCGCCTCGCCCACCTCTCCCCAGCAGAGGGAGAAGCCCGGAGGCACGGCAGGGGCGAAGCTTCCCCACGCGTAGGACTTGGCTCCGTGGCCACGGACGCCCCTCGGCGCGAAGCCCCGGGAAGCATGAGCCCGCCGCGAGAATGAGTCGAACGCTCCCAAGCTTGCCGCCACTCGCGAGAAGCTGCATTGACCCTTGACAACGCTCCCGCGTTCCGTTGCCTCCGCCACATCGGCAGGAGTGCGCACAGGCTCGGCGAGAGCGCCTCTCTCGAGGCCGGATGTGGGGAATCCTTGTGTGAGTGCTCTCTTTCGTGTCGCAAGATCGGCTTCGCCAAAGCCCGAGGCACGCCCGCGCGGGTGAAGGAAGCGCTGCAACCCCTGAACATCCTGGAGCCTGCACGCTTGGGCCGGCAATTGCGGCGGCGGAGTTGAATTCCTGGCTTCGCCCGGCTATTGTGACACGAGTCACATCTACGGCCATGACAGCGAGATCAACCTCGAACAAGCAGACAGAAGGGGACCTGACGAGGGCGGAGTTGCAGCGTATCGAAGAGCGTCGCCACGTCGAGACGGTTATTCGCGACGCGCGCCGTGTTCGGTTCCCGCGGCGGAAAGCATCATCCGCAGTGCAGGAAAGCCCCTTGAAGGTCCAGAGCACGACGCCGTCCAAAGAGCCGTCCCGCCCGCTGACCCCGGCTGAACAGGAGCGAATCTCGGAGAGGCGGCATGTCGAAGCCGTGATGCGGAATTCGCGCCGGTCGCGGTTCAAGCTCCAGCCTAAGCTTCGCCCCGCGCCTGCCGGCGGAGAGACCCTCGCGGGAGGCGCGGTCGCGCCGCCCGGATCACCTGCTCAGCGTCACAGCATCCATCTGTCTACGGCCGTGTTCGGGGCCGTCATCTTCGCTCTCGCCTGCGCTCTTCTGGGGCTTACGATCGGTTCCGTAATCCAGAACAGCCGCCTCATCAGAGACCTCGCGACGCTGCGTCAGGAAACCTCAACCCTCAGCGGCCGACAACAGAGTTCCGTCGAGAAAGTCGAGCAGGCCCTGGCTCAAGTCGCGAGGGTTGAGACGAGTCTCGATGCCGTGAAGAGCAGCCAGGAGGCCCTGGAGTCGACTCTCCGTGCTCTGGAGACCGGCCGCGCCAACGACGCC
>CAYUSW010000146.1:0-5532 GCA_964447445.1 uncultured Thermotogae bacterium
AGAAGCTAGTCGGCGGGAAGGCGTTGTACGTGTTGCTGACCATTGCGGCGGCCGGGCTGCTGATGAGCGAAGTCCTGAAGTGGAGGCCTGGCTAGACGGCCGAACCAGCGAAAGGGGTCGACATGAAGTGGGGCGGATTCAACCGGGAAGGGGAGAAGAAGATGAAGAAGCTATTCGGCGGGAAGGCGTTGTACGTGTTGCTGACCATTGCGGCGGCCGGGCTGCTGATGAGCGAAGTCCTGAAGTGGAGGCCTGGCTAGACGCGGACGCCGTCGCTGGCTCAGAAGCCAGGATCTCCGTACGATCCGCGTGACTTGCGTGATGGTAACCATGGCGATCGCAAGGAGGCTTGATGCGGCTCCCATTGCGGGCAGCGGTTCTGGTCGCACTCCTTGCTCTTGTGGCCGTCTGTTCTCTCGGGTGGGGATTCGCCCATCTCCCGCTTCCGTCGGCTGAAGATCTCATTCTCTGCGTCGTTTTCGCGATCCTCGGTGTGCTTGCCGAGGTCTACGCAACGTGGATCCCCTCGTACCGGTGGGAGATCTCCAGCTCCATTGCCATCTACCTAGCAGGCCTCTTCATTCTTGGTCCCAACCTGGCGATTCCGCTCGTCTTCTTTGCATCCATCGTGTCGGAGTCTCTGCTCCGGTGGGGAACTCGCCGCGCCGAGTGGTCGGCTACCCTGATCCCCGTCGCGTTCAACGTCGCGCAGGTCGTCACGGCATTGACGGCCGCCGGCTTTCTCATGCGCGCGCTTGGCTATGACACGCTCGGGATGCGCCAGCCGGCGGACTTCGCCGTCGCGATCGCGGCATTCGTTCTGTTCTTCATGCTTAACGTGTCGTTCGTCGTCGGCATCATCTCCATCACGCAGAAGCAAACCTTCAGGCATCTTCTGGCGCAAAACCTGCGTGCCTTCGTCGTCCAGTACGGGGTCCTGTGCGTGTCTGCGATCCTTCTTGCCGTGCTGCGCTCGATCTCGATCTGGCACGTCTTCCTTGCGCTCTTCCCGCTTACTCTCGTTCACATCTCATTCCGGAGCTACCTTAAGCTTCAAACCCAGACTCGCAAGACGTTCGAGAAGATCTCGGCGCTCCTCGACACGCGCGACCACTACACGGCCGTTCACTCGAGCGAGGTCGCTGAATTGGCGATCGCGGTCGGCACGGAGATGGGCATGCTCCAGAGCGAGCTCGAGCAGATCGATATTGCAGCACGGGTCCACGATATCGGCAAGGTGGCGATTCCAGACGCGATTCTCCTCAAGCCAACTTCGCTCAGCGAGGCGGAGCGGAGCATCATGAAGATGCATCCCGTGGTGAGCGCGCAGCTCATCGAAGGCCTCGAGATCTACTCGGGAGTTGCCAATGCAGTACGACACGAGCATGAGCGCTGGAACGGCACGGGCTACCCCGACGGGCTGCAGGGGGAGCAGATCCCACTATTGTCCCGCGTCATTGCGGCGGCCGATATCTACAACGCGCTCTCGACCGATCGGCCGTACCGCAAGGCTTTCTCGCGCGAGGAAGCAGTTCGGATGATCGTCCAGATGCGGGGGACAGATATCGATCCAACTGTGGCAGATGCGCTTCTACGCGTCATCGAGCGCACGCGAGCCCGAGGACCAACCTGTCCGGAAGCAGCTACGCGGACGCCAGCATGATCTTCCTCTACGCTCTGGCCCTCGGTGTCGCCCTGGGATACGCGTCGCGAGGACGGATCTCGAATCTGCCGCGGCTCCGGCTGCGAGGCGCGTGGCTCGTGCTGGTGGCTTTCGCCATTCAGATCCTCATTTTTCCCCTCTTCTCTTCGAAGCCCCTTCTGCCGTACGGAACAGCCGTACTGCACGCGATATCGTACGGACTCCTCCTTCTCTGGCTCGTCTTGAACCTGCGCGTCGTTCCTCTTCTCGTCGCTGGGACCGGGGCGCTCCTTAACGTCTTGGTTGTGTCGATCAACGGGGGATACATGCCGGCGTCGGCGTCGGCGCTCAGGCGCGCAGGGCTGGACACAGTGGCAGAAGTTGTGGCTCAGGGAGATCGCTATGGGAACATCATCGGCATGAGTTCCTCGACGCATCTCAATTTCCTGGGAGACTGGATTCCGCTGCCTCGCGGACTCCCGTTTGCGACGGCGATGAGCGTCGGCGACGTCTTCATTATGGTCGGCCTCGTCTGGCTTCTTGCGAGAGGAATGAGGAAGGGTGCCTAGGGATCTCGAAGGGCTTCTCGCGCCGCGATCCGTCGCGGTCGTCGGAGCGAGTCCGAAGGCCGGGTCGGTGGGAGGAGAGATCCTGCGCAACCTCCAGCGATGCGGCTTCGCCGGAGCGATTCTGCCCGTCAACCCCAAGTACGGGGACGTGGATGGCCTTCAGTGCTACTCTACGGTCTCCCAACTGCCGGATGGAGCGGATCTGGCAGTTATTGCGATCCATCGCGACCTTGTGCTTGCCGAAGTGGAGAGATGCGCGAAGGCGGGGATTCGGAACCTCGTCATTATCACGGCGGGCTTCAAGGAGAGCGGCGGGGCCGGAGTCGAGAGAGAGCAGGCGCTTCGCGAGGCCATCTGCCGGCACGAGCTGAACGTTGTCGGTCCGAACTGCATGGGCATCATCCACAGTGCGCCCTCGGCGCGACTGAATGCTTCGTTCTCTAGATGGTTTCCGGAGGGAGGCGGCATCGCCTTCGTATCGCAGAGCGGATCGCTCGGAGAGACCCTGCTCGAGTGCTTTGGAGACGCCGGCCTCGGCGTCTCGCTCTTCGTCAACCTCGGGAACCGTGCAGGTCTATCTGAGAACGACTTCCTTGCATACCTCGAGGCGGATCCCGACTGCTCTGCGATCTTCCTCTACCTCGAGAGTTTTGCCGAGCCGCAAGGGTTCAGAGACCACGTCGGGCGCCTCTCGAGGACCAAACCGGTTGTCGTGCTCAAGGCGGGGCGCACGGAGGTCGGAGCGGCTGCTGTCGCCTCGCACACGGGCTCGCTTGCCAGTTCCGACGCCATCGTGGAAGCATTCCTCCACCAATGTGGAGCGCTTCGCGTGACGACGATACAGGAAACGCTGACGGCGCTTCGAGCCATGGAGCGCGGCGTGCTTCCGCGAGGACGCCGCGCCGTGATCTTGACGAATGCCGGTGGGGCGGGAATCATCGCGGCCGATGCCTGCGAGCGGGTCGGGATAGAGGTTCCGGCTCTCAGCGACGATGCGAAGAAGAAGCTCGCCGAATTCCTTCCTGCCGAGGCCGGGCTGGGCAATCCGATCGACATGATTGCCACCGCGGGCGCGGATGACTACCGCGGTGGGCTTGAGATCGGCCTTCGGGAGGCCGATGCCGCGATCGTCATCTTCCGTCCCCCCATCGTGCTCAAGGATCCGCCCGAAACGGTCGCAACGCGCATCATCGAGGGAGCTGCCACCGCGCCGGACAAGCCGGTCCTTGTCTGCACGTTGAGTGGGGAGTCCACGCCTGCGGTGGAACGCCTGCGCGCGGCGCGGCTCCCGGTCTACGCGATGCCCGAGACCGCGGTGGAAGCCCTTGCCGCACTGGACCGCGCTCGAAGGATTCGGGAGAGCTGGCAGGCTCCCGAGGTTCCTCGCTCTTTCGACCGAGTCCGGGCTCGGGACGTCCTCGACCGCGTCCGCTGCGAAGGGCGGTCGGGGCTCTTCTTCGATGAAGGAGCAGAGATCCTCTCGGCCTACGCGGTCCCCGTTTGCTCGTTCCGCTACGTGACGGACGAACGAGAGGCTCGCGAAGCTGCTGCAATCCTCGGGTACCCCGTGGTCGCGAAAGTTGACTCACCGCGGCTCTCTCACCGATTCGAGCGCGGCGCGGTGATCACCGGGATCGCCGGCGAGGGCGACTTGCGGGTCGCCGTCTCCCGGCTGATGGACGTTGCGCGTCAGTCGGGGCTCGACGACGCGCGGATCCTGCTTCAGGAAACGCGGCGCGGACGGGAGCTCATCTACGGGGTCAAGAGAGATCCAGCGTTCGGACCCGTGGCGATGTTCGGGCTGGGCGGCACGTTCGTCGAGGCGCTGCACGATGTCGCCTTCACAGTTGCCCCGGTCAACACATACCAGGCCCTAGCGACGATCCGCTCCATTCGGTCCTTCCGGTTGCTCGAGGCGTTTCGTGGGCAGGAGGCGGTCCACTTGGGGCCGCTCGTGGACTTGCTGACGTCACTCAGCCAACTCACGCTCGACCTGCCTGAGATCTCGGAGATCGACCTGAACCCGGTCATTGCGCGCGCGCGCGCTGTCGCAGCCGTCGATATCCTGATCAAGCTGTAGCGCGTCTACGGGTAGAGACGATGAATCTGGCGAGGAAACGGAGTCACCTCGCGGATGTGCCCGGCGGCACAGATCCACATGATGACGCGTTCGAGTCCCATTCCGAAGCCTGAGTGCGGCACGGATCCATAGCGCCGCAGGTCGATGTACCACTCGTACGGCGCGCGCGGGAGCTTGCTCTCTTCGAGTTGGGAGATGAGTTCCGCCTCTGAGTCAACGCGCTGGCTGCCGCCGATGATTTCCCCGTACCCCTCAGGGGCGATGAGGTCTGCGGCGAGGACGCGCTTCGGGTCCTTGGGATCTCTCTTCATGTAGAACGGCTTCATCTCGACGGGGAAGCGCTCGATGAACACCGGGCGGCCGAAGTGAGCCCCGAGCGCTTCTTCCTCCGGAGCGCCGAAGTCGTCGCCGAACTCGACCGCGTGTCCCCTCTCCTTCAGCAGTCCGATCGCGTCTCCGTAGTCCACGCGCGCAAACGGCTCACGCACGGCTGCGAGGAGGGCGTCCGCGTCGCGTTCAAGTGCAACCAAGTCATCGCGCCGCTCGGCGACGACAGACTCGATAAGGAATCGCACGAGATCTTCCTGCAGCCTGAGGTTCGCTTCGTGGTCGCAGAACGCCATCTCGGCCTCGGCAATCCAGAACTCGGTCAGGTGCTTGCGAGTCTTCGATTTTTCGGCGCGGAACGCGGGGCCGATCCAATAAACGCGGCCGAGAGCCATCGCCGTTGCCTCGAGATACAGCTGGCCGCTCTGGCTGAGGTACGCCTTGTCTCCGAAGTAGTCGAGTTCGAACAGCGTGGTCGTCCCTTCGACCGACGCCCCAGTCAGGATCGGCGCCTCGGTAGCGACAAAGCCGTGCCCGTGGAAGAAGGCGCGGAAGGCGCGGAAGGCCGCGTCTCGAACCCGCAGGATGGGAACCTGGCGCCCCGTCCGAATCCAGAGATGGCGATGATCGAGCAGGAACCCCGGAGTCTGCTCCTTGAGCTCGATAGGGAAGTCGGTCGATGGTTCATGGACGACCTCGAGGCGAGTGAGCTGCATCTCGCACCCGCTTGGCGCGCGGCGGTCTTCACGCAAGGTCCCGGTTGCCACGATCGACGTCTCCCGCGGGAGGCGAGCCGCGAGCGCGAACAGGGAGGGGTTCTCCGGCTCCGAGAGGACGGCCTGCAGCACGCCCGTGCCGTCGCGGATCTGCAGGAAGAGGATCTTCCCGCTCGAGCGCTTGTTGTACAGCCACCC
>CAYUSW010000147.1:0-4666 GCA_964447445.1 uncultured Thermotogae bacterium
TCGAGAAGCAGACGAAGCTGTCGCGGCACCGCGCGCTCGACGACGTGCGCGAGTCGATCGCCGAGCTGCGCCTGTACCGCGAGGCGTTCTTTCGGGAGCCCCCGTGCGCGACGTCGTAGCGTGGAGCGACATCGAGGCGGCGCGGCGGCGTATCGCCCCGTTTGCTCACCGCACGCCGATCCACACGTCGCGCCTTCTCGATGCCGCCTGTGGTGCCAGCGTCTTCCTCAAGTGCGAGACCTTCCAGCGCACCGGCTCATTCAAGTTCCGCGGCGCGACGAACGCGGTCGCCTCATTGGACGGCCCCTCTCGGAAGCGAGGAGTCATTGCCGACTCGAGCGGCAACCATGCTCAAGCCCTCGCGCTCGCCGCATGCCTGCACCAGATTCCAGCGACTCTCGTCATGCCCGAGAACGCCAACCCCGCCAAGGTCGAAGCCACCCGCGGCTACGACGCCAGCATTGTCTTCTGCCCGCCGACGCACGAAGGCCGCCGTGCGGCCGTCGAACGCCTCGCAAACGAGACGGGCGCCGTCTACGTCTCGCCGCACGACGACCCGCTCGTCATCGCCGGCCAGGCGACCGCGGCGTGCGAGCTTCTTGACGACATGCCGGACCTGGACGTGATTCTCGCCCCCGTCGGGGGTGGCGGCCTGTTGTCCGGCACGCTGCTCGCCGCGCGGCACATGGTCCCGAAAGTGAGGGTCATCGGCTGCGAGCCATCCGGCGCCGATGACGCTGCGCGTTCGCTGAGAACGGGCGAACGCGTGACCGACTTCGTACCGCACACGATGGCCGACGGACTGCGCACGCCGCTCGGCGAGCTTGCGTTCGGCATCCTGCGAAAGGCCCACCTGGATGACATCGTTCTCGTGAGCGAGGACGAGATCCTGACCGCCATGCGTTTCGTGTGGGAGCGCGCCAAGCTCATCATCGAGCCCTCGGCCGCCGTCGCCCTGGCGCCGCTCCTCTTCGGGAAGCTCGCCGTCGCAGGCCAGCGCGTTGGCGTCATCGTCTCCGGCGGCAACGTCGACCTCGAGCCGCTCTTCGCAACGCTGAAAGGAGCACCGTGACTCAAACAAGACTCGACGCGTACTGCGGCCTCTACTGCGGCGCGTGCCTCATCTACCAGAGCACCCAAGACGGCGACCTCGCCACGGCAGCAGTAACGCTCGGCCGGCCGGAGGAAGGCCTTGCCTGCGATGGTTGCCGCTCGAGCAGAGTGACACTCGCCTGCCGCGACTGCTGGTATCGCGACTGTCCCGCCAAGAAGGGCTACGCCTCCTGCGCCGAGTGCCCCGAGATGCCGTGCGATGCGCTCAAGAGCCTTCAGACACGCCGGCCCCACCTCGCCGAGATCGTTGACAACCTCCGCGCGCTGCGCGCCGAAGGCAGCGGGAGTTGGTGCGCCGGCCAGGCCAAGCGCTGGACGTGCCCGTCGTGCAGCAAGGCGACATGGTGGTACGAGACAGTGTGCCGCGCATGCGGCGCGGCAGTCCCGACGGGGCACAGGATGCAGGCAGCAGACCACGCTGGAGAGCCCGAGAGAGGACTCTGACGCTTCGCCCGGCCGTGTCGACGGCGCGACGCAAAGGATCTAACCACCTCTATCGAGAGCGAGCTACTCCCCAGAGAGCACGAGCCAGCCATCGGTCGGTCGGCAGGAGTCGATGGTGAGTGCCTTGTAGCATACAAAGCCGGTAGTCTCGGGGGACCAGCCCGCGGACCGCGAGCATCCACAGGGCCTTCCCACCGTAGTAGGAGAGGGCCGCGATTGCCAGCAAGTATCCGAGAATGGACCACCGGCTGACCGCGATCGCCTGCGGCAACGCCAAGTAGCCAGCTGCCACGGCCCCAATCGGCAGCCCGCGGATGAACAGGCGGCGCACCCAGATCTCGAGCTCCCGCTTCCACATCGGAATCTCGACCTCGCGCCCGTTGATCACGAGGCGACGAAGGCGGAGGTGTGCCTGCATGCTCTCTTCCAGGGCACGGCGGCGCGCCTCGGGGAACTCCTCATATCCCTGGATCTCCAGGATGTAGTCAAAGCCATCGACCAACTTCATGGCGAGGTGAGCGATCGGTTGGACGCCCTGCGACTGGCGATGGAGCATGTACGTGAGGTGTTCGAGCGCCTTAATCTCGACTTCGAGCTCCGCGTCGGCAGCGCCGAACAGAGTGAGAACGCGAGGATCACTCGCATGCTTTGCACTCCGCTCATCCGGGTCGTCGCCCCCTCCCGTCTTGTGCTCGCCAAGCGCCAGAAGCAGACCATCCTGCTGGCGAACCACCGCGCGGTTCCCGATCTCTAGGTGGTAGCCGGTTCGCGGGTTCTCGACGCGAATCTGCTCAGGACTCATGCGGAAGATGAACTCGACGGCCATCGCCCGATCCTACGGCTCTGCGTATACCGGGGCAAGAGGCCCGGGCGGACGCGCCGCCGCAGGTTATGCTCCGCCGGTATTCGGCCGCTCGACCTCCGCGCCGCGGCGCGGACTCCTGGCACTCTTCGGCCCCTAGGGTCGGTCCGTGGTACACTTCGCCGGATTCCATTCCATTGCCACAACGCGATCCAGATCGAGAGGCCGAATGACATACAGCGAGCGTAATCCCGGCGGCCACGCAGGGGTCTCCGCGTTGTCAAGCGAATTCGCGTCGCTGTGGTGGGAGGGCAACTCGTCGTTCCCCGACCTGGGGCCGATCGTCACGCGCACGGAGCAGCGGAAGAACGAGCGCAGGCTGGCGCGCGTCGTCGACCAGGTGCTGGAGGAGATCAAGCACCCGCCGACGGATCCTGAGGCGCGCAAGACGTCGGAGCAGCGCCTGGCTCTGGCCGGACGTGAGTTTGTCAAGGCAACGCTCGGGCTTGACGACGTTCACCTCGACACGCTCCAGCACGGTGGGTTCATCGAGTGCGGGCGCGAGTTTGCGCGCCTGGCGCACGAGTTCGATCCGACGGTGTCGCGCGAAGACACGTTCCAGGCGAGCCGCAACGTCTGGACGATGAACGGGATCCAGCGAATGCTCGGGCTCCCTGTGCGGATGACGCCGTCGGTGTTCGCATACAGCCTCCTCTACCCGTACACCGACAACGCGCTCGATCGGCCCGATGTGTCGGAGGAAGCGAAGCTGCGCGCCAACGATCGGTTCGGACGACGTCTGGCGGGCGAGAAGCTGCTGCCTGAGGCCGACGACGAAGAGAAGCTCTTCCGCCTGCTCGAGAAGATCGAGACGGAGTACTCGCGCGACGTGGCCCCGCGGGTGTACGAGAGCCTGTATGCAATCCACGCTGCTCAAGCGCGAAGCGTTCGACTCATGCGGCGCGACGAGCCGCCGTACGGCGTCGACGTGCTCGGGATCGCCATCGAGAAGGGCGGCGCGTCGGTGTTGGCCGACGGGTACTTGGTCGCGGGATCGCTCACACTTCCCCAGGCGCGTCTCCTGTTCGGGCTCGGCGCGCTCCTGCAGCTCGGCGACGACTTGCAGGACATCGAGGACGATCGCGCGAAGGGCCTGGCGACGATCTTCTCACAGACGGCGAAGCGCTGGCCACTCGATCGGCTGACGAATCGCCTCTTCCACTTCCGCGCCGTCGTGCTCGAGCACCTCGCGTGCCTCGACGCGCCGGAGGCTGCGCCGCTGGCCGACCTGATGTGCAAAGCGACGTTCCATCTCGTCCTCGATGCGGCCGGGAGCACTCCGCGTCTCTATTCGGGCGCGTACATCAAAGCGCTCGAGGCGCATTCGCCGTTCCGGTTCCACGAGCTGGTTCGTCAACGGCGACGGCTTGAACGCGAGCGAACATCGGCATTCGCGTTGCTCGCGACGGCGATGTCCGCCGGGACTCCCACGTCTTCAACCTAAAGGGTCACCGACGTCAGTTGTCGCGTCGCCTTCCTACAAGTACGCTGGCCCCCTAACTGCCACTCGGCAGCCACGGAGGGTGGCTGGCCGCTGGCTCGTGACCGGGCAGCTAGCGGCTAGGGAGGGACATGTTCAGACGCATCGGGAGGAAGCACGCGCGCATCATCGGGAACGCGCTTGTCGTCGTCGCCGCCGTCATCGCGCTCAAGGCGATCGCCCACGCGCTCGGTTGGGAGGCGCTGTCGCTTAATCCCCTCCTCTCCGGCATTGTGGCCGCCGACGTCTTCCTGATGGGCTTCCTCCTGAGCGGCGTGTTGGCCGACTTCAAGGAGAGCGAGAAGCTGCCGGGCGAGGTGGCGGCGGCGCTCGAGATCCTGTTCGACGAAGCCACGAACATGGCCCGGCGGGCGAGCGATGCATCGGCGATATCCGCCGCGGACGCCGTCACCGCCGGCGTGCGCGACCTCGCGACGTCCCTCCGCGAGTGGCTCTACAAGAAGCAGCGCACGTCGGAGCTGATGAGCGCACTCAGCGACCTCAGCCCGCGCCTCCTCGCGCTCGAGTCGCCGGCACAGGCAGCGTCGATCGCCCGCATCAAGCAGGAGCAGCACGCGCTTCGCCGCGCGCTCGTCCGCATCCACACGATCCGCGAGACGTCGTTTATTTCGTCCGGCTACTTGATCGCCGAGCTCACGA
This sequence comes from uncultured Thermotogae bacterium, assembly GCA_964447445.1. GTDB lineage: Bacteria > Bipolaricaulota > Bipolaricaulia > UBA7950 > UBA9294 > CAIOGO01. The sequence goes on from CAYUSW010000147.1 coordinate 4,560, forward strand.
CCGGACTCCTGTCGCTGGCGCTCATCCTGTCGAAGATCGAGCCGTTCTACGAGTCGCTGTTCATCGTCGGCGTCATCGTGTTCCTGCTCGCCTTCCTCCTCCTCCTC
>CAYUSW010000148.1:0-14875 GCA_964447445.1 uncultured Thermotogae bacterium
GATTCTCACCGACGATCGCATCCGAACGAAATCGTACGGGCGACGATTTGCTGAGGCTCTTCCCGTGCCGGTGGAGAGCGTGGCGACCGTGCGGGATGTTGTCTGCGAAGCGACCCGTTGGTTCGAGCGACCAGCCCAGGATTGACTTGCCCTCGCCAGGCCGGTAGAATGCACGCGCATAGACAAGCTGTAGCGCTCACGATCCACAGAACTCAATACGCGATTAGATGGCTATTTCCGCAATAGTACCAGCGTACAACGAGGCAGGCCGCATCGGTGCTGTGTTGGAGCCGATTCTGGCCAGTTCTCTCGTCGACGAAGTGCTCGTTGTTGACGACGGGTCCTGCGACGCGACGGCCGAAGAGGCCGGGCAGTTTCCGGTGCGCGTCATCAAGCTGGCGGAGAACCGCGGGAAGGCAGCTGCTCTTGACGCCGGAGTCTCCGCGGCGCGGAACGACGTGTTCCTCTTTCTCGACGCGGACCTCGTGGGCCTGCGAACCGAGCACGTAGACCAACTGGTTCGGGCCTACGTCGACGGGGAGCTGGACATGGTGGTGGGCGTCTTCTCCGACGGGAGGCGAAACACGGATCTGGCACAGAAGATCAACCCCTATGCCTCGGGGCAGCGTGTGCTTCCCAGACGGTTGTGGGAACGGGCCAGAGAGAACGTGCATGAGATGAACTTCGGAATCGAGATCGCGCTGTCGCGCTTGGCGGCGCGAGAGGGATGGCGGAAGGAGTACGTGAAGCTCGCTGGCGTGACGCACGTGCTGAAAGAGGAGAAGCGCGGGCTGGCGAAGGGGCTTCTCGACCGCTTCCGGATGTACGGCAACATGATCAAGTGGCTGTTCAAGAGGGTGTAGATGAGGATCGTCATTGGCTGCGACCACACGGGGGTCGCCCTGAAGGTAGCGTTGCAGGAGACAGTTCTGGCCGAGCACACCGTGATTGACATCGGGACGGACTCCACGGACTCGGTGGATTACCCGGACATCGTGCGGGGAGCCGTCGCCCTCATGCGGAAGGGGGACGTCGATCGGGCCATCTTGATCTGCGGAACGGGGATTGGGATGGCGATGGCCGCAGGGCGGCACCACGGCATTCGGGCCGCGGCGTGCTCGGATCCCTACGTTGCCGAGATGAGCCGCCGCCACAACGACTCGAACGTCCTCTGCCTGGGCGCGCGCGTTGTGGGATGCGGCATCGCGGAGAGCATTGTGCAGTCGTGGCTTGCCGCCGACTTCGACGGAGGCAGGCACGCGCGCCGGGTGGAGAAGATCGAGGGATCGCCGTAGAAGGCGCCTGTCAGAGAAGGACTACCGAAGAGAGCGCAGTTGCGAGGTGAGTGGGAATGGAAGTCAGGGAACTTCGCGCGAAGAAGATTGAGGAGCTCGAGGAGTACGGCGAGAAACTGGGCATTGCGGACGCTCGCCAGATCTCGCGAGACGATCTCATGCGCGGCGTCATGGCGCAGCTCGCCAAGGCGAAGGACTTGCAGTTCACGGACGGGATCCTCGAGCTGCACCCGGACGGCTACGGGTTCTTGCGCAGCGATAGCTGCCTCCCGGGAAAGGCGGATGTGTACATCTCGCCGTCGCAGATCAAGCGGTTCAGCCTCCGCGACGGTGATCTGGTCAGCGGCCCGGTGCGGGCTCCGAAGAACGACGAGCGGTACTTCGCGCTGCTCAAGGCCGATGCCGTCAACAACCACGATCCCGAGGAGTCGCGGCGGCGCGTCCAGTTCCAGGATCTGACCCCGCTCCACCCGGACGAGCACCTCAAGCTCGAGCACGACCCGAGCGAAGTCTCGACGCGCATCATCGACCTCTTCTGCCCGATAGGGAAAGGACAGCGCGGACTCATCGTCTCTCCTCCGAAGGCTGGCAAGACGACTCTGCTCAAGCAGATTGCTGCCGGGATCAACGCGAACTATCCCGACGTGAAGCTGTTCGTCCTTCTGGTCGACGAGCGCCCGGAGGAAGTTACGGACTTCAAGCGCTCCATCAAGAATGGCGAGGTCGTCGCAGCGACGTTCGACCAGGAGCCCAAGCACCACACGCGCGTTGCGGAGCTTGTGACCGACCGCGCCAAGCGCCTCGTCGAGTTGGGGCAGGATGTTGTCATCCTCATGGACTCGATCACGCGGTTGGCGCGCGCCTACAACCTGTCCATCCCGGCATCGGGGAAGCTGCTCTCGGGCGGAATGGACCCCACCGCGTTGTACAAACCGAAGGAGTTTTTCGGCGCGGCTCGCAACATCGAAGAGGGTGGGAGCCTGACCATCATCGCCACGGCGCTGGTGGACACGGGGAGCAAGCTGGATCAGGTCGTGTTCGAGGAGTTCAAGGGGACCGGTAACATGGAACTTGTCCTGAACCGGGACCTCCAGAACCGACGGATCTTCCCCGCGATTGACATCGAGCAGAGCGGGACGCGCAAAGAGGAGCTGCTTCTCGGGGAGAAGGAATTGAAACGCGTATGGATTCTGCGTAAGATGATTAGCGAATTGAATGACCTCCAGGCGGCTATGGAGTTCATCAAAGTGAAGATGGAGGGGACGAAGGACAACGACCAGTTCCTTGAGCTGATGAAGGGTGATTAGCCAAAGGCAGTACAGGGGCCGGGGCGATAAGCCGATACGCAGAGATCGCTTGCTGATTGCGGGGCTCGTCGTCCTCGTCGCGATCGTGACTCCGCTGCTCCTGAAGAGCGGCTGCACGCAGCGAGAGGAGAAACCGCTGGCGGTCAGTTCGGCCGGTCAGACCGTTGGAACGACCGGGACGACTGCGGCGGCGACAACCGCGACGACTCCCACGACGCCGACCGACGTAGAGTCAGTCGTCAAAGAGATCACATCCGGCTCTTCCGCATCGTCTTCCGCGTCGACACCCGGCACGACGTCGACGCCTAAGCCTCCGACGACCACCCCCGCGACGACCACCGGATCCTCTGCGTCGGCGACCACCAACATCCTGTCGCACAGCGTGAAACAAGGAGAGACGCTGCAGAGCGTTGCCAGCGCGATGGGTGTGAGCGTGAAGGACCTTCGCGCGGCCAACCAACTCTACGGAACGGAAAGCCCGGCCGCCGGGCGCGTCCTGTACGCCGCGAAGGGCGGGCTTGTCCACACCATCAAGTCAGGTCAGACGCTGACGGACATTGCGGCCACCTACGGCGTGGCGGTCAACGCCATCGCATCGGCGAACGGCATCGCCGTCTCGGCGACCATCTTCGCTGGCTCACGGCTTGCGATACCGGGCGGGAGCCCGACCTTGTGGGATACCGTCACAGCGCTGTCGCGCGGCAAGTCGTCGCGGTTCATCTGGCCGCTCCAGGGAGACGTCGTGTCGGTGTTCGGGTGGCGGACGCATCCTGTGCTGGACATCCGGCAGCACCACGATGGGATTGACCTAGATGTCTCGGAGGGGACGACGGTGTACGCTTCGGCGGGGGGCGAAGTGTACTTCTACGGCGAGCAACCAGGATACGGGAACGTCCTCATCCTGCAGCACGCAGGGGGGTTCTATACGCTGTACGGGCACCTCAAGAGCTCGCTTGCCGCGAAGGGGCAGTACGTGGAGCAAGGTCAGCGCATCGCGCTCTCGGGCAACACGGGCATCTCGTCGGGCCCGCATCTGCACTTCGAGTTGAGGAACGGCGAATTCCCTGTCGATCCCAACTCCTTCCTGCCCTAGCCTCTCATGGACGTCCTCAAGATCGAGGGAGGGCACAGACTCGTCGGACGGGTTCACATCGAGGGGGCGAAGAACGCGGCGCTTCCGGCGTGCGTAGCCTCTCTCCTGACGGACGAGCCCGTCGTCATCCACCGAGTTCCTCAGCTGCGCGACGTCAGCATGATCCTGTTCACGTTGGGATCGCTGCGGAAGCGTGTTGTGCGGAACGGCGGTAGCGTCGTGATCTCCGAGGAAGGTCCGCTGGCGGAAGAAGCGAACCCCTACTCCGTACGCAAGATGCGCGCTTCTTTTCTCGTCCTCGGGCCGCTCGTGGGCCGACTCGGGCGTGCCGTGGTGCCACTCCCGGGCGGCTGCTCGATTGGAGCGCGGCCGATCGACTTCCATCTGAACGGGCTGCGCGCGCTCGGCGCACACGTCGAGGAGACGGCAACATCGGTCGTTGTCACCGCGGACCGCCTGCGTGGCGCGCGGATGGAGTTCCCGTTTCCCTCCGTGGGGGCGACCGAGCACCTTGTGATGACCGGGACGCTCGCGTCGGGCGTAACGGAGATCGCGAACGCCGCTGTCGACCCCGAAGTGCTCGATCTCATCGAGTTGCTTCGTGCGATGGGAGCGGAGATCGAGCTCGACGGACGGACGATCCGTGTCGCCGAGTCGAAGCTCCACGGGGCGAGTCACACGATCATCCCCGATCGCATGGAAGCGGGAACGCTTCTTCTCGCTGGAGTCGCCACGGGGGGCGAAGTGACCGTCGCGGACGTGCGCTTGGAGGATCTTGCCTCCTTCCTCAACGCCCTTCGCGCCATGGGCATCCATACGCACGACAAGGGAGGCGACGTCACCGAGTCCGCGCCGGAGGAAGCCCGCGGAACCGAGGTCACTACAGGGCCGCACCCCGCGTTCCCAACGGACCTCCATCCCCAGCTTGCGGCCACGATGGCCTGTGCGGTGGGGACGAGCCGCATCGTGGAAACCGTGTTTGAGGGACGCACCACCTACGTCGAAGGTCTGCGGGCGATGGGGGCCCAAATCGCGAGCGACGGTCGCACGGTGACGATCACTGGGGTGCCCAGACTGCGCGGAGCGGCCGTGGAAGCCCCCGACATCCGCGCCGGTGCTGCACTCGTGATCGGCGCTCTGGCGGCGCGGGGCGCAACGACGCTGTCCGGACTGGAACACATCGAGCGCGGCTACGAAGGACTGGCAGAGAAACTCCAGTCGCTGGGAGCGAACATTGAACGACGAGCAGCGTGATGGGCGGCGGCTCCCTCTGGTCGAGGACTACCTTGGCACGCGGGCGCGCGTCTACGGCACGGAGCAGGCGGTCCTCGTCGGTGTCGATTTGGACGGGCACAGCGTCGACCTCCTCGGCGAACTCCAGTCGCTTGCGGACACGGCGGGAATCCCAACCTTGGCAACTGTGATCCAAAACCGCTCCCGGCCGGACGGCGCCACGTTCATCGGCAAGGGCAAGGTCGAGGAAGTGCGGGCCGTTGCCGACGAAACGGCCGCCGACGTGGTCATCTTCAACAACGATCTGAGTCCCGGGCAGGGAAGAAACCTCGAGGAAGCCCTCGGTCGCAAGGTGGTCGATCGGACGCAACTGATCCTCGACATCTTCGCGCAGCGTGCCGCGACGAAGGAAGCCAAGCTGCAGGTGGAGTTGGCCCAGCTGCGCTACCTCCTGCCGCGGCTGCGCGGGTGGGGCGACGCCCTCAGCCACGCAGGAGCTGGAATCGGCACGCGCGGCCCCGGGGAAACGAAGCTCGAGATCGATCGAAACAAGACCCGGCGGCGGATCCACGCGATCGAGAAGCGTCTGCGCGAGGCCTCAGAGGAACGGGCGGTCCGCCGCAAGCTGCGGAGTCGAAGTGAGGTTCCGCAGGTTGCGCTGGTCGGCTACACGAACAGCGGCAAGTCGACGCTGCTCAACCAGCTGTCCGGTGCCGACGCGTTTGTTGAAGACAAGCTTTTCGCCACGCTGGACACGCTCGTGCGGCGCGGCCCCGTGGCGCCTGGGCGGGAGGTCCTGTTTATCGACACTGTCGGCTTCATTCGCGACCTGCCGCACCAACTGATCCCGGCATTCGCCGCGACGCTTGAGGCGGCGCGTTTCGCGGATCTCGTTCTGCACGTCATCGACGTCGCACGGCCGTCGGGGGTCGACGACTGCCGCGCCGTGGAAGAGACGCTCGAGGAAGAGGTCTTCTCCAAGGGCGAGGAGCGGCCGCCCGTGCTCAACGTCTTGAACAAGATCGACGTCGCCTCGGAGTTCGCGACGCGCGACTTCGAGGGAGTCGCGATCTCGGCTCGCGACGGCCGCAACCTCGACCTCTTGCGCGAGCGAGTGGCCGACATCGTCTATCCCGGGGACCGCGAGGTCGAGCTCCTTGTGCCCTACGCCGCGCTGCGGTCGCTGTCGCTGTTCCGGGCCAAGGAGCGGGTGGAGATCCTGGAGTACGTTCCCGACGGGGTGCGTGTTCGGGGGCGACTCTCCGAGGAAGAAGTGGCGTCCGCTCAAGCGGTCGGGAGCGCGGTTATCTCTCCGGCTTCACCGGCGGGGCGGGAGTAATCTCGGCGATATCCACTTCCACTCGGTCACGATCCTCCGTCAGCACCGTCACGGTCCGGCGGAAGATGCTGTGCCCGATGACCTTTCCGCGCTTGTCGCCGATCGCAACCTGCAACCCCAGCTTCGGCAGCTCGGCCAGCTCCGCCTGGTAGGCCTCCCGCTCGTACGCCAGGCAGCACATCAAGCGCCCACACACGCCCGTGATGCGCTCGGGAGAGACGAACAGTTCCTGGTCGTAGGCATACTCCATCGGGACGGGTTTTGGCTCGCGGAGGAACCGATGGCAACACACTTCAACTCCGCAGCGCCCGAACCCGCCGCGCAACTTCGTCTCGTCGCGGTGTCCCATCTGGCGGAGCTCGATTCGTGTTCCGAACTGGTTAGCGAGGTCGCGGAGGAGGTCGCGTAAGTCGACGCGGTGCGGCGCAGTGAAGTAGACACGAAGAAGACGGCGATCGAGCGAGTACTCGGCGGCCACGAGATGCATGGGCAGGGAGTGGCGTGCGATCGTCGTGCGCGTTGACCTCAGAGATCGCTCGGCATCCGCCTGGTTGAAGTGGTGCGCGTCCCGGTCTGCATCCGTTGCGAGGCGGAGAACAGGCTCGAGCTGCTCGGAGAGTTCGACCCCCGCGGCGACCTGCTCCACGACGACGCCAAGACGGGGGCCGGCGTGGTCGACCACGCATTCGTCTCCCGGCTGGACAACGATGCTGCCGGCGCGGAAGTAGGTGCACTCCCGATCCACGTCAAGAAGCCGCACGAGGACAACGCGATCACCACTCATGAGAGGATCCTCCGAAAGCGAAGAAGAGCGACACGAGAGCGGCTTCCGCCGGGGCGTAGGAGAGGAGCGCCCGATTCGTTGCCTCGATGGCGGCGCACGCTCGCTCAAGGCCCTGTGCAGAAGAGTCTTGCGCGGTGGAGGCTACGCTCTCGCGAAGCGCGTCGCCGCAAGCCGAGAGGAGATCGGTCAAGAAGACGAACAGCGTCGAACGCTCTTGGCCCGCCAGCGCGAAGACACCGGACGTGAAGAGCAGAGGATCCTGGGCGGCAGCCCGAGCGGCGAGGACGAGGAGCGCTTCCCTTCGTTCGATGGGGCCGCCATCAAGGCACCCCGCGATGAGATCGACGGCGGACGATGTCTGAAGCCGTGCGCGCGCTTCGTTGCGCGCCTGCTCGACGTTCAACCGGGGCGCGATGAGTGCGTCGAGTTCGCCGGCACGATCGGCGACGCGCGCTAGCCAGTCCGCCGCGCCAGCCGAGTAGCCGGCCGCCGCCAGACGTTCGGCGCTCGACGCCCGGCTCTCGAGACGGATGCGCTCGATGCGGCTGCGGGAGACGATCGTCGGCAAGAGGTCGCCCGTGTGCGCCGTGAGGAGTGCGAAGCACATGCCGCGCGTCGGCTCCTCGAGGACTTTCAGAAGGGCGTTCGCGGCCTCGGGGGTCAGGTCCTCGGCAGACGGGATGAGGCAGACTTTCCGCTCCGCCTGGACAGCTGAGAACTGCGCCATGCGCAGCACTTCGCGGACCTGGTCGATCCCGATCTTCTCCTTGCCGTCCGAAGGAAGAAGCTCCATCAGGTCGGGGTGGAGGCCGCGAAGGGCGAGAGCGTGATCCTGCGGACGGTCGCCGAGAAGCGGCGCAGCGAGGCGGCGCCCGAGAGAGACGCGGTCGCAGCGCGGCGGGACGAGGAAGATTGTCGCAGCAGCGGGCGACAGAGCCGTTCCGATCGCGGTCATAGCGTTCAGAGTAGCACCGCCTCGTCGGGTGCGCAATCGTTGTCTATGTTGGCAATCAGCGTCTCGACGAAGTCGGTGATCCGCTCGACCTCGCGCCCGCCGAAGCGAGGGACGCCGTCGGGCAGGGCCACATGCTCGTCGGTCACGACGGCGAGGACGTCCATCTCGCCTGCCAGAGGCTCGCGCCGCAGATCGCGCCCGCGGCGGAAGACCTCGATCTTCGGCCAGGGACCCTGCTTGTACCCCTCGATGAGCACGATGTCGCAGCCGGCGAAGAGCACGTCAAGTTCGTTCTCGAGATTGTCTGTCTCGCCGTGGTCGAAGAAGAGGGCCGACGTGGTTATGCCTCGGAGCAGCGTCCGCGCCGCGCCGGCCTCCATGTGGAGGGCGCTGTCTGTGCCGGGAGCGTCGATGTCCTCGAGATCCGGCGCATGCTTAACCGTCCCGACGCGATAACCGCGCTCGACGAGCCTCTTTGTGACCTCGACGACGACGCGTGTCTTTCCGCTCTCGTGATGGCCGACGAACGCGACGGTCGGGATCATGCGGCGCCTCGCCGGACCCACTCCGTGCAGTCGTCGAGACCGAGGACTCGGAGCGTCTTGGCGGTCGGGCCGAAGCGCCCGTATCCGCGCGCCTTGTAGTACGCGGCGACTGCCGCCTTCATGTCCTTGACCGAGATCGGATGCCCCGCGCTGGCACCGCGCGGCAGCGGCTCGGCGAATCGCGCCGGCAGCCCGTCGATGTCACGCGCGTGCCCGGCTCGTGCGCTGAGGAGCCGGACGAGCGCGTACGCCCGCGCGCCGATCGCCTGCATCTCGGCGGCGTCCACCGTGAGCCCGGTGGCGGCCTCCAGGAGGGAGCGAATCGCCGGGACATTGTATCGCTGGCCCGTCTCGTTCATGGTGAAGCAGCAGAGGACGAGCGAGTTCGTAAACGACCGCAGGTTCTCGAACACGATCGACGGCTCGATCTTGTCAAGGAGCGTGAACCGGCTGTAGGTCTGGGTAACGCCGAGCTCAGGGCATGGGTTATCGTGTTCGAGCATCGAGTCGTGCATCCCCTCGAGGTGGCTTGCGCCTCGCGGCGTCGTTGCATAGGACAGGCCCATCCCCTGCTTTCCACGCGGCTCATGCATCGGCAGTTCGGCGCCTTTGATTGCCATGGCGAAGTCAGCGCCGATCTCGCGGGCAAATAGATCCAGCCCGTCGGCCAGCCGGTCGCCGATCCCCTCGCGGCGAGCGATCGCGTGGACGACGCCGATGATGGCCGTCGGATCGCCCCACGCAATCTCCTCGTCGATCAGATCCTTCTCACTCGCCTCCATCAGGAACGCGGCCGCGACTCCGGTCGAAATCGTGTCCAAGCCGTAGTCGTTGCACAGCTGGTTCGCGAGGGCGATGGATGCGAGATCGCTGTTGTGGCAAAGCGATCCGAAGGCAGCAAGCGTTTCGTATTCCGGCCCGCCGAACTCCGGCAGAACGTTGACGCCGGCGAATTCCGTCTTGACCTGGCGCTTGCACCGGACCGGGCAGCCGGCGCATGTGTCGCGTCCGACGAGGATCGTGTCGTGCATCGTCTCACCGCCGATCGCCTCGGCTTGGTCGAACGTGCCCTCGCGGAAGTTGTCGGTGGGAAGGATGCCTTGCTCAGAGAGCCAGACGAGGCCCGAACTTGTGCCGTACTTGCCGAAGTTCTGCCAGCGCTCGTCAGTGTAGGCCTTGGCGTGTGCGGTGCGCTCCCGCTTGAGGCGCGCGGGGTCATCGAGCGGCTTGTCGGTTCGGCCGCGGACGACGATGGCCTTGAGGAGCTTCGATCCCATCACAGCGCCAAGCCCCGGACGCCCCGCGGACCGACTGCGGTCGTTGATGATGCAGGCTTGGGACACCAGAGCTTCGCCCGCTGGGCCGATGGACGAGACGCGGCTGCCGGGATACTGCGCGACGAGGGCTTCCTCCGTCTCGCCTGTGCCGCGCCGCCACAAATCCGAAGCTGCGACCAGGTCGGCTCTTCCATCGAGCAGAACGAGCACGAGAGGCTGCGTAGCGCGGCCGCGCAGGATGATTCCGTCGTACCCGGAGCCGCCGAGTTCGTGCCCGAAGTGCCCGCCGGCGTAGGAATCCGCCACGGCGCCGGTCTTTGGCGAGACCGCGAGCACCGCGTGCCGCCCGGCCCCGACGATGCCCGTTCCCTGGAACGGGCCGGTCGCGAAGACGAGGAGGTTCTCGGGGCCCAACGGGTCGACGCGCTCCGGGAGCTCCTCGAGCAGAAGTCGCGCCGCGACGCCCTTTCCGCCGACCAGCCGCTCGCGCCAGGACTCGGGAATCGGGTACTCGGTCAGCTTCCTCCGCGTGAGATCGACATCGAGGTACCTCCCGTAGCTGCCGTTCATCGCCGCCTCCTCTTCCGGTGCCATTGTACTGCGCGCTCTCGGCACGCCGCAGACTGCCCGTTGCGAGGCCTCATCGCGGGCCGGATAATGCCTGCGACTTCCCAAGACGACCGAGGTGCATCCATGAGAACGCTGTCCTCCGTGCTCCGCGACACGACGAAGAAGTTCCCAAAGCGGCCCGCCATCCTCGACCCGAGCGGTCGGTCTCTCACCTATTCCGAGCTCGACCAGGAGGCAAGCCGCCTCGCGCGCGGCCTCCTCGACCTCGGCGTCGGCAAGGGCGACAAGGTCGGGCTGTGGATGCCCAACAACCCCGAGTGGGTGATCGCCTACTTCGCCATCGCCCGCATCGGCGCCGTCGTGGTTCCGATGAATACGCGCTACAAGACCCACGAGGTCGAGTACATCCTCGGAAACTCCGAGGCGACGACGCTCTTCGCCGTCGACTCATTCGTCGGCATCGACTACCTCACGATGATCGACGAGATCCGGCACAAGCTCCCGAACCTGAAGCACGTTGTCATCGTCGGCAAGACCGGTAGGGACATGCATGCCTGGAGCGACGTCGTCGCCCGCGGCACAGAACTCCTCGCCGACGGGAAGCTGGAGGCGCGCGAGAAGGCCTGCGTGCCGCACGACAACGTCTTCATCCTTTATACCTCGGGCACGACGGGAAACCCCAAGGGGGCGATGCTGTCGCACCACAACATCGGCCACAACGGCGAGCAAGTCACCGAGGTCCTGCACGCCAATGAGAAGGACGTCTTCCTGCTTGCGGTTCCATTCTTCCACTGCTTCGGTTGCGTGATGGGCATCGCCGGGGCGATCACCTGGGGCGCGTCGATCGTGCCGATGGCCGTGTCCAAACCGGTCGAGGCGCTCGAGCTCGTCGAGCGGTTCGGCGTCACCGTCCTCTACGGCGTGCCGACGATGTTCGTTCTCGAACTCGAAGAGGTCCGTAAGGGTAAGGCCAATGGCGCGAAGTATCAGATCTCGACTCTGCGCACCGGAATCATGGCCGGGGCGCCGTGCCCGGTCGAAGTCATGCGCGGCACGATGAACGAGATGCACTGCAACGTCTCGATCGCCTACGGCCTCACCGAGGCGTCGCCCGTCATCACGATGACGCGCTTCGACGACTCGATCGAGCGCCGCGTCGAGACCGTCGGCCGCTGTCTCGACGGAATCGAGGTCAAGATCGCCGACGACGACTGGAAGCCCGTCGGAACCGGCGAGACGGGAGAGCTCGCGTGCCGTGGCTACAACGTCATGCTTGGCTACTACAAGATGCCGGACAAGACCGCCGAGTGCATCGACGAAGAAGGCTGGCTCTACTCCGGCGATCTCGCGACGATGGACGCCGAGGGCTACGTGCGCATCGTCGGCCGCAAGAAGGACATGCTGATCACCGGCGGGTTCAACGTCTACCCGGCCGAGATCGAGGAATACCTATTCACGCACCCGAAAGTCCTGAACGTGTCCGTGATCGGCGTGCCCGACCCGGTGATGGGCGAAGTGGCCGCCGTGTACGTGATCCAGCGCGAGGGAGTGAAGATCGAGCCGCAGGAGATCGTTGACTACTGTGCGAAAGAGATCGCGAACTTCAAAGTGCCGCGCTACGTCGTCGTCGTCAGAGAGCTACCGATGACGCAGTCGGGCAAGATCCAGAAGTTCCGCCTGCGCGAGATGGCCCAGGCGGCGTTCGACAAGGGCGAGATGCAGAAGCTGTCGCCCACCGGCGGCAAGAAGTGACCGCTCGATCACAGAGTGTGACGCCGATCACCATTGACCGCGATGAGGTCGTCCGCCTCGCGCAGGACCTGATTGCGATCGAGAGCCATAGCCAAACGCCCGGACGCGAAGCAGCGATCGGCCGCTTCCTCGTCGACTGGTTCCACGGGCGCGGCGTCGAGGCCGAACTCGTCCCCGCGATCGGTGACCGTGCAAACGTCATTGCGCGCCTGCCGCTTGGAGGTTCTGGTCCCACCGTTCTCCTCAACGGCCACATCGACACCGTCCCCGCCGGCGCGATGAAGGATGCTTTCACGCCGCGGATCGAGGACGGAGTCTTGTGGGGCCGTGGCGCCTGTGACATGAAGTCCGCCGTAGCAGCGATGTGCGGCGTCCTTGCTGCCGTCGCCAGAAGCCTGCCAGAGGGGCAGTCACGCTCTGGTGGTACAGCTCCTCAGTCCGCGGGTTCTCAGCTGGGTGGAGGGTGTGCCCTCCTCTTTGCGGGGACCGTGGACGAGGAGACCGGGTCGCTGGGAGTTAAGAAACTGGTCGAGTCGGGGCTAGAGGCCGACTACGCCGTTGTCGGCGAGCCGACCAGTCTGCGAGCGGCAATCGCTCACAAAGGCGCCTGCTTCATCCGCATCGTCCTGACAGGGCGGGGTGCGCACGGCAGCTGCCCTGAGAAGGGCGTCAGCGCCGCGTCGTACGGCGCGCGGATCGTGACCGCGCTCGAAGACGAGCTGCGCCCGCGACTCGCGAAGCGGACGTATCCCCTGCTCGGCGCCTCAACCATCAGCGTTGGCCGCATCGCAGGTGGCACCGAGCCGAACATCGTCGCCGAGCGCTGCGAGATCGACGTCGATCGCCGCACCCTCCCCGGTGAAGCCGACACCGTCGGCGAAGTACAGGACGTCGTCGCCGCGATCTGCGACGGCGTCGAGGGACTCACCTACGAGGTCTACGAGACCGAGCGCACCTCGACCGTGCCCCACGTCGCGCTGGGGACTTCGCCGGACTCCCCGCTGGCACTTGCTGCGGCGGACGCCTGCCGTGGCGCAGGACTCACCTCCAATCCCATCGGAGTCACCTACTGGACCGACGGCGCGCACCTCGCCGCGAGCGGGATCGAGACCCTCATCCTCGGCCCTGGCGACATCGCCGACGCCCACGGTCCGAACGACCACGCACGGGTTGACGACATCATGAAGGCCGCGGAAGTCTATCTTCGTATCGCACAGGCCCTGCTGACGTGACCTCCAGCAAGCTTCTGCTGGGAGATGAGCCGTAGAGGTGGCCGCGACCAAACGCTAGGCGCGCTGACGTTGGGTGGCACTATGCGTCAAGATGCTTGCGTTGGGTCGCGCTACGGCCGCCAACGGCTCTGAACCCGATGAACTCCACGAATCCAAAGAGCCCAACGAACCGGAGCCCCTCTCCATCAGGTGGAAGGGGAGGGCTCCCCGTGATGAGGAGCCCTAGCCCGTGTTCTCACTTCTTCCGCCACTCCGGCGCCGCTAGTCTAGCATGTTTCCTGTTCCGCGGGAAGCTGTGCCACCCGGGCTGCAGCGCTTGCCCGATCAACTTGCCGGGCCTGCGAACGCGGGCAATGGACCAGAAGAAGCCGTCGACGAAGTGGGGCTTCGACCTAGGTGCTCGGACAACGAAGAACGCCCGGCACCCACAGACGAGGAGTTCTGCATCCACGGAGCCGACAGAACTCCCAAAGTGCCGGACAAGAGAGACCGTCCGGCAGCCACGGACCTACGGCCTCTCTTTCGGCCCCACATCCACGATCTCGAACAGCTCAAGGAACGTCCCTCCGAGGACGCCGGCGATCTTGTGCGCGGTCGTGACGCTTGTGCTCGCGCCGTTCTCGATCGAGGAGAGCATGGGGCGGGACACGCCAATTGCGTCGGCGCAATCGGCCGACGTCAGCCCGGCGACGATGCGGGCGCGCCGGACAGCGTTTCCCTTCGACACGATGCGGTAGTACTTCTTTGGCATGATCTTGGCCATACTCTACAAAGACGAGCTACCGCCGGAGAAGACAGGCAACGGCTATGGGATGGACATCCAAGGGCAACGTGGATCACTCTCGAACAGCAAAGACTTGACATCCATTGACCAACGTGCTAGGGTGTCGCGGATTCCACCTGGCGCCCCGGGACGATGGGTGTGAGACAAGATCGGCCCGCACCGGGTGGCAGCAAGAGGTTGGGTTCAAGGGATGGTCAACCCCTTACGCCTGCGAACCGGGGCGCCGAGTGAATTGCCGCGAACTGCGCCACCCGCGCCCCCAGTCCGCGTCCCCGCATTGCAGAAAGACGCCGACTCCGGGCACTATCGCATCCATGTCTCCCGATACCGACCGCCGTTCAACCGCTTCCTGTGACCTACCGCGCGATGGAATTCACGTAGGCCCTGGCGCCGCGCCGTCGAGCGAGGCGGGGCTCTTTGGGAGGAGGCTCGGGACGAAGCGGCGCATCCTCGAGCGCTACGCGCGTACTGACGACGGCCGCGTGGTGATCGACATCGCCGCAGGGCGAATCGCTGACCTCTACGACGATTTCGACAAGCACGCCTCCTACCTCAAGAAGGAACTCGACCCGGAGCTTGCCGACTACATTATCGACTCCGTTCGCGAAATTGGCCGGGAGCCGTTCCTGATCCAGGTCAGTCTCGCCGCGCCGATGGATTCGAGCGCCGTGTGCCGCGTGCAGACAAGCCTGCACAACTACTTCCTCTA
>CAYUSW010000149.1:0-39309 GCA_964447445.1 uncultured Thermotogae bacterium
CGTCTCCCGCGGGAGGCGAGCCGCGAGCGCGAACAGGGAGGGGTTCTCCGGCTCCGAGAGGACGGCCTGCAGCACGCCCGTGCCGTCGCGGATCTGCAGGAAGAGGATCTTCCCGCTCGAGCGCTTGTTGTACAGCCACCCTTGGAGTGTGGCCGTCTTCCCTAGATGTCCCCGCGCTTCGGAGATCGTGATCGATGGCATAGCCGGTCCTCCGTTTCGTAGATGGCGAGAGAGTAGGAGAGCAGGGACGCCGCCGCAACTCCGTCCAACGAGTGTTGACAGTTGACAACACGGTCCGTAGACTCCGCTCCGTGCAAAAACGCGAGTTTGGAGTTCTGATCCGCGAAGCGCGATCAGAAAAGAACCTCAGCCTGCGGCGCCTGGCGAGCCTCTCAGGGGTCGATTACAGCCGGCTGGCGCGGATCGAGCAAGGAAGCCGCCCGGCGCCCAATCTCGATTCGATCCGCACTCTGGCGGGCGTGCTCGACCTCGACTTGGCCGAGCTCCTCGTCGCAGCCGGCACAGCGCGGTCCGTCGTCGAGGATCTCGTTTGGTCGGAGCGGATTCACCTTGGCCGCGAGGGCCGGCCGTCAGGCTCCTTCCCGCTGGCGAGCTCGCGACTCGCTGAGCGCAACACGTTCGAGGGCTGCGTCCTACGGCGCAGCGGAGCGCTGTGCGACGTGCGCGTCGGCCGCGTCGTCCTTCGCGCCCTGTCGTTCTCGAGCGCACGGCGACTGAAGCTGGTCGTCCCGCCAGAGACGGTCACTGTGGCGGCGTTGGCGCCGCAAGGGCTGGGCGCGTCGGCCGCGACGGTTCTCGAATCCCGCGTGGCGAAGGTGCGACCGATGGGACAGCTGGTGAACTACATCCTCGCCGCGGACGGCCTCGAGCTGAACGCGCTCGCTGCGGCGGATCGGAAAGAACGGCGTCACGAGTTAGGTGATCGGGTCGTGGCGGTGTTGCTGACCGCGGCCATCCAGACGACGCCTCTCAGGGAGGAACCATGCGGAAGATCGCCTTTGGACTCTTAGTCGTCGCCTTGTGCTCGGTCGCAGCCCCGGCGTCCATCTGGTCGGTGATCGTGCAGGATGGCGATCGCATCGTGCAGATCGACCTGCCTCTCGAGACGATCAGCGCTGGAGGCACAGTGGCCTACGAGGGCCCTGCGATGAGCGACGGGACCGAAAATTGGAAGTCGGCAAAGACATACGCCGGGATCCCGCTTGCGGCCCTGCTCGCGGAAGCCGGCGGCATGGCGCCCGGCGATGTCGTGTCAGTCATCGCCGGCGATGGGTACGTAAAAGGGATCCCCTATGAGGCGGTCTATACGGAGACGCCGGCCGGGACACCCATCCTGGGGCTCGAGGTCGGATCCGACGGCGAAGACGCGCCGACGCTCGTCTTCCTCGCGTCCGACGAGCGATTCTCGAACAGCGACATGCTTGCAGCGCTCGGCCCGGAGTACTCCCACTACTATGGCGACAAGCCCTCGACCACTGGGCTCTTGGTGAAGGGCGTTGCCTACCTCATTGTGAACTACGACGGAGCGGCTCTCCCTGCGGTGACCGAGACGACCCACGTCGCGGTCGGCCCGGCCGAAGGCGTTGTGCTGACCGTCATGAGCGGCGGCGAGACCTTCACGCACACCATGGCCGACCTGGAGGCACTCGATGCGGTCACCGGATCGGGCACGTTCACGAACTCGGCTGGCGTGGACACGACGGCCGTCTACACCGGTGCGCCGTTCTCGGCTCTCGTCGGCAATGCGCCTGCGGACGGCACGATCCGCGTCACCGCGCATGATGGATACTCGATGAACTATCCCGTGTCGCAGCTTCTCGACCGTTCGGCGGGGACGTGGATCCTCGCCTACAAGGCCGATGGCGGGTACATGCCCCTCGACCCCGGCTACCTGCGCATCGTCCAGGTCGGCGAATCGAACCCGCACTTCACGAGTTCCCTCTCGGCGCGAATGGTCGAGAAGGTCGAAGTGCTGGGGACGTACACGGCCTACACGCTCACCGTCTCAGGCGAGACAACGCGCGTGTTCACGCGTGGCGAGCTGGAGGCCGGGATCGGCTGCCCGTGCCACACGGCGACCGCCACCGCGACGATGAAAGGCGTGGCGGCGACGTACTCGGGCCTTCCACTTTGGCGCTTGCTCGCCTACGTGGACGGAGGAACCGCCCCGGCGCCGGAGCAAGGCATCCATTACGACGATCCGGACTTCAGCGACGCCATCGTCGCGCAAGGCTACAACGTCGTCTTGACGGCGAGCGATGGGTACAGTCAGACCGTCCCAGCGAGCGTCATCGCGCGCGACGACCGGTTCGTCGTCGCGTTCAAGAAGGACGGCGCGTTTCTCGATCCCTCCACGGACGGGTCGATGCGCTTCGTCTTCGACGACGCGGTGATCCTGCCCGCGGGAGTCAGCCTGAAGTCGGTCAAGTTCCTGGCAATGATCGCGATCGTGCGGAACTAGGCGCTTGTGAACACTGCCGCGGGCGGGATGCGCCACCGACTGGACATTCGCGATCTCGTCCTGATTGCGCTCCTCTCCGCGGCCGGCGGCGTCCTTTCGACCTACGTCGGCTACCTCGGAAACCTCGTCAACCGGCTGTTCGGCGTGCCGTTCGGCGCCGGGCAACTCATCTCCGGACTGCACATCGTGTGGCCTCTTCTCGCCCGTGGTCTCGTCGGACGCTTCGGCTCCGGAACGTTGACCGGGCTGACGAAAGGCGTCGTCGAGCTGTTCACGGGCGGGACGCATGGCGTCGTCATCGTCTTGGTGTCGGGCATCGAGGGGCTGTTCATCGATTTCGGGCTCGGGCTCTCGCGCCGTCGTTCGCTTGCGATCACCATGCTCGCGGGGGCGCTCGCCAGCGCATCCAATGTCGTCGTGTTTCAGGCCGTCTACTTCTCCGGCGTAGCCGCTGGCTTCCTCTGGCTCATGATGGGGCTCGCCTTTGTCTCCGGGGCGGTCTTCGGCGGGTACGTGGCCTGGGACCTTGAGCGGCTTCTCGTGACGGCGCGTGTCATCCGCTTGACCAACGAGGTGACGTCCCGCCGTCGCACGCCGCGCTGGCGGCTGGCGGCCATTCTCGCAGTTGTGCTTGTGTTTCTTGCGGGAGGAGCGTACTTCTACATCGATGTCTACCGGCCCTTCGCGGTGCCGGGAACTGCGAAAGTCTCCGGAGCTGTCGAGGCCCCCTATACGTTCTCGTACTCTGACTGGACGGGCGCAGAGCAGTCGGTTCATGCCGAGCTGCGCGGCAGCGTGACCTATGTGCCGCCCTCGGACTACACCGGGGTTCCGCTTCGGGATGTCCTCGAGCGAGCGGCACCGTCAGCGGCGGTCACCCGAGTGCGCATCGTGGGGGGCGATGGTTACGAGGCCGTGCTTCCCTGGGCAGATGTCGCGAGGAGGGACGATCTGCTCCTCGTTCTGGAACACGACTCGTTGCGGCTCGTGGCCCCCGGATACGATGGAGCGTTCTGGGTAGAGCAGGTGGCGCGACTTGTGGTCGAATAGCGCGTTCGACATTGAGTTCCGCGATCTCACAGTTCGATACCCCGATCGGACAACGGACGCGCTCTCTCTTGTCAATGAGAGGGTTTCCGAGCGCGACGTCGTGGCCATTGCCGGCCCGTCCGGGTGCGGGAAGACCACGCTGTGCCTTGCCCTGACGGGGTTCATCCCGCGGATGATCCCAGCGCGGCTCTCCGGCGACGTTTTCCTCGGCGGCAGATCGACGCGCGAAGCCGCTCCGGAGGAGCTCGCGACCTCGATCGGCCTCGTGCAGCAAGACCCGGAAGCCCAGATTTGCACCCTCAACGTGGCGCAGGAGGCGGCCTTCGGACCGGAAAACCTATCTCTTCCCTCCGAGGAAGTGGAGCGCCGTGTGACGGGGGCACTGGATTGCATGGGATTGACCCACCTTCGCGAGCGCAGGACAACGACCCTCTCCGGTGGAGAGAAACAGCGTCTGGCGATTGCAGCGATTCTCACGATGGAACCGCGCGTGCTCTTGCTCGACGAGCCGACAGCGAATCTCGACCCGCGCGGCGTCCGAGACTTGTTTGCTCTCCTCTCTCGGGGGGAGCGCGAAAGGTCTCTCGTCATCGTCGAGCACCGCATCGACGCTCTGCGTGCCCTGGCTCCCCGACTGATCCTGCTCGACCATGGACGGATTGTTGATCGCTACCCGGCGCGAGAGCATCTTGACTACGCTGCGCTAGGCCTGCGGGGGGCGTGGCCGACCTCCGTGGGACGGGACTCCGCAGGCGCCCCCCTCCTCGACGTGCGGGGAGTCACGTTCGGCTACGGCGAGCCGCTCCTACGCGAGCTGGAGTTCTCGCTCCATGCGGGCGAAGTGCTTGGCATTATCGGACCGAATGGCGGAGGCAAGACGACGCTCCTTCGACTCCTTGCCAGGCTCGAGAAACCCGAATCCGGAGGAGTCGCAGGCGTGCCGACGACGGGAATCGGCTTCGTGTTTCAGCACCCGCACCATCAGATCTTCGAGCGCACAGTGCGCCGGGAGATGGAGCTCGAGCACCCCGGACCGGCAGAGTCCATTGATGCAGGACTGCGGGCGGCGCAGCTTGCAGAACTCCACGCCGCGGCGCCTCTCTCGCTCAGTCTGGGGGAACAGCGCCGTCTCACCGTGGCCACCACGCTTGCGCGTCGGCCCCGCGTTCTTCTGCTCGACGAACCGTTCATCGGGCAGGATCGACGAAACGTCCTGTGGATGATCGACCAGATTCGGGCCGTCGTCGGTGGGGGCGGGGCGGTCGTCTTGGTCACGCACGACATACCTCTTGTCAACGCGCTCGCCGACCGACTGCTGTACCTAGAGCGCGATGTCGCGTGGCTCGGCCCGTCGGGTGACGTATTCGATCGTCTACGGCAGCGAGGCGACGTGGAGTTCACGCCGGAGGCTTGGTCATGACAGCTCGCGGCCTGCACCACGCTGAACCAGCGGCAAACGCCGTTCTCCTCTTCTGTCTCGTGGGAGCCGCTCTCGCGGCGCGCAGCGTGGCCGTTCCTTTCGCTGAGGTGGCGACCATCGTTCTCCTCGCCGTAGCATCCGGCGAGCGCCCAGATCAGCTCGTCCCCTTGCGGACGTTCGTCTTCCTGTTTGCCTTCGTTCTCTTCTTGGCTCAAGTGCTCTCGGTGCCTGGCGGTGCGGTTCTCGTGGCGTCCCCCCTTCGAATCACGGTTGACGGGGTCCTGTCAGGGGCGCGCATGTCGCTTCGGTTCCTGGTCATCCTCACCTCCAGCGCTCTCTTCGTTCGGACGACGGATCCCGACCGCCTGGCAGGGGCGCTGGTGCGCCTCCGAGTGCCGTACCGCTACGCGTACCTCGTGATCCTCGCACTCCGTTTCGTCCCCTTCTTCCAAGGCGAGCTGCGCGCGGTGCGGGACGCTCAGAGGGTGCGCGGGATCAAGCTCTCGGTTCGCGGCCCGCGGAAGATCCTCCGCTCCGTGCGCTACACGTTCGTTCCGGTGCTCGTTTCCGGACTCCACCGCGTGGATGCCATTGCGATCTCGATGAAGGGTCGGTGCTTCGGGCTGTCGCCGACGCGGACTACGAGTTCGAGGACGGCAAGAAGCGGATGGAGCCTTGCGGCACTCTCCGTGGGCCTTGCCGTCGTGGGGTGGGCTGTGGCAGCCGGTTTTCTGGGGTGGAGAGGGTGAACGACGTGCGCCGGCGGATGGTCATCGGGCTTGTCCTCTTGTGCCTAGGTGTTGCGGCCCCCCTGGCGGTTCGCTGGGCCGCGCAGCCGAGAGGCCCCTTTCTCGAGATCGAGGATCCGAAGGCGGCGACGTGGAAGATCGATCTTGCTGCGCTGCGGCGCCTGCCGCACATCGTGCGACACGGCGAGTACGAGAACCAGTTCGGAAACTGGAGAGACGCCGGGACGTACGAGGGGGTTCTGCTGACGGACCTTCTCGCGGGGATGTCGTACAACGTCTTGGAGGTCGTGGGCGTGGACGGGTATCGCGTGGCCATCGAGCGGTGGCGCGTCGAGGATGCGGAGTACCCGATGGTCCTTGCTTACGCGCTCAACGGCGTTTCAGTCCCGGTGTGGAATGACGGATTCCGACTCGTCGCCCTTCCGGAGGATGGCGCCGTCAGCAACGAGGAGTATCGGGCAGCGTCCGCCGGGAGCTTCTGGGTGAAAAACGTCGTGCGCCTAGTGCTTGAGTGAGGCCTGGCCCCGCCCCGGAGGTCCGCACTTAGGGAAAGGCCGGCGGCCTGCTGGGATTGACCTTCTGGTGGAACGGAGTCCCTGCCGAGGTGTCGCGAATCGGCGCTTCCCAGGGATTGATGCCGCGGCTCCTGCGACAGCCGGGGTGCCGGGCCTTCGGCAGGTCTTGCGTGCAATGCGTCCTGCTGCCTGGACCGCGCGAGTTCCCACGTGCTACAGTGGAATCGATGAAGGAACTGCGGTGCACTCGCAAGATATGGCTCTCCGCCTTTGCGGCGGTCGCCGTCGGCGCGGCCTTCCTGCTCGCATGGGAGTTGGCGCACCGCGGTCTTCCCAAAGGAACTCTTGTTGTCCCACGCGACGCAGCTACGATTGCGGAGGCGCTGCAGCGAGTTTTGCCCGGTGGCGTCATCGCCCTCAGCGCGGACGAGGGTCCGTTTGCCGAACCTGTCATCGTTCGCGTCGCGGGGATTACCTTGCGGTCCGTCGGCAGGCCGGCTGTGCTGCTCGGAGAAGGCAGCACGGCGGTTGACGTTGCCGCGGACGGAGTGACGGTCGAAGGGCTTGTGATTCGGAACGCGTCGCTGGGCATTGTCATTGCAGGTACCGGATGTCGGGTGCGCAATGTGACCCTCGAATCGTGCGACGTCGGTCTTCGCTTCTTGAGCGGCGAGGGGAATCTTGCGCAAGGGATCACGATCGCCGACGGACACGCGGGAATCGAGGTTGCGTGCTCGATGCAAACACTGCGTGACATCAGGTGCGTGAGTCTCTCCGACGTGGGAATCCGGCTCCGCGACGCCGTGCGTGCCGTCGTCGAAGACGTCAGTATGGAGGGCGTGGCAACAGGCATTCTGGCTGAGGAGTGCGTGGAGCCCCGTCTGGCGCGGATCAGGATCGTTCAGTGCTCGCGCACCGGAGTGGAGATCCTGGGCGGCAACGATGCCGTGGTCACGATGAGCGAAATCCGCGGTGCGGCGGTCGGGCTCCTCCTACAGGCATCGCGATCTGCCCTTGTGCACTCGTGCCGATTCGCTGCATGCGAAGATTCTGCGATCCTCTTCACTGACGCGAGAGCCTGCCGCGCCTCCTCTGTGGACGTTCGATCTTGCCACACAGGCATTCGCGTATCGGGCGGCGGTGACAACGCGATCACGGACGGGCAGCTGCGCTCCTGCGGCGACGCGTCGATCGAGATCGAAGGAAGCGCGAACGCTCTCATCGCGCGCAACGTAGTCTCGGAGGGGAAGGTCGCGATCTCGGTGAGTCGCTCAGCCGACGTTCAGATCCTCCGTAACGCGGTTGTATCCGCGCAGACGTGTGGCATCTTCCTGAGGGAGAGCGGGCACGCTCTCGCGCTTGACAACGTGGTGAGCGACTGCGGAGCGGGAGTGGTTGCGCTGTCTTCAGACGAGTCGCTCTTCCAGCGCAACGCGATCCGTGGCTCGCACTCCGCGGGTCTGACGTTGGGGAACGGCCTCCTGGGGAGCGCCGTGACAGGAAACCGGTTGCACGGTCAGCCCATCGGCGCTCTTGTTGCCGGGTCATCGCGTGACGTTCTGTCCGAGAACGACATCCTAGAGTGCGAGACAGGGATTCTTCTCCATCGAATAGGGTACGGGATACAGCTCCGGGAGAATCGCATTGCCGCGAACGTCGTGGGCCTACGCTGGAGCGATGCCGACCTCGTGCTGGAGTCCCTGGACGCCCTTGGATTCCGAGCGGCCCGAACTACGTCGGGCGAGGCTCCTGAAGTCTCCGGCAACGAGTTCCGAGCCAATCGGACCTACGACATCGAAGCGAAGACAGGTCGACCTCTCTACGCCGGGGGCAACGCATTCCGCGGTGCGGATCCGGCGCAGGAGGGCCGCGTTGCGGGCGACGTCCGTCTGCCCCGACTGGCGTCGAAGGAGACCGTGGTCATCGGGGCGGGCGCCTCGCCGACGAGCCGCATCCTGGGGAGACTGCTTGGGATCCTCCTTGCTGATGAAGGATTCCGCGTGATCGACATGGCAGGTTTCTCCTCCGAGGAGGCGCTTCTGGAGGCTCTTTCGAGCGGTGACATCGATGTGGGTTGGTGTTTCGGAGCCCTGGAACCCTATGCATTCTGGGAGATCTCCGCGCGGGCGGGCTGGGAGATGGTGACGACGAGCCGAGTTGCGGACGTTCAGAGCGCTGGCGCGTCTCGACTAGGACTCACGGCCGTATCCGTGATTGCGGCCCCCGGAGCTGCGGAGGACCTTGTTCGGCAAGCACTCGGACGCGCCGGATTCGTCACCAGCGCGTTCCGGACGGCGGCAACGGCAGAGGCTGCAGAGACGGCGCTTCAGCTAGGAGAGGTTGATGTTGCCGTCGTCGACCGAATCGACGAAGCACTCACGTTGGCCGGCTTCCGGACCCTCGGAGATGGGCACATCTTGACGTCCACGTCGATCAAGCTGGTTCTGTCGTCACGGCGCGTCGAGGGGCTCCGCGAGGCCTTCCTGAAGCTCGCGCCGCGGGTTACGACAGAGGCGCTTCGTGAGTTGGTCAGTCGCGTCCGACTGCTGAACCGAGATCCTTCAGTCGTCGCGCTCGACTTCCTGTTGCGGGAAGCCTTGCTCGCGGACGAGGCCGAAGAGGAGTTGAGATGACCCCGAGAGACGATCGATGCAAGGAGGCGGGGACAGAAGGGTGTCAGCCCCATGAGGCCCCCGCGAGACGGGCGGTGGCCCGTTCCCACATCCGGTACGGGACCACTCTGCGGTTCAAACTGGTTGCCGCGACGCTTCTGATTTCCTGTCTTGTCGTGGGATCTCTCTTCTGGTTTGCCTTTGCGTCGCTGCACTCGTCGATCCGATCCATCTACGAGCAACGCGCGCGCAGCGTGGCTGCCCTCATTTCGAAGTCCATCCGAGAGAAGGACTACGTCCTGTACTACTCGGACGAGCTCGATGCCGAGATCCGGACGCTTCTTGCCCGGCATGAGTCCATCCTGGGGATCAGCGTCGTCGGGACCACAGCGCGGGGACTTGTCGCCGTCGCCAGCACCGACCCCACGATGGTTGGGCAGCTCGTGCCCAACGAGACTGCGGAGCGGTACGAGGCGTTGAGGGACGTAGCCGTCGAGCCGGCCCGGGTGGCTGATCGCGGCATTCTGCGGGCGTACAGCCCGATCACGTCGGGAGCGGAGAGCGCGGGCCTAGTCATCGTGGACATGTCTCTCAGCGAGCGAGATGCCTTCGTTCGCCGACTGTCGTGGACGTTCGCTGCGGCAGCCGTGGCCGGATTCTTGCTGCTGGGGAGTCTGATCTACCTGGCCTTGACGGCGCTTGTCACGCGACCCGTTCAGCGGCTGGCTCGAGCCGCGGCGGCCATCACGCAGAGAGACTACAGCGTCGACGCCGTGTCAATTCCCCGTCGAGTTCCTGGTCTCCCAGTACATGACGAGGTGTGCCTGCTGGAAGACAGCTTCCAGCTCATGTCGAGGGTCATTCAGACCCACGAGCAGGAGCTGCGCAAGCTTGTCGTGCTCGACGACGTCACGGGTCTCTACAACGCCGCCCACTTCCGGAGGCAGCTGGCGCTCGAGCTCGCCAAAGGCAAGCGCTACAAGCACGCGACGTCGCTTCTCGTCGTCGATATCGGCGGGCTCAGCGGCCTGGGTTCGTCCGACGCAGACCGGGTACGCGTGCGTACTGCCAGCTTCCTCCTTGCGGGACTGCGCCACGTGGACATTCTGTTCCGGATCAGTCCCGATCGCCTGGCTGCCCTACTGCCTGAAACCCCTCAGGAAGGGGCTTCGAAAGCCGCGGACCGGATTCGCGCGTACGTGGGGGACGTCGTCTCCAGGTTCAGCTTCCCCGTCACTCTCACGATCGCGTCGATGGGTTGGGCTGCGGATGACGATGCGCCGCCGGAGACCATCCTGCAGCAACTCGGAGCAGAGGCGGAGGGTTCGCCCGAATGACGTGGCTCTCCGCTGCGCGCCTCGCGCGCATTGGATTCCTGTTTCTCTGGATCGTTGGGCCGGCGCTTCCGGTGTTGGCCCAAGGAGATGCCCGCATCCTGTCGCTCACAATCCCCAGCCTCGTGCCTTTCTCGGTTGTCTTCGATGTCGAAGCCAGGACCGGGGGCGCGATGGCCGGCGCCCGCGGGACGGTGACGCTGAGCGACACGTCCGGCCGTGAAGTGGATCAGTTTCCCGTCGCCCCGTTTGCCATCGCCGCCGGCGGACTCACTCACGTCGAGGCGGCAAGTCGCTGGGAGTTCCAGCTGGCGGGAGTCTATCTGGTGCGCGTTGCCCTCGACTTCGGGGGCGGGGCTCTCGTGACGGCGACCCTGAAGCTCCAGATCCTACCGGTTAGGTTGCCTCTCGCGCCGGAAGGGCCACCCCCCGGGGCGGATGTCTACGTCGTCTATCAGGAGCCCAGCAACTGGGGGCTCGAGAGCATCCATGTGCCAGAGGCGTGGAAACTGTCACACGGCAGCTCGAATGTCGTCGTCGCGGTCATCGACTCGGGGATTGACGCCTCTCTTCCGCAGCTGATGGCCAGCATGTGGACAAACGAAGATGAGATTCCGAACAACGGGGTGGACGATGACCAGAACGGGTACATAGACGACATCCACGGCTGGGATTTCCGCGACGGCGACTCAAGTTCCCTTGTCGGATCGACCATCCATCGGCACGGGACGTTCGTGGCATCCATCATTGCTGCTCAGCCCGGACGGTATCCTGTTGTCGGCGTAGCGCCCGGTGCGAGGCTCATGGATGTTCGTTTCCTCAACTCCCAGAACCAGTTTGCCGCGACGGATTGGGCCCTGTTCGAGCGCGCCGTGAACTACGCGGTCGACAACGGCGCCGACATCATCAACCTCAGCGTCTTCACCAACGGGCGCCCACCGAACTCGCTCGAACGCGTCCTTGACCGAGCGCGTGCGAAAGGGATCCCGATCGTCGGGATCAGCGGAAACCTCGGCAAGAACGAAGTGATGTACCCAGGGCGATACGACTCCGTTCTGGCAATCTCCGCGGTCACGTCGGCGGGTTTGCTCGCAACCTTCAGTAGCCGCGGCCCCGAGGTCGCCTTCTGCGCTCCGGGAGAGAACATCACTTCGTTCACGCCTGGCGAACGGATCGCAACCGACACAGGAACTTCGTTCGCCGCCCCTCACGTCACCGGTGTTCTGGCACTGCTGCTCTCCGCGAACCCCGAGCTCACTGCCGAAGCAGCGATCGATGTCCTGACCGCGACAGCCATCGATCTTGGCTCCCGCGGCCGTGACGACCTCTACGGCTACGGCCTTGTCGATGCATGGGCCGCACTGGTCGCCGCGACCGGGCATTGATGCGCGGCTTGTCGCGTCCGGACAGATCCTCCATACTGAAACTGGCGGTTGGGGGGGAAGACGATGAAGCAGCTCATCGTGCTGGTCGGGTTGCCGGGGTCCGGAAAGACGACGTATCAACGCGAGCACCCCGAGTGGGTGCTCGTGTCACGTGCACCGATACGGCAATCGATGTTTCGTTGCTCGTTCGATGTGGCCTCCGAGGAGACGGTCGACCGAATCTTCCACGTCGCACTCCTCGAGGCGTTGGACTCGCCCGCTGAGGTTGTGTGTATCGACGAGCCCAATCTGACGTGCGAAGAGCGAGCGCCGTTCGTCGAGCTCGCGCGGCTCTCCGGGCGAGAGCCCGTCGCGCTCGTCATGGCCGAGATGGCCGCCGAAGTCGCCTACGAACGCATGCAGAGGAACCTGAGGCGTCTGGCGTTCGAGAAGCCTCACCTCCGCGTTCGGCCGTTCCCGCGCAAGGCGTACGAGCTTGTGGTGGCGCGCTACGAACCGGTCACGGAGACGGAAGGGTTCCTACGTGTTGAGCGAGTAGGCGCGCTCCCATCGACGAACAACCCTTCCCACGCCGCGAGGGTGTCATCACCCCGCAGGCAGACGGAGCGCGAGCCACTTCCGCTCTTCTCTTCGTAGCAGCGGAAACCCGTGGAACTCCTCAAGCGGCTAGGCGATTCCCAAGAGCGCGTTGATTCGCGCTCGGTCAAAGCCGACGACAATCTCGCCGTCGATATCGAGGACGGGGACGCCGTACTGACCGCTCTTCGTCACCATCTCTTGAGCCTTTTCCATGTCCGCGGAGACATCCACCTCCGCGAATGCGATCTGATGGGATTGCAGGTGGCTCTTCAGGACGTGACACCACGAGCATGTTGGCGTTGTGTACACCGTTACGGCACGCGCCATGATCCATCCTCCTCCATACATTGCTGCAGAATGCCCTCAAGGGAGCGACTGATTCGATAGCAGTTGCGCGTCCCTCTTTTCTCCTTCACAAGGATCCCGGCGTGCTCCAGCTTGGCGAGGTGGTACGACACAGCTGGCTGGCTCAACCCGACGACTTCTAGGATCTCTCGGCAGCGCACTGGCCCTCGCCGCAGACACTCAAGGATCTGCAATCGTGGGCCGCTGGCAAGCGCGCGGAAGACCTCACACCATTGCTCTCGGGCTTCACGTGTAACCATTCTTGTTCCTCGGATCACGCAACCTCGGGATAGGATACCGTGGATGTTCGACACGTCAAGTATCGAAATGATTCGATGATCGGAGGCCGAATGACGATCGTGTCGTTCACGGGAGGAATGCGCTTCGTCGGTCGTGGCACAAGTGGCCACGACGTGGTCATGGACGCAGATCAGGCAAGTGGAGGGCAGGATTCGGCGGCTCGACCGGTCGAGGTTCTCCTGGCGGCACTTGGCGGGTGCACGGGGATGGATGTGGTGTCGATTCTCCGGAAGTCGCGCGAGGTACCGACCGTCTTCCGGGTCGAGATCAGCGATGAGCGGGCGGCGGAGTACCCGAAGGTCCTGAGGCGCATCCATTTGACGTACGTCGCGAGTCACGACGTTGAGCAGGGTAAGTTGGAGAAGGCGATCCAGCTATCATTGAGCAAGTACTGCCCCATTGCGAACACTCTGGCAGGTGTCGCTGAGATCACCTACGGCGTGCGATTCGAGTAGGGTCAGCTGTCACGCGCCTTCTCGAGGATGCGCTCGATGTCGATGTTCGAACGAACGTGATCCAGGGCGTACTCGAGCGACGGGCCGGGAAGCACCCAGAATCGATCCAACAGGCTGGAGCAGAGATTGGCGGTCGCCAGGGTGTTCTGCCCCGCAAGAATGACGGGCACGCCGCACGCATCGGCACGGTCAATCACCGCCCGAGACGGGCGCTGTTCGCCGGTGAGAACAAGGCACCGCAGCTCAGGGACATCGAGCGCTGCAAGCTGCAACTCCGTCTGGTCCCCTCCGGTGATGACCGCGAACTCCGGTGTGCGGCGGAAGCTGCGCAAGGATGGCTCAATGCCGGAGGCGCCGACGACGAAATGGCGAACCTCTCTCGCGCTCTCGAAGTGCGTGAGCGTTCGCCCCCCGAGCCGCCGCGCGATCTCATCCGTACTGACGTAGCGAAGATTCGGATCGTTCGGGATGATGCCGAGGACCTCTGCGCCACGGTCGGCGAGAAACGACGACAGGACTTCCTCGATGAGCGAATACGATCGGTCAAGCGGAACGCCCTTGAGAATGACGCCAAGGACGGGTGCGCCACGTTCAAGGAGCCGCAATGCCGACAGAATACGGTCAATAGCCTCCTCTCCATCGTACCGCGCAAGTAGGAGGATATCGCAGTCGAGGAGGTCGGCGAGGTCGAGATCGCTCAACCCGGCGCTCATCCCAACTCCCAGCGCCCCGCGCCCCTCGACGAGCACGGCTCCCCGGCCCTGCGAAATGCGCGCGAAGGCCTCAGCGATCCGCTGTCTGAATCCCCTGTCTCCCGACTCGATGGCCTCCCGCAGGAACGGACCTTCGAGGGGGATCGGAGCAATGTCGTGGATATCGTCCTCGAGAGAGAGCAGAGATCGAATGGCCGAGGCATCCCGATCGATGGGCTCGCCGGTGCTGTACGAGACCTCGTAGCTGATCGGCTTCATGTACGCAAGCGACATGCCGCGCGCCTGAAGCGCGCGGCCCAAGCCGAGCGCCAGCAGACTCTTCCCAGAGTGTTCCTCCGTGGAAACGATCAGAAGCCGTCTCATGTCCCCCCGATGGTCATCCCACCCAGTTGCCGCCTACGGAAATGGTAGTCGCGGCACGCGGGAAAGGCAATCCGAGCGGCCTCACAGGTTCTCCACCGTGCCGACGGACGAACTCCACAGCGCAGATCGAGAATGGATGGTTGACGTGTCCGGCAGAGACGCGGGATGGAACCTCCTCGCCCGCCACAAAGACTCATCGTATGGCGCCTTGCCGAAGGGCGGGGCCGGAGGCAGCCTGACGAGGCTAGGCAAAGGCTGTACCGGAGAGTGCCCGGTGGAGATGGGCAAGGGGTGTAGGGGCTATAATGGAACTCGGGATGAAACGAATCCTCATCGTAGACGACGAAGAAATGATCGTTCGGACCGTCAAGGCGTACCTCGATCACGAAGGGTTTAAGACCTACACCGCGTACGACGGCGCGTCTGCACTGCAGGCGTTCGAAGAGAAAGGCCCCGACCTCATCATTCTCGACCTCATGCTGCCGAAGCTTAGCGGGCTGGAAGTGACCCGGGCCATCCGCGCAAAGTCATCGGTCCCCATCATCATGCTGACCGCGAAAGCGGCGGAGGCCGACCGTGTCGTAGGGCTTGAGTTGGGCGCTGACGACTACGTGGTCAAGCCTTTCAGCCCGCGCGAGCTTGTAGCGCGGATTCGCGCGGTCCTACGCAGGTTCGACGGCGAGGGAGCGGAGGCCGAGCGGATCGTCGCGGGAGACCTCGAGGTGGACCTCAAGACACGCGAGCTGAAAGTCAAGGGCAAGCCGATCGACCTCACGCCGACAGAATTCGACCTCCTCACCTACCTCGCGCGACATCCGGGACAAGTGTTTACGCGCCTTCAGCTTCTTCGCGAGGTTCAGGGCTACACGTACGACTCGTTCGCGCGGACGGTGGACACGCACGTGAAGAACCTGCGCCGCAAGACGGAGGACGACCCGAAAACGCCGCGCTACATCCAGACCGTTCACGGCGTCGGATACCGCTTCGCGCGGCAGGCCTAGGATGTTCCGCCGGGTGTCTCTCTCCCTCAAGCTCTCCGCCGCCTTCTTCGTGACGATTGTCCTCTCTGTCGTCCTCGTCTACGTCCTCACCGCGAGTTCCGTGTCGCGGCGCTTCGATAGCTACAACGACGCGAAGCGCCAGGAGATTTACAGGATCTACGGAGCCCAACTCACGATGTACTGGCAGCGGAGTCGGTCCTGGGTGGGCGTGGAGCAGCTGTTCATCCGCAGCATCGAGCTCCACCTCGGAGAAAGCAATCAGGTGGTCCAAGGAGCCGCCGTCTTCCGGTCGCCTTTCACGCTTGCGAACGAGGAAGGGAGAGTCATTCTGACGACGCGGAACGACGTAGGCCGCAAGCTTACGGCGGCCGAAATGAGCAGCGGATCCATCGTGGTGAACGACGTGCAAGTGGGCGCCTTCCTCATCTTCGACACCGTGGACCCTGAAGAAGTAGCTTTCCTCGCCTCGGCGAAGCGGTCGGCGCTGATCGGCGGGGGTATCACGACGGCCATCGCCCTCGCGGTTTCGATCCTCCTCATTGCGCAGATCCTGTCTCCATTGCGTGCCTTGACGCGAGCGACGGAGAGCATTGCCGAGGGCCAGACACCCCAAAAGGTGATGCTCAAGTCACGAGATGAGATCGGTCAGCTTGGAGAATCGTTTGACCACATGGTGGACAACCTCGGGCGTTCCGAGCGCCTCAGGCAGACGATGACGGCCGACATCGCTCACGAGATCCGTACGCCCGTGACGATCATCCAGGGAACCCTCGAGGCGATCCTGGACGGCGTCTACGAGCCTACGCCGGAGACAATCGCGCCGATCTACGAAGAGACGCTGCACATGGGGAAGCTGATCGACGATCTGCGCGAGCTGGCGATGGCCGAGGCAGGCGAACTGCACCTCGACCGAGAGCTTGTCGATGTGGGCCGGCTTGTCCGACAGATCATTGACGCGACGGTTCCTGCGCTGGAAGGAGCGCCGAAGGTGCGAATCGCCGTAGAAGACGAGCCAGTGGCCATGATCGACCCGAAGCGATTCCGACAAGTCATGGCGAATCTCCTTGGAAACGCCCTGCGCTACACTCCTCACGAAGGCTTCGTCGACATTGCCGTGCGGGAGCTTGACAAAGAAGTCGAGGTCAGCGTTTCAGACACTGGCCCCGGCATCTCCTCGGAGGACCTCGATCACATCTTCGAGCGGTTCTTCCGTGGCGATGTCTCTCGCAGTCGCGCCGTGGGTGGAGGAAGTGGGCTAGGCCTAGCCATCGTGAAGCAGTGGGTTGAGGCGCACGGCGGCCGCGTCTGGGCGGAGAACCAGCCTGAGGGTGGCGCACGCTTCACGCTGCGACTGCCGATCGCTTGAATGCTGAAACCCGAAGCGGATAGGATGAGGCATGGCGGTGTTCCACAACCCCCACATCGGGGACATGACGTTCGATGAGGTCGTGGCAGAGCTGGTTTCGGAGATGAGGTCGAACCCGAAAGACCGGTTCGAGATTCTTATTGGCACGGATTCCTCAGCGAGTCCCGAGCGCCTCGATTTTGTCAGCGCGATCGTCTTGCATCGCATGGGAAAGGGCGGGCGGTACTTCTGGACGCGGCACCGCGAGCCGACCATGCCATCGCTGCGGCAGCGTATCTGGCGTGAGGCTTGGTTGTCGTTTGAGCTTGCCCAGAGGCTCATGGAACGCTTGGCTACGGCATCGTTGCTGCAGTTCAACCTCGAGATCCACGTCGACATCGGAGAGAACGGACGCACCAAGGACATGATCGACGAGGTCGTGGGGATGATCATCGGCAACGGGATGCGCGTACGGATCAAGCCCCACGCCTACGCAGCGACATCCGTTGCAGACAAGCACACCTAGGCGTGATCGCGGTGCGCCAGCTCATACGCGCGGTTCCTCGGA
Organism: uncultured Thermotogae bacterium; assembly: GCA_964447445.1. GTDB lineage: Bacteria > Bipolaricaulota > Bipolaricaulia > UBA7950 > UBA9294 > CAIOGO01. The sequence continues at coordinate 17,217 of CAYUSW010000149.1, forward strand.
ATGCCGAAGGCGGCCATGAGGAGTCGCTCAAGCGACCTCTTTGGGAGTCCCTCCTCGTCCGCCACAGCGAGAAAAGCCTTGAGCGGCCCCGCGTCGACGTCACCCTCAAGGCTTTCCGCTCCGGCGACAAGGAGAACGCATTCCCCCCGCACCTCCCCGCGTTCGGCGAACGTCCGAGCCACCTCCGCGGCGCGCCCGCGCAGGAACTCCTCGTGAATTTTCGTCAGCTCGCGCGCGACGACGATCTGCCTCTCTGGGAGTTCGGCGTCGAGTAAGCGGAGCGTCTCCTGCAGCCGGTGTGACGATTCGTACGCTACGGTTGTACGGCGCTCGCTGCGGAGCTGCGCAAAGAAGTCCTTGCGGCGACCCTGTTTCCTTGGCAGAGAGCCCTCGAAGACGAAGCGGTCCGTCGGAAGCGAAGAAGCAACAAGAGCCGCAATGGCCGCGGTCGGCCCAGGCACGGGGCACACTGCAACCCCTGCGGCCACGGCAGCCCGGACGAGGGGAAAGCCGGGGTCGCTGATCGTTGGGGTGCCGGCGTCGCTCACCAGGGCGATCGACTTTCCCGAGACGAGGCGAGCGACGAGGTCGCTCACGCGACCGTCCTCAACGCCCTCGTACAGGCTCGAGTAAAAGGGTGTCCCAATACCATACTGGTCGAGAACGCGCTTCGTCGTTCGGGTGTCCTCGGCAAGGATGTAATCTACCTTCCGCAGTGTCTCGATCGCCCGAAGAGTGATGTCCGCGAGATTGCCGATCGGGAGCGAGACGACGTACAGAAGGCCGCTCATGGTCAGAGAGCCGAGAGGATTGCGGGAAGGAACCGCGGTAGATCCGCCGGAGTCCTCGACGTGATAAGGCAGCCGTCGACGACCACTGCTTCATCGACCCAGGTTGCTCCCGCGGCACGCAAGTCGTCACGAATCGAACGCGTCGACGTGACGCAGCGTCCACGCACCGCATCGGCGGAGACAAGCACGCTCCCGCCGTGGCAGATAGCTGCAACGACGATCTCGCGCTTGACGGCCCCTCGAACTAGTGCGACTGCCGCATCGTGCGTGCGCAGTCGGTCGGGGGCCCATCCACCGGGGATCAGAAGCACACGCGCGGTTTCGAGTTGCGCCTCGGCGAAGGAGAGGTCTGCACGCGCCGCAAGACCGTGTTTCCCTGTGTATGTGGCGCCGGTTGCAGGTCCGACGAGCGCGACCGCCAGGCCGTGCTCCTGAAAGCGATAGTACGGCACCCACAGTTCCAGCTCTTCATATCCGTTCTCCACGAGGATGAGAGCACTCTGCATCCCCACCACCTCGTCGTCACTCTAGTGGATTGGCTCTCATATGGCAACCGGCGAAGCCATGGCGGTTTCGTGACGAACGGCGTAGCTTGCCGTTGACTGTCACGCACATTGGAAGTAGCCTAGCGTCCGATCCCTGATCCAGAGTCCCGTCGGGTATAGGAGGCGAATCCCGATGAACGATAACTCCTTCCTCCTCGTTCTCTTGGTCGTCGGCGCGATCCTTGGCGCCCTACTTCTCTTGTCGACGTCCTCTTCGACGCCGGCGTCCACCGCAGGCGCGGCGTCTGCAGGATTCGCCACCACGACGCCGCGAGGGGCGACGTCATGGGAGTCTGTGTGGGCGAACGCCGGCGAAGACCGAATCGCGGGCGAGCGAGAGACCATTCGGCTTGAGGGGTCGGGGGGCGACTCCGGGGGCGGCAGCGTGATCTACCGGTGGACGGCGGACTCGAGCCTCGGCTTCTTCCTCGACCCGACACTGCCCGACGCGAAGTACACGGCTCCCTCGGCGTGCGACTGCTGCGAAGCTGTAACACTGACGCTGACTGTCATCAGTCGCTCCGGAAGCACTGCGAGCGACTCCGTGACCGTGCGCGTGCGGGACCCTATCGGTTGTCCGTCGGAGAGACCGTGCGGCGAGCTGGCCGCCGCGATCCCTTCCCCATGTCCGCCGGTCGCGGTCGGGAGCCGATGTCCCAAGCCGGACGTCCCGTGTGGGAACCCGTGCGTGAGCGAGGCGCCCCCAGCACCGGTGTGCCTGCAAACCCCAGTACCTTGCCGTTGCGCGGGCGGATGCGAAGCGGCGTGGGATGCAGCGTGGCCACAGGTCGTTCCTGCACTTGCAGCTCATGATCGGCCCACTCCGCGCATCGTGCGGCAGTTTCCCGCTCACGTTCCGGAGGGCTCGGTGACATCGCTTCGAGCCGACGTGACAAACCCAGGATGCTCTTCAGTCTGCTTCACATGGGCCGCCAGCCAGGGCTGGCTTGACCGGACGGACACTCTGAACCCGGTCTACCACGCCCCGCTGACGGAGCGAGGAGAGGGCGAGCGCGTCACGATCACATTCACGATCGTCGACGCGACAGGCCGGCCGTCATCCGACCAGATCCGACTTCACGTCGACAACGTGCCCTCTTTCTGAGTGACTGCCGCCGAGAAGCGACTGGCCGGCGCTCAACGAGGCTCCGTCCTGTGGACGTGATGCCGGCGTGAGATCAAGCAGGCGCGGAGACGCGAGAGCCACTCGATAGGGGAACAGCTCGGCGACGAACACGCCGGCCTGAACAGCTGGGTCACCCGACACGAGACTCCTGGCCTCGGTGTCCGACGACGCCTCGAACACCACGATGCCGAAGCCTGTCGGGTCCTCGTTGAGCGTGCGTCCTGCGAGAAGGACGACGCGCCGGCGAGTCAGACGCTCAAGATAGGCGAAGTGCTGACCCACAGCGGCCTCTTCTTCGGCCGTCGGATCGTCGAAGAAGCCACGTCGAGCCGGCTGGATTCGGCAGAGGTACTGAGCCATGCGCTACGCCCCGGGCCGGTTCGAGTCGTCCATGCGCTCGACGACGATCGTGCACTCGGTGACGAGGGCGGCCACTGCTCCGAGCGCGGCAAGCGTCGGCAAGAGGAGTGCCCCGACCACGCCCAAGGTGAGTGGGACCTCGATCAGCAGTCCACCCTCCTTGTTCTTGACGGAGATGCGGCGGATGTTTCCCTGACGAACAAGCTCCTTCACCTTGGCGAGCAGTTCCTCTCCGCGGATGGTCAGCTCTTCCGTCCTCGGTTCCTTCGTCATGACACCTCCATGTTGGGGCTGGGCGAAGCGTCCCGCGCGCGACCCAAAGCCTGATTCTAGCAGACCGGAACGGACTACGCGCGCAACCCGCAGGCGGCTGCCCTCAAGCTGGGAGTCGGCATCGGACGAACGCCTCGACCTGACAGCCGGGGCGCACGGTTGAGGAAGAGACGGCCTCCGTCTATAAAGGACGTCCCTGCGTTTCGAGATGGCGGAAGGGGGGAGCAATGTTCGAAGATCGACTAGGAGATCTGCGACGCGACGTGGGCAAGATCGGCGATCACCTTTGACCGCCGTGCTCTGAATCGGGAGATCGCCGACCTCGAAGGCGAGATGTCGCGCCCGGGATTCTGGGATCGCCGCGACCACTCCACGGAAGTCGCGCGCCGCGTCGAGAGGATCAAACGGCTGCTGTCGCGTTGGAGTCATGCAGAGACCGAACTGGGAGAGATCGAGCTTCTTCATGCGATGGCACTTGCCGCCGGGGACGCGAGCGAACTGGCGGCGCTCGAGCACCGCAGCGAGGCGCTCGCAGACGATCTGAGAGCTTTCGCTATCGAGCTTGCGTTCTCCGAAGAGCACGACGCTGTAGACTGCTACGTCTCCATCAATGCCGGCGCAGGGGGCACCGATTCGCAAGACTGGGCTGAGATGCTCTTGAGGATGTACGGGCGGTTTTGCGAGCGTATGGGGTTCTCCGTGTCTCTGCTCGAGGTGAGCCCGGGCGACACCGCGGGGATCCGCAGCGCCACGCTGGAAGTCAAGGGCGAGTACGCGTACGGGCACCTGAGATGCGAGGCGGGTGTGCATAGACTGGTTCGACTCTCCCCCTACGATGCCGCGCATCGGCGGCACACATCGTTTGCCGCGGTGGGCGTAACTCCTGTCACAGAAGAGATCGTTGTCGACATCGACCCCAAGGATCTTCGCATCGACACGTACCGCTCGTCCGGTGCCGGGGGACAGCACGTCAACGTCACAGACTCTGCTGTCCGTATCACCCATCTTCCCACAGGCATTGTCGCCTGCTGCCAGAACGAGCGAAGCCAGCATCAGAACAAGGCGACCGCAATGCGGATCCTGCACGCTCGACTCGCTGATCTCTTGCGTCGAGAACAGGCCGAGAAACTGAGCGAACTGAAAGGCGAATTGAAGGGAATCGAGTGGGGAAGCCAAATCCGCTCGTACGTACTGCACCCGTACCGGATGGCCAAGGACCACCGCACGCTCGTGGAGACAAGCAGCGTGGACGCCGTACTCGATGGGAATCTCCTGCCGTTCATCGAAGCCTACCTACGGCCGGCAACAGACGCGACGAGCTAGAGTGCCGATCCCGGCTAGAGAAAGCGTTTGCGGGTCCTAGCGACTACTGCTATAATCCAGTCTGTAAGCCCTGTGGATGAGGGAGGATCAACCGTGGCGCAGAAGGAACTACTGGACAAGATCTCGATCTACGTTCCGAAGAGCAAGCTCGACCAGAAGCCCGTGCAGCGGCTTATGAGACTAGCTGAGACCAAGGACCGCTCGGTCAACTATCTCGTCGTCGAGGCGATCGTCGAGTATTTGGCGCGCGAGGAGAAACGCAAGAACTAGGCCATTTCGCCTAGCGAGTGCCTTCCGCAGTCTGCTCGTCGAGGTATGCCTGCAGGATGAGAACAGCGGCCAAGCCGTCACGCAGGCGGCGGCGGCGGCGGGATAGGTCGCCTTCAAGCATCGCTCGTTCGGCCTCAGAGGACGTCAGACGCTCATCGAAGAGGCGAACCGGGAGGCCTGTTCTCTCTGCAAGACTCAGAGCGAAAGCCTCTGCCTCCTCCGCCATGGTTCCGCGAGCCCCGTGCATGAGAAGAGGCAGCCCGACAACGAGGCTGGTCACGCCCTTCTCTTGCACAAGTTTACCAATCCTTCGAACGTCCTCTTTTTCTCTTCGCGAGCGCAGGAGCGTTGGTAGAGGGCTCGCCAGGATTCCATCCTCGTCGGAGAGGGCCAGCCCAAGCCGGGCTCTTCCATAATCGATCCCGAGGACCCTCATGAGCGGCTTCCGAGGATCTCCAGAGCGCGGCGAATGAGAGATTCGATGTCGAGGGTCTCACCGCGCAGACGTGCGAGGGCCTCGCGTGCCTCCCGAGCCGAGAATCCCAGGGACTTCGATGTCAGAGCGCGCAGAGCTGTCTCCTCGTCCGGCGTGAGAAACAGGCCCTCCGTGCCTCCCTCCCCCGCCCCCGGCAGCTTGCCGTGCAGATCGACGAGGATTCGTTCCGCGGTCTTCCTCCCCACTCCCTTCACCGTCATGAGCATGTCAACATTGCGGCTTGCCACGGCCTCAATCAGCCTGTCGAGGGGGAGCACGGACAGGACTTGGAGCGCGACCCGAGGCCCCACCTGACCGACGGTCAAGAGCTGTCGGAAGAGCTCGCGCTCCCGCAGCGATGAGAAACCGAAAAGCTCGATCGTGTCCTCCCGCAGAATGAGATGGATGTAGAGGAGAGCCGTGTGGCCGATCTCGCAGGCGCGTAGCGCGCTTGCGGGACATAGAGCTCGATACGCGACTCCGCCCGTGTCGATCACCACGGAATCCGCCGTTCGTCGGACGACCTCACCACTAATGGAGTCGATCATCTCACTTCCTCCACGCATCCTCTCGCGCCCGTCGCCTCCTGCACGGCCTTCGCAAGCGCGGCGGCATGGCTCGGCGGAACGGCGACCCTGGTCTCACCGCGGCCATCGTAGCGGATCTCCATCACGCGCGCTCCGTGGTGGTGGATCGCACGCATCACGGTCGCGTTGCTCTCGGCAGGGAACAGAATGCGCAGAGTGATCTCGACGTTGCGCTCCACGATCACTGCTTCAGCGAGGGCCGCCGCGATCGCGGCGCCGTATGCACGGACGAGTCCCCCCACACCGAGCTTGACTCCGCCGAAGTAGCGGACGACGGCGCCGAAGACATCCACCAACTCCGCTCCGGCGAGCTGTCGAAGGATGGGTGCGCCGGCCGTCCCGCTGGGTTCCCCGGCATCTTCAGCGCGTTCCAGAACCGTAGTCTCGCCGCGGCATCGATAGGCATAGCAGAGGTGGGTTGCCGCGCGATGCTCGCGCCGAATCGCCTCAAGCCGTAGGTCTACGTCGCTCACGTTCGTCACCGGCTCGACAAAGGCCAAGAACCTCGAACGTTCGCGCGTCAAGCGCGCTGCGGCGGGGCTCGCCAGAGTCCGATACGAGTCCATCACGCGCGGCCGACCAGGTTTACGTCAGCCTCTTGCCGCAGCCCCGCGACGAAGTCATAGGCGCGTCTCACGGCCACATCCTCTCCATAGATGAGAAGAGATACACTGCCTCTTCCGGCGCCCAAACCGTTCGACGCCACGTGCACGGCGTCGACACCGAACAGAAGGTGGAGGGCATCGATCTCTGTCACGATCTGCCCGTGCAGCGGGAACATCCCGCAAGGCAGGCCATCGTGAAGGCCGATCCTTCCCGTCCCCATCTCTTGGGACAGGTCGATGACCGACGTGTGGATCGACTTCGAGACACTGATCGGGAGGAGCAAGTCGACCCCTCGCGCCGTTGCAGCGGCGACATAGCGGCCGACGGTTCCCCCTGTGGGCGATGCAAGCAGCACGCCGACGATACCCCAAGGGTCGAGCGCGTTGCCCCCCTTGATGACTACGTCGCCTAAGCTGAGGGCTGCCAGCGTCTCCTCGGGATCCTCCGTCGATCTCCTTCCGCGTACGAGCACGATCTCTTCCATCTCACCCAGGCGGGTGTTCACATTCCAGCGTTGGTCGATGAATCCCGCCGCGTATGCGCCTCGGTCGATCGGTACACCGCACAGAACCTCAGCGACGAATGCGTTGGTCGTGCCGCGAGTGATCACAATCCGTCCGGAGTCGAGCGCCCGCCGGACGCTCGGATGAGCAGCGACGCCCTGGGCGATCAAACGTTTCGACCCTGCGGAGGTCAGGACCACGGATGCATTCATCGGAATCTCCTATTGCGAAAGGGTTTGCGAGTATGCTATAAGCTGCACCGCAGCAAAGCAAAACCTCGAACAGACAAGGTGGTCATCTCGATGCGCTACGACAAGGCCGGCTACGAGAAGGAGGTCAGGGACTTCGTGTGGGACGTCCCTGCGAACTACAACATCGTCGACGTCGTGGAAGGGCACGCGAAGAGAAACCCTAGCAAGCTCGCCATCTTGTGGGAAGACGCCGAAGGGAACGCGAGAAAGATGACCTACGGCGAGCTGGCGGATGGGATGCGTCGTTTCGGTGACTCCCTCATAAAGCTCGGGCTGAAGAAGCGTGAGCCCGTGATGCACATCCTGCCTCGGATTCCCGAAGCGCACGTTGCTCAACTCGGGACGTTCATCGCGGGCGGCGTCGCCGTCCCGTGCTCGGAGATGTTGAAGGAGAAGGAGATCCTGTACCGCTCGCAAGCCTCGGGGGCGAGGATCATCGTCGCCGACACATCGACGGCCGGCATCGTCGAGTCCGTGCGCGGTCAGTGCCCGCTCGAGGTCTTCATCCTGATCGGCGCGGGCGAGACGCGGAAGGGTTGGCTGCGGTTCGACGAGCTTGTATCGTCGGGGAACCCGAACGTGAAGAAGATACCGCTTGCCGCCGAGGATCCGATGACGATCAACTTCACCTCGGGGACGACGGGAAACCCGAAGCCGGTCGTGCACAAACACCATTGGATGTACTGCCATCACCGCGTCACAGCCAGGTACTGGTACGATGCCGACGAGTCGGACGTCGTCTGGGCAACGACGGCGCCCGGCTGGGCCAAGTGGTACTGGAGTCCGGTTGGCGTCTCGCTAACAACGGGTGCAACCCAGCTCATCTACAACGGCCGATTTGACGGCGAGCGATACCTCGAGCTTCTCTCGAAGTACAAAGTGACGAAGCTGTGCTGCACGCCGACCGAGTACAGGCTGTTCGCCCAACTGCCCGACATGGGGAAGCATAAGATCTACCTGAAAGACGCGCTGTCGGCCGGCGAGCCGCTCAACGTCGAGCCGATCGAGGCGTTCAAGCGTGCGTTCGGAGTCACCATCCGTGACGGCTACGGCCAGACCGAGAGCGTCTGCCTTGTGTGTAACCTCCCTGGGTTGCCGGTGAAGCCCGGCGCGATGGGCCTGCCGTCTCCGGGTCCCGGCGTCGTGCTGATTGACGAGAGCGGGAATCTGGTCACGCAGGGGGAGGTCGGCGAGATTGCCCTGAAGCCGGGCAATCCGGGGATCTTCGACGGCTACTGGAACGCGCCCGACCTCGACAGGGACGTGTTCTCGGGCGGCTGGTACCGCACCGGCGACCTGGCAAAGGCTGACAAGGACGGATATCTCTTCTTCGAGGGCCGTGCCGACGATGTCATTCTCACGTCGGGCTATCGCATCGGGCCGTTCGAGGTCGAGGACGCGCTCGTCAGCCATGCCGCGGTCGTCGAGGCGGCCGCCGTGGCCGCCCCGCATCGCGAGCGAGGCGAAATCGTGAAGGCGTTCGTCATCCTCGCCAAGGGCTATGTACCGTCCGACGAACTGACGAAGGAACTCCAAGACCACGTGAAAAAGGTCACGGCTCCGTACAAGTACCCTCGCGCGATCGAATACGTGACCGAGCTTCCGAAGACGATGAGCGGCAAGATCAAGCGCGCTGAACTGAAGCGAAAAGAGTGGGAGGGCTGGGACAGGCGATGATCGTGCGGAGGATCGCTGCGGTTGCCGTCGTCTCGCTGGCTCTCGCGCTCGGAGCAACAGGCAGCCGTGCAGCCGGCCTCCATCTTGGGTGCGAGATCGTTTCGCTCGATGTCACCGGGACCCTTGCGAGGGTCCCGGTCGCTCTTGGTGCGGGCTCCGACGCTCTCCTCGCCATGCTCGCCGATCAGGGCATGCCCCCGAGCAACCTCGCCGACATTGAGGCCGACCTCGGTCTTGCGATCGCCGATCTCACAACGGGTCTCTCGACGATCCCCACGCTCCTGCCCGTTCCACTCCTCGGAGGCGGGGTCGAGATTCCCCTTCCGTGGGTCGTGATCGACGGTATCCGAGTCTCGGGCGGAATCCTCGACACCGCCATGGTCCGCGGCATTGTCGACATGCTGGGGGTCACGATCCCGGATCCGCTCCTCGACGAGGAGATCGACCTCGGCGGCGAGGCGGCGCACTTCACCGCGGATGTCGACGTCTCGGCGTGGACCCTCTCCGTCGAGGCCGTGAAGCGAGTCGACTTCTTCCTTGCCGCGCTCAACTTGTCGGCAGGCGTTGACTACACGAGCGGCGCGGTCACGGTCGATGTTGGTCGCGAGATCCCCGCGGAGTGGACGGAGGCAATCGATGCGGCCCTTGCGGCCCTTCATCTGGGCGACATCCGTTGGTCGGCCCTTGCGGCGCGCGTCGGCGCACGCCTCGAACTGGGCATCCCGTTTCTGCGCCTCTACGCGGAGGTGCGCCTCGTCCAACCGCTCGCTGAGTGGGTCGGATGGTGGGACCTCCACATCGGAGGGCTGGCAGGCTCTGTAGGAGTAGTGATCCGTTTCTGATGAACGACCGAGATCTCGTCAAGCTGGCAAACGAGGTGCGACGTCACGCGTACGCACCGTACTCGAAGTTCCCGGTAGGCGCGGCGCTCGTCTGCGTCGACGGAAGCGTTGTCACCGGCGTGAATGTCGAGAGTTCTGTGAACGGTCTTTCTCTCTGCGCCGAGCGTGTCGCGCTGTTCAAGGCCATTACGGAGGGCAAGCGTGAGTTCGTGAAGATCGCGGTGTCGTGTGAGTCCGACCACTGTCGTCCGTGCGGCGCGTGCCGACAGGTGCTCTACGAGCACGCGCCGAAACTCGAGATCCTGATGGGAAACCCCGCGGGCGAGTTCGTGCGCACGACGATCGCTGATCTCCTGCCCGACGCCTTTACGCTCAAACAGTAGAGGCTACAGCCCCTCGACTATGAGGCGCTCGGCTCAACCTGCTGTCTCTCACGCGGGGCCGCGGCCCCTTTCGCCCTCGACGTCGTCTGGCACAGGCGAGGGAAGAACTCGGGGTCTCAAGATGCCGGTCCTCTCCCCGTTCCACGCGCTGCCAGAGCCCGTGCGGCGCGAGTGCTTCGATCAGGCGCCGAGGATTCGCTCGACGATGAGCGGCGGCGCGGCGCACGGCGTGCCGGTCGGACCGATCTCGTACGCCGACTCGACGAGACGACACGCTTCGGCAAGACGCGCCTCGTCGTTGACGTGGAGGACGACGAGGGGCTCCCCCTTGCGCACTGTATCGCCTATCTTCTTTCTGACTTCGGCTCCGACCGCTGGGTCGATCGCGTCCTCTTTCCTCACGCGCCCGGCGCCGAGCGCGTTGGCAGCGCGGCCGATCGGGAGGGCGTCGAGACGGCGTACGGTTCCGGCAGCCTTCGCCTCGACGGCGACGTGGCGAGCGGCCTGGGGCAAGAGGCGCGGATTCTCGATCACACCTGGGTCTCCGCCCTGGTGATAGACAAGGTCGCGGAACTTTTCGAGCGCCTTCCCGTTGGCGAGAAGCTCGTGCAGCGCCGCGATGGCCGCCGGCCGATCCGCTGATCTGCCAGAGAAGATAAGCAACTCGGAGCCAAGTTCGCAGCAGAGGCTCGCAAGGTCGTCCGGACCCTTGCCCTGCAACGTCTCGATCGACTCCCGGACCTCAAGCGCGTTTCCGACCGTACGCCCAAGCGGCTGGGACATGTCGGTGATGACGGCCGCTATCTTGCGGCCGAGTTTGGAGCCGATCGCGACGAGAGCCCGCGCCAGGCGACGGGAATCCTCGAGCCTGGGCAAGAACGCTCCGGAGCCTGTCTTCACGTCGATGACAATCGCCTGGGCGCCGCCCGCGATCTTCTTCGACATGATCGACGCAACGATGAGCGGCAGAGAGTCAACGGTTGCCGTCACGTCGCGCAGCTCGTAGAGAATGCGGTCCGCAGGCACCATGTCTGCGGTGTGGTCAGCGAGCGCGAGCCCTGTCTCACGCACGAGCTTGAGGAAGCGCGCTCGCTCGAGGTTCGTGTGGAACCCGGGGATGGCTTCGAGCTTGTCGATCGTTCCTCCGGTGTGACCGAGGGCGCGTCCCGAGAGCTTCCCTACTTTGAGGCCAGCCGCGGCGAGGAGCGGAATGAGGACGAGCGTGGTCTTGTCGCCGACGCCGCCGGTCGAGTGCTTGTCGACCGTATAGCCGCCGAGATCGTCCGGCGTGAACATCGAGCCCGAATGAGCCATGACGTCGGTGAGGATGGCGGCCTCCTCGTCGCTCATGCCGCGGAGGAAGAGCGCCATGAGAAGGGCCGAGACCTGGTAGTCGGGGATCGCGCCGGACACCGTGCCCGAAATCCAAAACTCGATCTCATCTCGGGTCAGAGTTCCGCCGTCGCGCTTCTTGCGGATGACGTCGACGATGTTCATGATGCCGCATTCTAGGACCGGCATAGCGACCGATCAATGGGCTGCCTCGCGTTGCCCTGCTCGGCTATACTCGCGTCGCGAGGTGATGGCCGTGCACATCCCGCGGTTCCTCTTCCGCGTGAAAGATCGCCAGATCGAAGAAGAGGCGCGAACGATGGTTGACGCGTTCGGAATCAAGGACGTCGAGATCCGGCGCGATGACACGATCGACAGCGCCTGGCTCGAGGACTACGAGGCGATGAAGACGACCTATGGCTTGGAGGAGATCCAGGAGTACCTCGAGGCGCTCGTGAAGTAGCGGGCATTAGGCGAGCCGAGCGCGCAGACGCGCCGACAGCGTGTCAATCGACCAGACGACGAGGATGATAGACACGAGGCACATGCTGACTTCCTCCCACTCGTTGACGCGCACGTACTGCATCAGAAGCGAGCCAATGCCTCCTCCGCCGACCATGCCGATGACTGTCCCCATGCGCACATTGATGTCCCAACGATAGAGAGTGAACGACAGATATGGGTTGATGATCTGCGGCACGATCCCGTACAGGAGGACCTGCAGCCGTCTCCCTCCGACGGCCGTGATCGCCTCGGTTGGGCCGATGTCGATCGATTCGAGCTGCTCGGAGTAGAGCTTTGTCAGGTCGGCAATCGAGCAAACGAAGAGGGCGAGCGCGCCGGCGAACGGCCCCATTCGCACCCAGATTACGAAGACAATGGCCCAGATGATCGGCTCGATCGAGCGGACGATGCTGGCCAGGGCCCGCACGACGAAGTAGATCGGCCTCCCGGCCGGTCCACGCGTCAAGTTCCGCGCGGCGAGGAAGCTGAGGACGACGGCCACGGGGATTGCCAGGAGCGTCGCCATGAGCGCCATGAACACCGTGACGAGCGTCAACGAGATGACTTCGCTGGCAATCGTCCAATCCGGCCGCACGAGCCGGGCAAGCATCTTTGCGGCAAACGGCCAGTTCTGGACGAGTTTCGAGAAATCGACACGGGAAATGGCGGTGCCGGCTGCGAGGGTGATGACCATCGCGGCGATGACACTCCATCCCCACAACGTGCGGTACCAAGGAACTCCCGAAAGATGCCTCAGGCTCTCTCCTCCCCGCAGGAGGCGCTGCCGAGCCTGCGCCTCGGGGAGAGGACTCGCCTTGCCGCTCAGGAACTGGGCAGCTTTCTCACCGATCGACGTTCCGAGCATCTCCCAGAGGAGCGAGGCAAGGAGCGCGAAGAGGATGATGAACCCGCCTGGGACTGCAACGTAGACCCCAGCGCCCGAGGCCCACGTTGTGATCACGTAGGACCCCATCACAAACAGGTACGTGAGGAACGCAGTATCAACGACGAAGATCGCGGCGCGTCGTACAGCTTGCTTCACGAGGCCGATGGCGCGGCGCGCGGCGCGTGCGAAGCGCATGCCAACTTCGTCGCGGAGCTTCCCTCGCTGCATCCTCTCGACCATCACGTGATCCTCTCCCGTACCCGGCCGCTGACATAGTCCATGGTCAGGACCACGACAGCGATGACCACGAGAACGGCTCCGACCTGTTGCCAGCGAAGCTCGCTCTTGAAGTAGTTGAAGAACCGGCCGATGCCGCACCCGGCGACGATTCCGATGACGGTCGACATGCGGACGTTGATATCCCAGCGATACAGAGTGAAAGCGAGGAAAGAGGGTACAATCTGCGGGATCACGCCGTAGCGCAAGATCTGCGCCCGTCGCCCGCCGCCTGCTGTGATCGCTTCGACGGGCCCGGGATCGATGGCCTCAACCTGCTCAGAGAAGAGCTTACCCAGCGCGGCCACCGTATGAACGAAGAGCGCAAGCGCGCCGGCGAACGGTCCGTACCCAATCCAGACCGCGAAGAAGACGGCCATGACGAATGGCTCGATCGACCGGCCAATGTTGAAGAAGCCACGTGTCAGTGTGTAGACGCCCCAGCCCCATCGGTTCCTCGTTACCATGTTCCGCGCGCCGAGGAACGACAACGGGAACGCGAAGACGAACCCGAGGAGCGTCGCCATGAGAGCCATGAACACGGACACAACAGTCGCATTCAGCATCGTGTCGTTCAGGTCCGGCTCAGACGCGAGGAAGTACGCAAAATCGGGCCTTGCGAGCTTGGCCCAGTAGGTGGCCGTCGTCGGCGCCCTGCGGATGAGCGTCCCAATGTTGATCTGCGTCGTGAGCGCACCGACGTAGACCGTCAGGATGGCCAGCAGAAGGGTCATGAGACCCCAACCCGTGCGCCACCACCGCCGTGGGGGTCCGCTCTGCTCAACCTCGCGGGCACGGCAGACCTGCGTCTGCGTCGTGCGCTCGGCCCAGGGGCGTTCGCCCTTCCCTCCGGGCCACAACCATCTCCATAGCGCTCGTGCACCCCACCAGCACGCCGCGGCGAGCGTGGCGAGCACGACAAAGAGGACGATCGTTAGACCCAGGGTTGCGAGCCAGCCGCCGACCGGCCAGAAGGGGACAGCCGGGATCAACGTGAGTCCCGTCCCGGACGCGATCCCGCTCAGGAGCGCGCCAAGAGCGACAAACGGCAGAGAGACGAGGACGGCACCGAGGACCGTCAAGGGCCACGCCGCGAGGTCAGCGAAGGCGTGCGCAAGGCGCTGTCGGAGGCCGAGATGGCGCTTCGCAAGGTCGACGTGCTCGAGACCCACGCCCTTCCATCCGATCGACGTGCCCAGGTTCTCCCACAAGACAGCGATGAGGAACGTCGTAGCCAGAGTCAACACATACGCGTACTCGGGGAACGGGACTTGGTACGACGGCCTGACGAGAACGAGCGTGCGGTACCAGTGGTTGATGAGGAAGTAGATGCAGTACGAGAGAAGAAGGAGGAGGCCCCAGTCCGCGCCGAGCGCGACGATGCGATCCTTCGGTAGGCGGAAGCGGCGGCTCACTTAGCGCACCTCCACCTCTTCGGCGTCCTCGCCGTAGATCTCTTTGAAGCGGACGTCGTCAATCTCTCGCGGCAAACCCTCGAAGACGACTGCGCCGTCCTTCAACGCGATGATGCGCGTGCCATATCGCCGCGCGAGCGAGAGGAAGTGAAGGGCGCAGATGACGGTGACGCCCCGCTCGCGGTTCATCTGTTCGAGGTACTGCAGGATCGAGTTGGCCGTCGCCGGGTCGAGCGCCGACACAGGCTCGTCCGCGAGGATGAGTTCGGGCTCCTGCATCAGGGCCCGCGCGATCCCCACGCGCTGCTGCTGGCCGCCGGACAACTGATCGGCGCGCGTGTACATCTTCTCCACGAGCCCCACGGTCTCCAGGCTCCTGTGCGCGCGGTCCATGTCCTCTCGTGGGAACCGGCTAACGAGTGTCGGAAGCGGCGGCGCGTAGCCAAGTCGTCCGGCAAGGACGTTCCGTAGGACCGACGAACGTTTCACGAGATTGAAATGCTGGAACACCATGCCGATCCTGCGCCGGATCCCGCGCAGATCGGCTCCCCGCGCCTTGGTAACATCGACACCGTCCAGCAGAATCCGGCCGGACGTAGGCTCGATCAAGCGATTGATGCAGCGAAGAAGTGTCGACTTCCCGGAGCCGGAAAGCCCGATCAGGACAAGGAACTCGCCCTTGTTCACAGTGAGAGTTACATCGCGCAGAGCGAGGACATCCCCTCGCTCGTAGACCTTCGTCACGTGCTCGATAACCAGTTGGGGTTCCGCCATGACCTCTCCTGTACAGAAAGGAGAGAGGAGGGGCCTCCTCTCTCCTGGTTATGTACTGTCGGAGTGGATCGCTGTCTTAGCGCACCGGGACTGGATACCCTAGGAGCACGCGCATCCCATCGAAGTCACTGTCCGCAACGGGAGACATCCCCGACCACTGATAGAACTTCCTGTTGTTCCAAATCGCGAGGCCCTCCGGCGTGCCGATATGCGCTACGAGCGCCGCGACGATTTGGTCCCTCAGGTCGGCCGGGAAGTCGGACACGAAGGCCAGGACATCGTTCGCGATGGGGCCGACCACATCAACGATGCCGACCTGCGTGAAGACATTGGGGTAGTCCTTGAGGACGGCGAAGCGCAGATCCTCGCAGTTCCAACGCAGACCGTCGCGCACGAGGGCGCTGCTGAAGCGATCCCAAACCATGAGCTCGGGATCGTCGCCGTACTCCCAGCGAATGCCTTGATCCCTGATGCACTGCGGTGAAAGCGGAGGTGAGCCATAGCCGGTGCAGAAGTCGCCCTGGCCCTGGAGCAGCGCGACCATCGAGTTGGCATGCCCGCCCGTCTCGACCACGCTGGCCCACTGCACTCCGTTCCCTTGCATGTGCAACTTCGGGTACTTGTACCCCGAGCCGGAGCCGACATCGTTGTAGATCCAGATCTTGCCGTTCAGATGCTGGAGCGACGTGTACCCCTTGGAGCGGAGGGCATAGTACGTTGCGAAGTAGTACGTGTAGCCGCTCCGCACCGCGCCCATCGTCGGGATGATCGCTCCGTCCGTCTCCTTGTAGATCTGAATGTACTGCGAGCTTGTGGGGATCCCGAACACGTCGCCCTCCGCGTTGGCGAATGCCTCGGCGAGAGCCGCGTAGTCGGCTGCAACGATCGGGAGGATATAGAGACCCGTCGCCTGGAAGAGATAGTCGGCGATGGCCTGGCCGGACGGTCCGATGACGGTTGTGTCCGTCGACGGCGGGAGCAGCATGTAAATCGGCTTTTGCTGGGTTCCGACTTGCGCGAACCCGATGATGCTGAACGCGACGAGCGCGAACAGCGCCAGAGAGAGAAGCCTGCGCATGACGCACCTCCTGTATAGTGCCCGACTCCCGTGGGCCGTGCGGAGCGCTCCCGCCCGGCCTGGGTGATACACATCACAATCATAGATCCTGGAGACCCCCGGGCCAAGGCCCGGCAATGGTTATTCGCGCCTGTACGGCTCTCCGAGCGCTTTCGGGAAGCGAACTCGACCGATCGCTCCTGCGACAACCAGCAGCGTCACGATGTATGGCACCATATCGAGAAACGGCCCGGGAATCGGGATCCCAGGCATCGTCCCCACCCACGCTGCGAGGCTGCGGAAGAATCCGAACAAGAGCCCCCCCGCGAGAGCAAGGAGAGGGTTGAGGCCGCAGAAGACCACGGTCGCGAGCGCAATGAATCCCCTTCCGTCGGACATGTCCTTCGTCACGAATCCGAACCATGCGATACTCATGTAAGCCCCGCTCAGTCCGGCCAGCGCGCCACCGAACACCGCGGCCAACGTGCGGACTCCGTTGACGTTGATCCCAGCCACGTCGGCCGCCTCTGGCGCCTCGCCGACCGCCTTTAGAATCAGGCCCGCTCTCGTCCGCTTCAGAAACCAATAGACGAGGAATGGGATCACGATGGCGAGAAAGACGATGGGACTTAGAAGCCCTAGCGGTGTGTTGAGCCTTGCGAGCTGAGACTGTGCTGGGATCGCGTAGTACCCCGGGATGCCAAGGCGAATCAGCCCAAACTCGACGAAGCCGACGGCGAAGAGGTTGATGCCGATGCCCGTGATCATCTGGGTGCCCTTCCAGTACGTGTTGATGACCGCGAACACCAGACTGACGAAGGCGCCAATGCCCATTCCGATGGCTAATCCGCCTATGGGACCCACGGCTCCTGCGCCCAACGCGCCGCCGAATGCGCTGAGGAGGAGGATTCCCTCGAGGCCGATGTTGAACAGCCCAGCCGTCTCGCCCACGACCTCACCCACCGCCGTGAGCGTGATGGGCACCATCGCGCGAAGCGCAAAGCCGATCAGTGCCGGAATCATGAGGACTCCCCCTTCTTCACGCGTTTCCCTACTTGCCTGAGGCTCTCCACCAAGCTCACGGCCTGCTTCTTGAGAGTAGGGGCAATCCTCACGAGCTCGGGAATCGACATCATGACGACGATCACGCCCATCACGAGCCGGACCATCTCGACGGGAACGCGGCTTGCCCCCGATCCGAGCTGCATCAAGCGACCTCCGGCGGTCATGCCGCCGAAGAACATGGCCGAGAAGAGGATGCCGATGGGATGATTCCTTCCGACCATGGCTACCGCCATACCGTCAAACCCAATGCCGGTCAGGTTCCCATGGCCCCTGAAGAGGGCGTGATTTGGCGAGCTCCCCAGCAGGATCATGGCCGCGGCGAGCCCGGCGCTCATCCCGCCGAGGACGAAGCCGATGAGCACTGTGCGCTTGGTCTTGATTCCGCCGTATCGCGCTGCGGAAGGATTGAAACCGACGGCGCGGACCTCGTAGCCCACCGCCGTGTGCCAGAGAATGAAGTAGACGACGAGAGCAAACCCGATGGCAACGAACAGGGCGTAGGTGAGATCCGTTCCGCGTACAAGCTTCGAGAAGATAGCGCTGTTGGGAATTCGAATCGTCTGATCCGCCGATCTGGGATTCACGAGAGCGGATCCGATGAGGTAGAGCGTGAGGAAGTGGCCGATCCAATTGAACATGATGGTCGAGATGACCTCGTGGACTCCACGCGTCATCTTGAGCAGCGCCGGGCCGAGGCTCCACAGAGCTCCTGCCGTCGCAGCACACAGGAGCGCGACGATTTGATGTAGACCCGAAGGAAGTGTGAACAGGCCCGCGCTCACGACGGCGATCCCGCCGATCAGCAGCTGACCTTCGGCTCCGATGTTGAACATCCCGCCTCGGAGGCAGATTGAGAACGTCAGAGCAGTGAGAATCAGCGGAGCGGCGATGGCTGCCGAATCGGACAGCCCCCAACCATTGCCGAAGGCTCCTTTGAGCATCGTGGCGTATGCACCCCAAGGGTCATACCCCCATAACCACATGACGAGAGCACCGGCCAGGAGTCCCACGATGGCAGCGATCACGGACTCGAGCGCCGGATGCAGGCCCGTCAACGTGCGATGAACTCCCCGCAGGTAACGGGGAACCTTCGTGGACTCGGCTTCGCTCATGGGAGCACCCCCTTCTCCGCCACTCCGCCCATCAGCATCCCAACCTTCTCCCGCGTGAGCTCACTCGGAGCGCACACGGACATGAATCTCCCTTCATACATGACGGCTACACGATCGGAGAGCGCGAGAACCTCATCCAAGTCTGCGGAGACGAGAAGAATGGCGCGCCCCTTGTCGCGCATCTGTTCAAGCAGCTCTCGGATGTACCTTGCGGCACCGATGTCTAGGCCGCGCGTGGGCTGACACGCGACGACGATGGCTGGGTCCTTCGCCAGCTCTCGTCCCACAATCAGCTTCTGCTGGTTCCCTCCAGACAAGCTCTTTGCCGGAGCCCCCGGGCCCGTCGCCTGGATGTCGAACCGATCCATCAGTTCGCGCACGTGCTGGTTGATCTTGTTCCAGCGCAAGAATGACAGCGGCCCACGGAACTGCTTCCACCGATGGACTCCGAGAATAGCGTTCTCTGCCAGGCTAAATGGGAGGACAAGGCCCAACACCCAGCGATCTTCCGGGACATGCGCGACCCCCAGCTTGTAGATCTCGCGGGGGTCCTTCCCAAGGATGCTGGTGCCGTTGATGCTGGCTGTGCCCTCGGTTGGAATGCGAAGCCCCGTTAGGCATTCAACGAGTTCCGTCTGACCGTTACCTTCCACGCCCGCGATGCCGAAGATCTCGCCGCCGTAGACGTCGAACGTGACTCCATGGACGACGGTCTTGCCCGTGCTCCCTCGGGACACGAGCCCGGAGACGCGGAGCACGCCGTCTTTCGCGTGCTTGACAGGCTCACGCGCCGCTTTGACTGGCATCTCCCGGTCGCTCAGCTCAAAGACGACCGCATCGTCCTCGACCGTTCGTCCCACCATCAGGCGGGCGAGTTGCTCGGTCGACGTCGACGAGGTCGCTACGTCTCCGACGAGTCGACCCTGTCTCAGGACGGCAACGCGATCGGTGATCGACTTCACTTCCTTGAGTTTGTGCGTAATAAGGATGATCGACGTGCCCCTGTCCCTGAGCCTCCGAAGGAGGACGAACAGCTCATCGACCTCAAGTGGCGTGAGCACCGATGTCGGCTCATCCAGAATGAGGAGATTCACGTCGCGCGAGAGGACTTTCAGGACCTCGACTCTCTGCTGTTCCCCTACGGCGAGCTTCTCCACCGGAACGTTGAGAGGAACATGGAGGCCGCTCTCCTCCATCAAAGCTTCCAGCCGTTCGCGCGCGCGGGCGAGCTGTATCTGCCCCAGCGGGCGCTCGTGGCTGAGCAAGACGTTCTCCGCCGCCGTGAAGGTCCCTACCAACGCGAAGTGCTGGTGGACCATACCGATGCCGAAGTCGAGCGCCTCACGCGGGCTCCCAAACCTCACGGCGCCGTGTGGAGAGATCACGCGACCTTCGGTCGGCGGCAAGAGTCCTGACAGGATCTTGGTCAACGTTGTCTTCCCCGCGCCGTTCTCTCCGAGCAGGCCAAGGATCTGATGGGAATTGACCTCGAGGGTCACATCCCTCACCGCGACGGTCCCGTCGGAGTAGGTCTTCGTGATCTTCTCGGCTTTGAGGAAGAGGATGCTCTTCTGTTGCACCTCTGTGCCCGTTGCGTTCATGTTCCACCCGAACCGCAGTCAGTCCACCGAGAGCCAGAAAACGGGAGGAGAGCAGAAGCTCGCCTCTCCTCCCGTGACAACGTCAGTCTCTGTGCCTCACGGCCTAGGGAGCGCCAAGCGTGTACTGGGCTCGAACGGCCGCCATGTCCGAATCGGTGTTCGCGGTTGGCACCGCGATCGATCCGTCAAGGATGCCAGCTTCGAGTTCGGCGATCGCATCCCAAATAGCCTGGGGCAGGTTGTACCTCTCTGTGCCCCAGTCCCTCATGACCTGGTACTCGTTGATTGGCGCCCCGGCGGCAATGCCGAACGCCATGAAGTCGAGCAGGTCCTTAGACATGCTGAGCTTGACGCCTCCGTTGATCAAGGTTCCAACGTAGCCGCCTGCCTCGCCAGCCGCAGCTCCCGCAGCGACGTCCGCACGGAACGTGCCGTTCACGACGGCCTTGATTGCCTCGTAAACGGCGATATCCACGCGCTTCATTCCGCTAGCCAGGGTGTGCGAGAAGTAGTCCTGGTTCGCGTCGACGCCGAAGTAGTACGGAGGACCGTACTGCGTCCCCGCTTGCACGTGAGCATTGACAATCGCGCGGTGGTCGCCGAATCCGACGGGTCCCGCGATGTTGTACACGCCAACAGCGCCTTGGGCGAGCATGGCCGTAGACGTGGTCTCCCCTAGCTCCTCATCCGAGAAGGACATGATGTAGTTGTAGATGAGTCCGACTCCTGGATTCGTTCCGTACAGAGCGGCCCACTTCTTGTTGCCCCAGTCGATGCCGTACCGCAAGCCGGCCTCGAAGTGATAGAGAACGGAGCCGGGGATCCCGAAGACAGCGCCAAAGTTCGCGTACCCGTAGAAGGCCGCTGTCATGGCCCCCAGTGCCCCGATGAGAGCTGACTGCTCATTCTCGTGGAACACGAGGTTCATGATGTTCGGCCCCTGGGTATTCCACGGCGGTGGCCCCGCTGCAACGTCGACAATCGCATAGTTCTGATTCGGGAACTCCGGCGCAACTTCGTTCAAAGCCCCCGTGAGCAGGAAGCCAGTGGCGATAATCAGGTCATAGTCGCCTGCTCGGGATGTGTTGCGGACGTTTGGCAGATAGTCGTTCTCGGACGAGCTAGCTACCGTCGTGATCTCGACCCCGAACTCCGCCCTTGCTCTCTCGGCCCCCGCGAACGCCATGTCATTGAACGACTGGTCGCCGCGCCCGCCTACGTCCAGAATGACGGCGATCTTCCCTGCCGCAAACCCCAGCAGGGAGAGGCCCAACACCACCGCGAGTGATAGAACCAGCACTCTCCTCAATGTACCCTCCTTGACTCTCCCCAACACCGGTTTCCCGGTGCCCAACGGTTCTGGTCCATTCTATACGGGCCGCTGACATCTGACAAACGTGCGCGCTGCATACCGGGCATTGCAGAAAACGCACAAGGCGAATGGATTCTGCCGCCAGGCACCTCGGCGAGTCGCGCCCTGCCACAGAGCGGGCTGGAGCCTGCGGCTCACCCCATACCAGAGGGTGCTAGCGGCGATGCAAACCACGAGGCCGTGTCCCTCATCCTGTCCATTGCCTCTACGCCCGCGGCGGCAACTCCACCGGCGCAGCCGGGAAGCCGCATAGCCGATGCCCACGCGGGTTCTGCGCCGCCTGAGACTCTCTGCTGATCGTTCGGCAGAGATCTCGCTTAGACAAGCCGCTATTTCGATCCCGAGCGGGTTTGACCGACGACGAGAGTGCCTCAGGTAGCAGCGGTCGTCCACGGGCGCCTGATCGCCGACGAATGAGATGGAGCGTCTGTGTTGCCAAAGGGGGGAAGGGAAGGTGGACCTGTTACCTCATCCACCTTCCCTGGGGTAAGAACCGTTGGTCGTGACCCCAAATCCTTCTCCGATGTCGCCGGAGGTCGCGTCCAACAATCCTCTCTCCCTGCGCGGGCCGAGTCTCACCGGGCTCTCGTTCCGGTGCGGAAGTCGGATAGGAGGTATGCCGAGCGTCCACCCTCCGCCTCGACCCTCGCGGCGCTGTCACAAGCTGGCTGCAGCGTAGCCGGAGCC
>CAYUSW010000150.1:0-2950 GCA_964447445.1 uncultured Thermotogae bacterium
GTCGGGCGGGACGCGTCGTCCGGCGCGGGATATCTGACGGGAGAGGACCCCATGACGAATGAAGAGATGATCCAGCGAGCAGCGTCTGTCATTAGGGCGCGCAAGACCCAGGGCGGCCTATTCGGCGATGTCGGCTGCGCCCTGCTCTCTTCCGAGAACAAGCTCTACCTTGGCGTTTGCGCTTCCTCGGGCGCGAACGTGTTCTGCGCCGAGCAAAACGCTATGGGTTCGATGATCACAGGCGGCACGTACCGGATCGCCAAGGTGGTGGCTGTGTGGAAAGATGAGCACGGCCATGTGCACGTGATCGCGCCATGCGGCAACTGCCGACAGATGATGAAGGAGATGGACGAAGAGAACCTCCATGCGGAAGTGATCCTTGACCGTGACAAGACGGTGAGGCTCGAGGAGCTGCTCCCGTACCACGACTGGTGGAAGCGGCAGTGACGTCTATCGAACCCGGACGCGCCGCGGTCCGAGGAGACTACCGACGGGCCTGAACAGCGCCTTTGCAGCTGGTCTGGGGTCGGTTCTGCATTCGAGCGCCAGGATCCGGCAAGCGCTCGTGTGAACGCGCCATGATGCCGCGCTGCGATCTGACCCGTACTGGGGTGCCACGGCGAGTCGCGGGGTCCATGGACCGAGGCGAGACGTCGGATGTCCGCGATCAACAGGGAGATAACGGACGCGAAGGCCGAGTCGTTCGCGTTCAAGAATGAGAAGACGATGTACGGCGGCAAGAAGACCGCCAAAGGCGATGCGATCTTCGTCTTCGCGAGGATTCCAGGGACGCAATACCCATCTCGAGTTCCGGGGACGCAATACTGATTCCGGGGACACAATACTCATCTCGGGCGGCAGAGCACGGGGTCGAGTCTTGCGTTCCGGCAGTAGGACTCATCAGATCCTGTCGCGATAGCTTTGCTACCCGCTATGAACCGCGCGGAGTCCAACTCCATGGTGCGATCCGCTGCCAAGGGAGAGCGGGGGGGTCTTCCCGCATGTTCCCGAAATGGGTATGATCGTTCCCGGAATGGGAAGCATGACGGGTGCTTCGAACGTGGGTCTTGCGGGCGCGTTGTTCACTCCGGTGCAGCAGCGCGTCCTGGGCCTTCTCTTCGGGCAGCCGCAGCGCCGCTTTCAGAGCGCGGAGCTGATCCGCCTCGCTCGCGGCGGGACGGGCGCGGTCCATCGCCAACTTGCTCGTCTGGAGGCGGCCGGCTGGGTGACAGCGACGCGGGTGGGGAACCAGAAGCACTACCAGGCCAACGCAGAGTGCGCGGCGTTCAGAGAGCTCAGGGGCCTCATTGCCAAGACCGTCGGTCTTGTGGAGCCCGTGAGGCAGGCGCTCGTGCCGCTCGCCGGGAAGATCGACGCGGCCTTCATCTACGGCTCCGTCGCCAAGGGAACGGATAGAGCCACGAGTGACATCGACCTGATGGTGCTGTCAGACGACCTCGACTACGCCGAGCTCTTCTCCGCGCTCAAGGAGGCTGAATCTACGCTGGGGCGCTCGATCAATCCGAATGTCATGCGACGGGCGGAGTGGCGCGCAAAACGCGGAGTGAAGGGCGCCTTCGCCGAACGAGTCGCTGTGCAGCCGAAGCTGTCCGTGATAGGGACCGACGATGACCTCGCCTGAGCTTGAGAACCTGGCTCGAACCGGAGCACTCAAGCGCGAGGCGCCATCGCGCAGCGAGTACGACGGGCTGATCCGGTCTGGCGAGGAACGACTGGCCGATGCGGGCCGGACGGATCTAGCTCCCTCAAGCCGCTTCGACCTCGCCTGCAACGCCGCACACGCGCTGGCCCTTGCCGCGCTGCGGCGACTCGGCTACCGCGCGCCGAACCGGCGCCTGGTGTTCGAGGCGCTTGTCCACTCTACGACGCTCGACGAGTCATCCCGGCGCGTGCTCATCACTTGCCATGAGCGACGCAACTTCGCTGAGTACGAGGGGATCCACGACATCGATGACCGATTGCTGGACGACCTCATCAAGGCCACGGGGCGGCTGCTCGACGCTGTGCGTGGGCTGACGCCGCCGAAGCCCGAAGCCTGAGGGCACTCAGCGGTCTCGACGGCGCTGAAGCGAGGGGTGTCATGTACGCAATCAAGGCCGAGGTCAACGACC
This sequence comes from uncultured Thermotogae bacterium, assembly GCA_964447445.1. Lineage (GTDB taxonomy): Bacteria > Bipolaricaulota > Bipolaricaulia > UBA7950 > UBA9294 > CAIOGO01. The sequence goes on from CAYUSW010000150.1 coordinate 2,133, forward strand.
CGGGAGCCGAGTCGTTCACGTTCCGCAACCAGAAGACGATGTACGGCGGCAAGAAGACCGCCAAAGGCGATGCGATCTTCGTCTTCGCGAGCGAGAACGAAGGCGGTGCAGGCCTCGTCGCCTGCGGAATCGTGACGTCGGCTGTACCGACTCCTCCGAAGCCCGGACTCGCCGGGCAGACGCCGCGCGTCAGCATCACCGTCCGGCGTACGGCGCTCGCGAAGCGCCGCCTGGGACGAAGCGAACTCAAGCCCTTCTCCGACTGGGGCGACGGTCGGCCCGAGACGGAACTCAACTTCAAGCTCTATCGCCAAGCGACGAACAAGATCGTGGGGATCTCCGACGAAGCGGCCGCCTTCCTGCAGAGGTTCTTCTAGGCGCGCTTCGGGGTGAGTTCCTTCCCGCCCGCGGCTGAAGAGGCTGCGTCACGACGCTTGACAATTCCAGACGCGATCTGGAGAGTGGGTACAGCATCAGGTTGCGGCCGAGCATCTGGGGCGCGGGCTGCGAGAGGGCGATCGGTGGAGCATGGGAAGACGAAGGCGGAGAGGAGCGGCATGAAAAAGGACGAGAGGAAGAAGCTGACGACCGACGTGGGGGCGCCCGTCCCGGACAATCAGAACTCGATGACGGCCGGCCCGAGAGGACCGATGCTCTTGCAGGACGTGTGGTACCTTGAGAAACTGGCGCACTTCGACCGCGAGGTCATTCCGGAGCGGCGGATGCACGCCAAGGGTTCGGGCGCGTTTGGCACGTTCACGGTGACGCACGACATCACGAAGTACACGAAGGCGAGGGTCTTCTCGGCAGTCGGGAAG
>CAYUSW010000151.1:0-9754 GCA_964447445.1 uncultured Thermotogae bacterium
CATGTAGGCGCCGCTTCGGTCGACCTTCGTGGGATCCTTGCCCGAGAAGGCGCCGCCGCCGTGCGGAGCGAAGCCGCCGTACGTGTCGACGATGATCTTCCGTCCGGTGACGCCGGAGTCGGACGCCGGGCCGCCGATCACGAATCGGCCGGATGTGTTCACAAGGACGCGCAGCTTTCCGTCGAACCAGCGACCGAGCACCGGCCGGACGACGTGCTTCTCAAGCTCGCGCTTCATCTCCGGTTGCCCGACACCCTCCTCGTGCTGCGCCGCGAGGAGAACCGTGTGGACGCGTGCAGGCTGCTCTCCCCGGTATTCGACCGTTACCTGCGTCTTCCCGTCGGGGAGCAGAAACGGCACCGTGCCGTCTTTGCGTACCTCGGCGAGACGTTGTGCCAGACGGTGAGCAAGGTGGATCGGAAGAGGCATCAATGTCTCGGTGTCCGATCTCGCGTAACCGAACACGATTCCTTGGTCCCCGGCGCCGAGCGCATCGCCAGGCTTTCTCGCGTCCTTGCGGCCCTTGGCGTTTCTGTCCAGTGCGGCTCGGATGTCCGGCGACTGTTCCTTGATCGCCGAAAGCACGACGCAATCTTGAAAGTGGAAACCGTGGCCGGGCCGATCGTAGCCGATGTCGGACACGACACGACGCACGAGCCCGGGGACGTCGACGTACGTCTTCGTGGTAATCTCGCCCCCGACGAGCACGAGCCCGGTCGTCAGGAACGTCTCGCATGCGACGTGGGCTTTGCGATCTCCGCGGAGCACGGCATCCAGCACGGCATCCGAGATGCGGTCTGCAACCTTGTCGGGGTGCCCTTCCGTAACCGACTCCGATGTGCGCAAGCTCCTCGAGATCGTCATGTCGCTCCTTCTTCTCAAGCGTAGTGAGATCCGCATCCCGGCGCAATGGTTTGCCGCGTTCAGGGAGCGCCGCTACCATGCCCCAGTACGTCGTGTAGAAGGGGCCTATGGTTCGATTCAACCTTGCATACGGGAAGAGCGCTGTGGCGGTCGAGGTTCCGGACACGAACCTCCTGGGGGTGCTTGAGCCGCGGACGATGGCTGCGGTCGACCTTCCGCGCGCGTTCGCTGACGCGTGGTCGCATCCGTTCGGGATGGCCGATCCCGGCGCAACCTTCCGTCGTGGTCAGAAGCTTGTCGTCGTTGTGACCGATCATACGCGGAAGACGCCCACGCGCCTCGTGTTTCCACTCGTTTGGGAGCGGCTGAAGGACCGCATGGATCGCGAGGACGTCACGCTCCTCGTGGCGACAGGCACTCATCGCGCGCCGGCCGAGGATGAGCTGGAGAGGATGCTTGGCGACGTGCGCCGCGAGTTCCGCGTCGCAATCCACCACTGCGACAAGGACACGGTCGACATCGGGAAGAGCCGGCGAGGCACGCGGATCCTCATCAACCGACTTGTCGCGGAGGCGGACCGCGTCGTGACGCTCGGCCACGTCGGCATGCACTACTACGCCGGCTATTCGGGCGGGCGGAAGAACATCCTGCCCGGCGTCGCCGGCCGCGCGACCATCGAGGCGAACCACTCACAGCTTTCGCACCCGCGGAGCACGGCCTGCGTCTATGACGGGAACCCGATCAGCGAAGAGATGATCGAGGCAGCGAAGCTCGTCGGCGTCGACTTCCTCGTTGATGTCGTCCTGAACTCAAACGGCGACGTAGCGAAGATCGTCGTCGGTGAGCCCGAGGCCGCGCACGCGGAGGCGCGGGCCTTTTGGGATGCACACAGTATCGTGTCGGTGCGCGAAAGGGCCGACCTCGTGATCGCATCCGCCGGCGGGCACCCGAAGGATATCGACCTCTACCAGGCGTACAAGGCGCAGTACACGGCGGCACGAGCCGTCCGCGACGGCGGCGTGATCTACCTCCTCGCGGCATGTCCGGATGGAATCGGCCACCGCGTCTTTCAGGACTGGATCGAGCGCAGCGCGTGCCCGGCGGACGTCGTCAAGATCTTCGAGCGCGAGGGATTCAAGCTCGGTGGCCACAAGGCCGTGTACCTCGCGCAAGATCTGGCTCGGGCCACGGTGTACGTGCAGACCGAGCTTCCGGAAGACGTCGTGCGCCGCTTCTTCCTCAACCCCGCCGATGATGTGAGGGAGGCCCTGGCCGACGCGAAGCGCCGCTTCGGGAAGGACTACCGTGTCCTCGTGATGCCGCACGCCGGTGAAATCTTCCCCGTCTTCGATGGAGCCTGACGCAGGGCTTGTCGTCCACCGCCTCGCAACGACCGCCTCGACCCAGGCGGCGGCGCGTCTCCTGCTTGAACAAGGAGTCGCGCGCGTCGGCCACGCCGTCGTCGCCGATCAGCAGACGGCCGGACGAGGGAGGCAAGGCCGTGCTTGGCTCTCCCCTCCCGGCGGTCTGTACGCGACCTTCATCGTGCCCCATGACGACCTCTTGTCCGTACACGCCGGCGTCGCGGCCGTCGCGGCGCTTGAGGAGTTCGGAGTCCGCGTGCAGCTCAAGTGGCCCAATGACTTGCTTGTCGGTGAACGGAAACTCGGCGGCATCCTTATCGAGACCGACGCAGCCGTTGCTCGAGTTGGCGTGGGAATCAACCTCACGGTATGTCCCGTGGATGGCGCGACGAGTCTGGCCGACCTCGGCCTTCGCGCTCCTCGCGGCGCCATCGTTCGCGCGGTCTACCGCGAGCTCGTCGCGAACCGACAAGACTCGGACATCGTCGACCGGTACCGGACTGTCTGCGCAACGCTCGGGCGCAGCGTGCGCATCGATATCGGCGCAGGCCACACGGTCGAGGGTTGCGCAACCGCAATCGACGCGTTTGGCCGTCTCGTTGTAGAGTCCGGGCGGGGCGTACACGTTATGGCTTGCGGCGACTGTCTCCACGTCGACGTCATTGCGGACTAAGGAGATTGACGAACGGGACAGAGCTGTCTTAGTCTTCGCTGGGTGCTGGGAGAGGAGGAGCGCTGTGGGATGGATTGACGATGCCGTGCGTCTCGAGGAGACGGCCGAGAAAACCTATCGCGAAGCTGCCGCGCACGCCGCAAACCCAAGCGCAAGGAGGCTCCTCGGTCTCCTTGCCGACGCAGAAGCTTCCCACGCGGCTGCGCTTCGAACGCGTAGAGAGCCCAACGATCTCAAGGCCCCCGACCTCGTGGCGGCGGCGTCCGCCTGGGTTCACGGCGCGGTGGAAGGAGGCTCAAGCTCCCTCTCATCGGACGTCAGTCTCCTCGGTCTCCTGCGGCGAGCCATGGATCTCGAACGGGAGACGGAGGCCTTCTACCGGCACCAGGCCCGAGGAGCAGAGGACGCCCAGATCACGCGGCTCCTCGGGGAGCTTGCGCAGATCGAGGAGAGTCACTACGCCCTGATCAGTTCGCTCGTCGAGTACTACGATCGGCCGAACGAGTGGGTTGAGTCGGCCGAGTTCGGTCCCCGGCCCGACTACTAGCCGCCGGCTTCACCGCAGAGGACGCAGAGACGACCAGGAGAGGATGCCCCGTCCATCTTTGTAGCGTCGTGAGCCCGCCTCCCGGCTCGGCGGTGCCGGGAGAAGGTATCCGACGCCTCTATGAAGCTGCGCGCCCTACATGTACGTCGTCAAGGCGAGCGCGAGATGGACGAGCGCAAGCAGGAGGGCTACGACCGCCATCGCACGATGCACGCGCACCGACACGCGGCGGAAGAGAGGGACCTGTTTCTTCAGACTCGCGATGCCGGCCGCTGCAAGAAAGAGAACCATCGCGGCGAACCCAAACCACACCACGACCGGAAACGGACCGAGCGACATCCCGTAGCCGAACGAACGCAGAGCGTCCATCCTAGTTTCCTCCGTCCAGCGTGATGCTTGTAGCTGAGCGTGCCGTGTGGCGCGCCGTGAAGTTGTCCTGATTCTGGCTCAGCGCGAGCAAGACGGCGACTGTCTGCCCCGGTGCGAGGGCCTTGTCCTCGAGGTCTCCTGAGGACAGCGGGATCGCGAACTCAAGAACTGTCGAACCATCGGCCTCATGGCCCGCGGCCTGAATGACGTTCGACTGCGCATCCGTGCGATGGAGCGTTCCTGACACGCCGAACTCGTCGGTGATCGACAGGACGCCGTCGGAGACTGCAGCGAGAATGTAGTTCGCGCCCTGCATTCGCGATGTCGGGTCGAGACCGATACCCACCCATCCCGTGCCCGGAGACACCAGCGCCACATAGAGGACCGCGGCATCGTTCTGCCAGCTCACGGCGATCCCTGTGGAGGGCTCCGTCAACGCGTGACGGTACTCGCCCGACAAGATGACGCCGTCTATCAGCGGCGGCCAGTCGATGTCCGTGAACTCCTCGATGTGAGGAACATCCACAAGCCCGGGACCCTCGATGGACGAGAGGAAGAAACTCCACGCGGCATCGGTGGGTGGGGCGTCGTAGAAGCCGTTGCCATTCTGATCGAGGAAGTAGTCGACCCGGTACGTGCGTCCTTCCGTGAACGACGCGACGTCGACTTGGAAGGCGCCGTCTAGGATCGACGGCACCGCGACGCGCGCAACCTCGGCCAGCGAGGCCGTATCGACAACGCGCAGCGCCAGCGACTGACCCACGTGCGACTCAAGATCCGTGAAAGAGAACGTCAACGTGACATCGCCAACCGCGATCGCGGATGCGGCGATCACCACCCACAAGACTACGGCCATCGTCTTGAAAGCACTGCTCCGACTCATTCTTGTCCTCCCTAACGCCGTTCCATCTTCGGTTGTCGTGCGCTCACGCGGGCGGCGGGTCATCGAACGAGAAGCGATTCCTCGACAGAACCGTATCGAGCGGCTTCCGGTCCCGAGGGCCCAACTCGATCGCACGATGTTTGTCCGACAGCTGGTTCACGTCGCCCGGTCGTCCGACGATGACCAGCGCGATCAGAACGTAGTTCCCGGGGATTCCGAGAACGGCCTTGACGGCCTCCGGCTTGTAGCCTGCGATCGGATGAGCGATGAGGCCCATGGATGTAGCCTGAACCATCAGGTTCCCGACCGCCATGCCGCAGCCGAAGAGGAAGTAGTCGCGCGCGTCGGACATGACACAATCCAAGTCGCGCCGCGATGCTACGGCGAGGATCACGGGCGCGACCTTCGCCCAGTAGTTGCCGCCCGGGAGAGACTCCCGCACTTTCGCCAGCAGGTCCGGCTCGTCGACGACCACAAAACGCCACGGCTGAGTGTTGTTGCACGATGGCGCGAGGTGGGCGGCGGCGACGAGCGTCTCCACGTCCTCACGCGCGATCGGCTCCGCGGACAGAGCGCGTCGCGCTCGCCTTGCTTCGATGGCCGGTAGAAGGGTCATCATCGCCCTACAGCTTGATTGAGCTTTCCCAGAGCCCGTGAAGGTTGCAGTACTCAACCGCGACAAGCTCGCTCAGTCCCTCGAGGTTCGCGTGTGTCACAACCGTCGGCTTCCCGAACGTTGGCCCGAGGTCAAACGTCGCGATGTGGACGGCGATCCCGTTCTTCACTCCGAACAAGGCGACCCACTTGATGTGGTGCTCGATCGTGTTCGGGTGAGCGACTTCCTTGCCCACGCTGACCTTCACCGCGTTTTCGCCGCACTCCTTGCAGCTCACGAGCTCGATCGTGGGGACGTGCTTTTCCTTCCCTTCCTGTGCTCCACCTTTGATCAGTTCCCCAAGTCTCATCGGTTCCTCCTGTCTAGAACGTCTTGAATGTCTCCCTCTTCACGCCGCACACCGGGCAAGAGGCGAGCGCCTCGCCCTCGACCGTGTAGCCGCAGACCGGACAAATCAGAATAGGACCGAGCTTGAGGTCCTTCCCTCCGGCCACAACGGCCTTGGCCGACGCGTACATCTTCTCGTGGATCTTCTCCGCCTCGAGCGCGTAGTACGTCGATCGAGCGGCGCCCTTCTCGCCCTGGAGTTCAGCCGTCGCGTGGTAGGCGGGGTACATCTCGGTGACCTCGAAGTTCTCGCCCTCGATGCACGACTGCACGTTGGCCGCTGCGTCGCCGATCTTGCCGAGCTCGCGGAAGTGGTTCGCAGCGTGAACCTGCTCGGCGTGGGCAATCCCGCGGAAGAGGCGCGCGAGATTCGGCATTCCCTTCTTCTCCGCCTCCTGCGAGAAGATGAGGTACTTCATGTGGGCTTGGCTCTCACCGGCGAACGCCGCCTGCAGAAACTCCTTCGTCATCGTGTGCATCGCATCCTCCTACCTGCCCTTCAGGAAACGAATCTGCTCTTCGATGTCCGGCACCTCGGGGATCGAGTAGACCTTGGCGAACCGGATCACGCCTTCCTCGTCAAGGATCAGAGCCGCGCGGTCGGAGAACCCCTCCTTGTCGTGGAAGAGGCCGAGCGCCTGAGCTGCAGCGCCGTGTGGCCAAAAGTCGGACAAGAGACGCGTTTTCGTGATCTCAAGCGACTCGGCCCACGCCTTCTTCGACGGCGTGGGATCCACACTGATCCCGAGCGCGATGGCGTTGAGCTGCTCGAGTTCGCCCGCGTGCACTTCGAGTGCCTGCATCTGGAGCGCGCAAACGCGCGTCCAGGCGAGGGGGTGAAACGAGAGGAGGACGCGCCTACCCGCAAGCATCGCGAGGTCGACGGACTTCCCTTCCTGATCCGGCAAGACGATGCTCGGAGCCCGCTTCCCGAGGAGCGCTTGTCCCTGTGCCTGTCTCTTCGCTTCCGACATTGCGTCCTCCCTAGACCTCTGCTTCACCAAGCGCACGATGCTTCTCGGCGATCGCGTCGGCGAGACGATCGAGCGCCAGGAGCGTCTCACTCGTTGGCAGACCCCGCGCGAAGACGGACGGCAGCCACTCCACCCCAAGTCCTGAGGCGAGCGTCTGGATCGTCTCGGGGGCCTTTCCCGCCCAGCCGTACGATCCCACGACGGCCGCATATCGCAGCTTCGGGCGCAGCGCTGCCGTGAGCGCCGCGGCGAGCACGACGTTTGGGTGCGGGCCGACAAGCACCGTGGGCGTTCCGAACACAACCGTCGCCGCATCGACAAGGTGAATGGCGTAGGCGCCGAGGTCGGTGACCGGCAGGTTGAACGGCATGGCTGGAACACCGCGCGCTGCGAGCGCCTCGCCCAGGTGCTCGACCATCTTCGCCGTGCTCCCGTGCATGGACGTGTACGGGATGAGGACGAGGTTCTTCGGCGCGCCGTGCGCCCAGCGCTCGTAGGCGGCGAGGATTCGCTCTGGATCGTCGTGCACCGGCCCGTGGCTCGGCGCGATCATTGCGAGGTCGAGCTTGCGCACCTTCTCGAGGTGGCCGCGGATTGTCTTGGCGAACGGCATCATGATCTCGGCGTAGTACCGCTTAGCCGAAACCTCGAGGTGTTCCGTCTCGCTCGCGAACAGGCCGCTCATCGCGAGGTGCGACCCGAAGAGATCGCACGTGAACAAGAGACGGTCCTCGGGCACGTACGTCAGCATCGTCTCCGGCCAGTGGACCCACGGCGCGTGGAGGAAGCGGAGCGTGCGCCCCCCGAGCGAGACCATCTCGCCGTCGGCCACGGGGGTCACTCGTTGGGTCGGGATCCCTAGGTGGTCGGCGATCATCGTCTGCGCCTTCGGTGTGGCGAGGATTCGGACCTTGGGATAGCGGGCCAGGACGGCTGGCGCAAGTCCCGAGTGATCCTGCTCCACGTGCTGAATCACGAGGTCGTCGATCCTCTCGACGTCGGCAAGGTGGGTCCAGAGGGCGTCGGCCTTCGTGGGATCGACCGTGTCGATGAGCGCCGTCCGGTCGCGGCCTTTGACGAGGTATGCGTTGTAGCTCGTCCCGTCTGGGAGAGGGATCAGAGCGTCGAACAAGCGCCGGTCCCAGTCTACGGCGCCCACCCAGTCGATGCCCGGCAGGAGCTCGCGTCGATTCACGTCGTCCTCCTCTGTACGCAGAGTCGGCGCGCCCCGTATCCCCGCCGCCCGCTCCCAAGGTCAGTTTCCTTGGCAGGGATCGGGTGTCGCGCCGAATCTCTGTCTAGCTCTCTTCTTCGAACAAGTCCTTGCCGACGCCGCACACCGGGCAGACCCAGTCCCCGGGAACACTCTCGAATGGCGTCCCCGGCTTCACCCCGGACGACGGGTCTCCTTCCGCAGGGTCGAAAACGTACCCACACACCGTGCAAACCCACTTCTTCATGGCTACCCCTTCTTCCGCATGCTCCTGCGGTACTCGTTGTAGGTCAGCGGCTCTCCGCCGTCGCGCGTGCCTGCCTGCTCGATCGTCGCGATGAACAGCGAGTGAGTGACGAGGTCGACTGTCAGGAGTGGTGTCACGGTCGCCTCGAACACGGCTACCGCTGTCGGCAGATAAGGAATCCCTCGAGCAAGCGCCGGACACGGGAACCCCGCGAACTTGTCCACGTCGCGCCCCGACTGGAAGCCGAAGCGACGAATCACGTCAGCGCACGCCGGGTCATTCCGATCGAGCACGCTCACGACGAAGCGACCTGTCTCGACAATCATCTCGTGCGTCAGCGATCGCTTGCCGATTCCAGCCGCGATGCGTGGAGGAACGCTCGTCACCTGCATCAGGGCATCGAGAACCTGCCCGTTCAGCTTCTCGCCGCGCTTCGCCGTGATCACGTAGAGCCCGTGCGTCACCTGGAACAGGGCCTGGTTCAGCGCCGCGGCCTCCGTGACGAACGTAAACGCCATTCTGTTCCTCCTACGCCGGAGCGCCGGCCGCGTCCGCACCCGCCGGGGGTGGCACGAAAACGCGCGTCCCAAGCTCCCGATCCGCCATCAACAACCCCTGCCCTGCGTCACCGACCAGCTTGAGGAGGTCGATCACCTTGGACGCGTTCGCCTCTTCCTCGATCTGCTCGTTCACGAACCACTGCAGCATCATGAGCGCTGCGTTGTCGTTCTCTTCGCGGGCGATTTTCGCCAGCTCATCGATGCGTGCCGTGATGAACTGCTCGTGCTTGTACGCCGCCTCGAACGCAGCGAGCGGCGACGCCCACTCCTTCTGCGGCGCTGTGAGCACCTTCAGCTCCACACGGCCGTTCCGTTCGTCGACATGCCGGAAAAAGCGCATCGCATGAACCGTCTCTTCTTGCGTCTGGACTTCCATCCACTGGGCCATGCCGTCAAGACCCTTCGAGTGGAAGTCGGCCGCCATCGCGAGGTAGAGGTACGCCGAGCCGAGCTCGTGCTGGATCTGGTCATTCATCGCGTCCTGCATCCGTTTCTTGATCATCGTCTCTGCCCTCCGGACTGGAGCCTCTTCTCATCTACGCGCTTCGGCCCTCGCCTACCAATTCTCAGCGAGGAGCTCGAAGTGGGCTTGCGGGTGCGCGCACGCCGGGCACAGAGCCGGCGCCTCGGCCTCCGTGTGGAGGTAACCGCAGTTGCGGCAGCGCCACGTGACGGCGGCCGGCTTCTTGAAGACGGTTCCCGCCTCGACGTTCTTCAGGAGCCCAAGGTAGCGCTTCTCGTGCTGTTTCTCGGCGACCGAGATCGCATCGAACACGGCCGCGATCTCCTGGAAGCCCTCCTTACGAGCAACCTTCGCGAACTCGGGATAGAGCGAACTCCACTCGTGGTGCTCGCCGCCCGCCGAAGCGCGCAGGTTCTCGGCCGTCGTCCCGATGACGCCCGCCGGGAACCCGGCCGTGATCTCGACCTCGCCGCCCTGCAAGAACTGGAAGAAGCGCTTCGCGTGCTCTTTCTCCTGGTCGGCTGTCTCCTGGAAGATCGTCTGAATCTGCACGAAGTCGTCCTTGCCAGCCTGCGAGGCGAAGTACGTGTAGCG
>CAYUSW010000152.1:0-36204 GCA_964447445.1 uncultured Thermotogae bacterium
GGCGTGGTCGATGTGATCACGCAGGCACTGGCGAAGAACGAGCCAGTCATCATCACCGGGTTCGGGAAGTTCGAGACCCGAAAGCGCAAGGCGACGACGCGGATGAATCCGCAGACCGGGCAGCGCATCAAGACCCCGGCCAAGGTTGTTCCGGCATTCAAGTCCGGGAAGAACCTGAAGGACATCGTCGCCAAGAAGGCCGCCGCGTCGAAGAGGTAAGGCCAGGAGAGCTCGCTGCCCGCGGGCAGCCTACGAAATGAGGCAAGGGGAAGCTACGGCTTCCCCTTTTCTTTGGCAACAGGGACGAGTCCTTCGTATGCTGGTGGGCCGGCACTTCTGCCATCGGCTACGGTCTGGGGGCGATGCTCGGTCGTGGGTGCCTTTGCGCGCTGCGCGGATGATGCTGCGAATCGCGCCTCAAGGCGCCTGGTGACTCGCCGGCAGGCAGCGTGGTGTGCTCGCGGATCTTGGGGCGCTTGGCAACACAAGGCCACTCCAGATGGGGCTGTTACGCTTCATGGCGCCGGCGCCACGCGGAAGGAGGACCGCAGGTTTGGACCTACTCACTGATCTCAACCCGCGGCAGCGTGAAGCCGTCACCCATCCGGACGGCCCGCTCCTGATTGTCGCCGGCGTCGGCACGGGGAAGACCACCGTGATCACACGCCGCATCGCGTGGCTCATCGCGGAGAAGAAGGCCCGCCCCGCCGAGATCCTGGCCCTTACGTTCACGGACAAAGCAGCCGCCGAGATGGAGGAACGCGTCGATCGCCTTGTCCCCTATGGCTACGTCGAGGCAGAGATCGGGACATTCCACTCGTTCTGCGACCGCATGTTGCGGGAGAACGCCGTCCTGCTCGGTCTGTCGCCCGACTACCGCATCCTCACGGAGCCCGAGCAAGCGATCTTCCTCAAGGAACACCTCTTCGAACTCCCGCTCCGTCGGTTCCGTCCCCTGGGAAACCCGCTGCACAACATTCGGTCTCTGCTTGCCCTCTTCTCACGTGCAAAGGACGACGATGTCTCTCCTGCGGAGTACCTGGCGTACGCGCGCCGGCTCTCCGCGGGAGAGTTGGCTTCGGCAGACCCGAACGAGGCCGCCGATCAGGCAGAGAGCCAGATCGAGCTGGCCGAGGCGTACGGCGTCTATCAGGATCTCCTGCTTCGCTACGGCTTCGTGGATTTCGGAGACCTTATTGCTCTGACACTGCGGCTCTTCCGGGAGCGGCCCGTCGTTCTGGCAAGGGCCAGAGCACGCTTCCGAGCTGTCCTCGTCGATGAGTTCCAGGACACGAACTACGCCCAGTTCGAACTCCTGAAACTGCTGGCTGTCCACCGCAACATCACCGCCTGCGGGGACGACGACCAGTCGATCTACAGATTCCGCGGCGCTGCTATTGGCAACATCCTGGGATTTGAGGACGCCTACCCCGACGCCGACCTTGTCGTCCTCGAAGAGAACTACCGCTCGACGCAGGCCATCCTCGACGCCGCGTATCGTCTGATCCAGAACAACAACCCCGATCGTCTCGAAGTCCGGAGATCCATCCAGAAAAGACTCCGCGCCGCGGACGGCCCCGGCCGCCCACCATGTCAACTCCACTTCGCCACCTTGGACGAGGAAGCCGGTTTCGTCGCATCGACGATTCGCGATCGCCATGCAAGCGAGGGACGGGCCTTCTCGGATTTCGTGATCCTCGTGCGCTCAAACGGCCAGGCCACAGAGTTTCTCCGCGCTCTCAACCTGACGCGGATCCCGTGGCGTTTCTCCGGCAGCCGGGGACTCTACGACCAGGAGGAGATCCGCGCCGTGCTGGCCTTCCTCCGAGTGGTCTCGGATCCGCTCGATGACCAGTCGCTGCACTACCTCGCCGGTTCCTTCCTCTACAACCTGGACACCGAAGTTCTTGCCCGCGCGACCGCTCTGGCAGCCCGTCAGCACCGGGGACTGTTTGACCTCTTCCGCTCGACGCGAGCGGGTCCATCCCCGTTCGAGGCGCGCGAAGCGGACGACGCCGTCATCGCTCGTCTGGTCGGCGATCTCACCGCAACGATCGCTCTCTCCACCCGCGAGAGAACGGGGGACGTGCTGTATCAGTACCTGTCAACGCAAACAGGGACTATCGAGCGTCTCTCCAATTCCTCTGACCCCGGCGATGTCCTCCGGCTGCAAAACCTGGCGAGGCTCTTCTCGATCGTGGAGCGCTTCGGCGCGCTGGCGCGCTACGACCGGGTTGCGTGGTTCGTTGACTACCTCGACGCGCTGATCGAGGCAGGCGACAACCCTCCCGTCGGCGACGCTTCGCTCGAATCGGATGCTGTGGCCGTCATGACCATCCACCAAGCAAAGGGGCTCGAGTTCCCGATCGTTTTCATGGTCGGCCTGGTCTCGGGGCGCTTCCCCTCGAACGACCGGCACGACCCTCTCCCGCTCCCTGATGCCCTGATGAGGGATGCGGGCACGGAAGGCAATGCCCATCGGCAGGAGGAACGCCGCCTTTTTTATGTCGGCATGACGCGGGCGCGCGAGGACGTCTATCTCACGAGCTCGCAGGATGTGGGAGGCAAGAGGTTGCGCAAGCCGAGTCTGTTCGTGTCCGAAGCTCTGGACCTCGACGCGAGCGAATTGCGTCTCGTCCGCGGCGAGCCGCTCGCGCCCATTACGCGGCGTCACGCCGGAGAGACTGAGTCGCAGAAGGCCGAGACCGCTCATCTGCAGCGGATTGATTCCATCTCCGACGTTCTCTCCCTCAGCTTCCGTCAGGTCGATGACTATCTCACGTGTCCTCTCAAGTACCGCTACGCGCACCTCCTCCACGTGCCGGTCCGCCCTCACCACGCGCTCATCTACGGGAATGCCGTGCACCAAGCGATTCGCCTCTACAACCTGCATCGAGCTTCAGGCCACTCGACCCCGCTTGCCGAACTGCACGAGGTGTTTCGCAGCCACTGGCTGTCGGAGGGTTTCCTGACCCGACAACACGAGGAGCTCCGCCTGCAGGAAGGCCTGGAGGCGTTGCGCGCGTTCCACGCCTACGAGGAGGCCGAGAACGCCGTCCCAAAGTATGTCGAGCGGCGGTTCTCGCTTGTGGATGGCGGGATTCGCCTCGTCGGCGCGTTCGACCGAATCGACCTCTTGGAGAGTGGCGGGCGACTGATAGACTACAAGACCAGTTCGCCGCTGACGGCGGACGAAGCCGACATCCGCGCCAAGGGGAGTCGGCAGCTGGGCATCTACTCCCTTGCCTACGAGCGTCTCTTCGGCCAGCTTCCCGCCTCGGTGGAGCTTCGGTTCCTGACGCCGTTTGTCGTGGTCGGACGTGCGATCCCCACCGGGCGGGCTGTCGAGAACGCCCAGCAGGAGATCGACGAGGCCGCGTTGGGCATCCGGGCATCCTGCTTCCCTGGGACTCCGGTCTACCAGGCTTGCCGCTACTGCCCCTACGCTGGCATCTGTCCCAGCCGCCGCGCAGACTAGGTAGAATCGCCGAGACCGGCGAGCTGCTCTTTCGGCACGATGTGATCGGCCCACAGGGACTCGATGTCGTAGAAGCTGCGAGCTTCGCGGTCGAAGATGTGGATCACCACGTCGCCGTAGTCGAGCACAGCCCAGCGCCTCTCCGACAGACCTTCCGTACGGTACGGCCGCTCGGGCAACGATTCGCGCAGAGCCGAGATAAGCGCCTTGGCATGCACGGGGTTGTCGGCTTCGGCGATGAGGAAGTAGCTCGTAGGAATCGACACGTCGCGGAGGTCGATGGCCACGATCCCCTCGCCCTTCTTGTCTTCGATGGTCCTTACTGCCCGCTGCAACAGCGTTTCTTCTTTCATCGGCCGAACTCCATTCCTGCCCCGACGACAAGCACGACGTCCGCTCCCTGCGGGATGCTGGGACGCAGTGCGTCGTAATGCGACCCAAACTCACCGGGGCTGACAACCTTGGCGGCCCCGGGCAACGCATCTCGAAGGATCCACGCCTTCGGCTCTTCCGTCAACCGCACGACGTACGTCGCCACGTAGCCGAAGTCGTCCGCGTTGCCGATCCGGCCGACACGGAATCCCCGCTCCTGAAGGTACAGAGCCGCGCGGGTCGCAGCGAGGCGCGCCCCGCTGCCATTGAAGATCGCGACCGTGATGTCCTCAGGAGTGAGCAGCGCCCGCGCGCCGATCGCCGATGCAACAGCCTTCTCCGCTTCTACGACCTGAACGACCCGGCGCGCGACTCCGTCGCGCACCAGGACGGTCGTGGGGATCTCCACGACTTCGACCGTCTTGCCGCTCTGCTCCGTGCGCCGTATGGAGTCCCACACGCTGCCCATGTCAAGGTTCGAGCGCGCCCGGGACAGAAGGCGTCGCGCGGCCGCAGACGCTTTGTCCTCCACCACGCCGGCTGTCGTCATGAGCGCTTGTAGCGCACGCTCCCGACGCTTCCCTGCGCTGTCCTCGGCCTCGCCGTTCACGTACGCAAGGATCTCGACTCCCGACAGCGCGTGCTCCCCCCGCCCGATGTCGATTCCGGCCCCCGCCCCGGAACTCGCCGGATGCGTGACCGCAGCGGGTACCGCAATTCGGACCGGGCCCATCGCATCGATGAGCGCGACGGCTTCTCGCTCGGTCAGCGCCACGTACCCTGCCACGGGGAGCCCGAGGAGGGAGCCCACGGCGTCGCAGCACGTGCTCCATCCTTCGTCCTCGCCCAGATCGCCCAACTCGGTCAGCCGACCGTCTCTCCTCTTGACCGAAAGGTCCGCCGGGACGAACACGACGGCCGCGCCGGCAGCATGGAGGCTGAGGATCCCGAGTGCGCGCGGCCCGGAGTCACTCCCAGCCTCCTCAACGACCCACAGGACATTCCCGCGACCGTCTTCCGGCCAGCCTGTCCTATCCTGCATCGCAGCGAAGACCAAGACGAGAGAACTGATGGCGGCAAGCAAAGCTCCAGCCGAACCATAGAGAATCGTTTTACGAACAGGGTTTCCCCTCATGCTTGCCCCCTAACGCCGACGCTATCACAGGAACGCGTGCTTGTCAACTGGAGCCTGCTTCCCATCGTGCTTCTCCACGCTCTTTGACGGATCGGTCCAGCCGGCTATCCTTGGAAGAATGGGCGGGAACGGGGGTAGCGACACGCAACAGGGAGTGCACGGCTACGTTGAGCGGCGAACGGATGAGACGGCAAGCCCCCGAGTTGCGTTCCTGACGTTTGGCTGCCGGGTCAATCAGGCTGAGACCGACATGATGCGAGGCCTCCTCGGCAGCAGCTACGACGTGGTCGACGATCGAGCCGATGTCTACGTCCTCAACGGATGCAGCGTCACGGGCTTAGCGGTGAAGAAGGCACGACAAGCGGTCCACCGCATCCGGGCCGCATCTCCCGACGCGCTGATTCTCTTGACAGGCTGCCTCGCGGATGCAGTAGCCCGCAGGATGACGGACTTCGTGCCGGTCGAGGCTGTCGCCGGGAATGCCTGGAAGGTCGGCCTCCGTGAGGTTCTCTCGCGGGTCACGGCAGGGGAGCGCGGGCTGTTCGCGCCCGTGCCGTCTGCTCCACTGGACGTCGAGACTGCGGTAGGGCCTGTCGGTCGAGTTCGCGCAGTCCTGAAGGTCGAGGATGGGTGTTCGGGAGCTTGCTCGTACTGTCACGCCGTCCAACTCCGAGGAGGACCCCGCAGCAAGAGCATCCGAGCGGCCGTCGACGAGGCAGAGCGGCTTGTCGCTGCCGGATTCCTCGAGATCGTCCTCGCGGGGATCAATCTGGCGGAGTACGCCGCGCCCGAGGGTGACTTGCCCGTCCTCCTCCGCCAGCTCCTGAAGATTCGGGGACTCGTCCGCCTTCGACTCGCATCTCTCAACCTCGCCGGAGTCACGGATGCGCTCATCGACGTCTTCGCCGCCGACGCCCGGTTCTGCCCTCACGTCCACATCCCACTCCAGAGTGGGGACGACGCCGTACTGCGCGCCATGCGCCGACCCTACACGAGCGGCGACTACCGCGCCGTCGTGGATCACTTCCGCAGCCGAGTGCCCGCGATCACCTTGGGGTCGGACGTCATCGTGGGTTTCCCGGGCGAAGACGAGCCTGCATTCGGCGCAACGCGCCGTCTCGTCGACGATGTCGGGTTCTCCAATCTGCACATCTTTCGGTTCTCGGCACGCCTCGGCACGGAGGCGGCAGGACTCCAGCCGGCTGTCCCCGAGGACGTCAAGCGCGATCGCGCAGATCGGCTCGCGCAAGCCTGGCGTGCCGTGCGGCGGCGCCTTCTTGACGCCCGCGTGGGCAGGATCGAAGATGTCTTGACGGAGTCACAGTGCGACGGGCGGTATCTCGGCCACTCGGCCGAGAATCTGGCGGTGACGTTCACGTCGCGTGTGCGAGTTTCTGGCGCGATGTTGTGTCGAGTGCGGATCACGGGAGCCACAGAGGATGGGCTCGAAGGCGTTCATGACGATCAACACAGTGCAGACTGAGATCACGTTCCGCGATGATGCCGAAGCATCCGCCCTGTTCGGGCAATACAACCGCAACCTCAAGGAGATCGAGAAGGCCTTCTCGGCGAAGATCATCGCGCGCGGCGAGACGATCCGCATTCAGGGCGAACCGGACGAAGTAGAGCGCGTCCGCGCACTGTTCGAGAAGATCCTCGGACTGATCGAGAAGAACCATTGCCCGTCTGTCTCTGACGTGCGTTACCTCATCGAACAGGTCAAGTCGGGAGTCGGCGTGCAAGGCGTCCTGTCTGACGTGGTCCGCGTCACTCACTGGGGCGAAGAAATCCGCGCCAAGACCGTCGGCCAACACCGCTACGTCCAGGCCGTGCGCGACAGCGACGTCGTGTTCGCCATCGGTCCGGCCGGCACGGGAAAGACCTACCTCGCCGTGGCGCAAGCCATCGACTACCTCAAGCGCGAGAGGGTGAAGCGCATCATCCTCACGCGGCCCGCCGTGGAGGCCGGCGAGGAACTGGGGTTCTTGCCCGGCGACATCCAGGCAAAAGTGAGCCCCTACCTCCGCCCCTTGTACGATGCGATGTTCGACATGATTCCGTCGAGCGAGTTCGAGAAGCTGATCGAATACGGGAAGATCGAGATGGCGCCGCTCGCTTTCATGCGCGGCAGAACGCTCAACAACAGCTTCGTAATCCTCGACGAGGCCCAGAACACGACATCCACCCAGATGAAGATGTTTCTGACGCGTCTGGGATTCAACTCCAAAGCGATCATCACAGGGGACATCACGCAGGTCGATCTGGAGGAGCGCGTGTCGGGGCTGATCTCCGTGCAGGACGTCCTCTGCAACATCGACGGGATCTCGTTCATCTACCTTGACAAGTCGGATGTCGTCCGTCATCCGCTCGTCGCACGAATCATCGAGGCGTACGAGCAGCATGCGAGGCGGCCGTCGGATGGAGGGAAGTAGGTACCGCCACGATCGACCCGAGGGCGCTGCGGCCTCTGGGGAAGCGGCAAGAGTAGAGGGTAACGCGACGGAGGCGAAAGGGGAGCATGTTCTCGATACGCGAAGCCACGCCGAGCGACAACGAGGCCCTGCTCAAGCTTGAGGCGGAGAGCCCCCAAGGCACAGGCATCTCGATCCTCATCGACCGCGAGGACTACTTCTACCGCTCGCGCATGCATGCCCAAGCAAGAGTCCTCGTCGCCACAGAGAACGAGCGCATCGTCGGAGTGATGGCGTTTGTCGTGAAGGACGTTCTCCTCGCCGGCTCTCCCGACCGAGCGGCCTACTACTACGACCTTCGCGGCGACGCGAAGTACCGCCGCAGCATGAAGCGCGGCCTACTACGGCTCTGGAAAGCCGTCGAAGAGGAGGTGAAGTCTGCGGGGGCGTCCCTGCTCTACGGCCACGTGAAGTGCGACAACTACGACTCCCTCAACGTCGCTACGCGTGTGGGAGCCCAAGAGGTCGGGTCGTTCGACGTCCTAACGCTGCCTGTCTTCCGCGGCCGGACGAGGCACCTTGACGATCATCTCGCCCACCTCAACGCGGAGGTTGCCCGGATCGAATCCGCTGTGGGGCGACGGTCGCTGAAGCCTCTGCGTGTCGCGGCCGCGTACGAGCGGGGCGCTCAACTCGGCTACCTGAAGGGCATCTTCCGTCTCGAACGAGGTTCGTCTTCCGCGCAGGTGAGCGCGTGGGACCTGTCGACCATCTACCGCGGGCGCGTCGTCCGCATGCCTCTCTCTCTACGAGCTCTTGGAGCCGTGCTGAATCCGGCCTCGCACGTCCTGCCCGTCCCTCGCGTCCCCGTCGTGGGCGAGCGCATCGCCTACCTGCAGCTCTTCGACCCGGTCTGCACAGGCCCCCAGGGCTTCGGTCTTCTCAAGTCTCTCGTCCGCCAGTTGTGCCGCAATGCGCGAACCGAGGGTATAGACATCCTCACGTTGTTCGCGTACCGTGACGATCCCCTCGTGCGCTTCCCGCGATTCCTGACGCAGACAACTCTGCACTACAACACCATGGCGATTCCGTTCCGGCGCGACGTGCTCCCATTGGATGGGCCTCTGTACCTCGATATCCGAGACGTTTAGAGCGCAAGCCGGTAGCCGAAGCCGCGAACGGTCAGGATCACCTCGGGCCGTGCCGCATCCGCCTCGAGCTTGCGTCGGAGAAGATAGACATACTTCTGGGCGTCCTGATCTGTCGCGTAGGACGGATGGCCCGCCGCGCGAGACGGCTCCGCCCAGAGGGCATCTACGATCTCCTCGCTGGAGAACACTCGGCCGGGAGCCGACGCCAGGAGGGACAGCAACGCGTACTCCTTCGGCGACAGCGCGATACGCCGATCCCCGAGCCACACCTCTTTCCGCTCATCGTCGATCACGAGCCGTGTCCGTCCGAGTTCGGGGTGCCTTCTGCGAAGGACGGCGCGCACACGCGCTCGCACTTCGTCCGTCTCGCAGGTCTCCTGTATGACGTCGTCGGCACCAAGGTCAAGCGCGCGAACTCGGTCGCTGAGTCGGCCCAAGGACGTGAGCCCGATGACTCCCGCCGTCGGTGCTTGGTCGCCAAGCCACTCGAGGAGGCCCCAGCCTCCGCGGTGCGGGCCGCGAATGGCCAACTCCAAGAGAACGAGATCGGGTCTCAGCGCCGAGATGCGATCTCGGACCGATTCGTCGCACGCCAGAACGACGACTCGATGGCCGTCTTCCGTCAGTCCCCTGATGAGGGTGTCCTGAGCCTGCGAATGGCACAGGACGATCTGCGCTTGCTCCATGGCTTTCCCTGTCCCATCCTACTCGCTTTCATCGGACCCGCGCTCTCGCCGCATGAACGTCGGAACGTCGAGATCCGCGTTGAGAGGGACGCGTTCGCGCCGCACGTGGCGCTTCTCTTCTCTGACCACGGAGTCCTCGCCCTGGAAATTGGCGGCAATGATCGTGATCTCCACCTCACGGTCTCTGTCCGGCCGAACGACGGCTCCGAAGATGAGGTCGCACTCCGTCGCGGCGGCGCGCCGCACATGGTCCGCCGCTTGTGTGACTTCGCCCAACGTCAGATCCTCCCCGCCCGTGACGTTCATGATCAGCTTTCTTGCGCCTCGGATGGAATCGCCCTCGAGGAGTGGATTGGTGCTCGCCGTCTTGGCCGCCGTCAGCGCCCTCGTGGGTCCGGCGGCCCTGCCCATGCCCATCATCGCCTCGCCCGCGCCGGCCAGGAGACTCCGTATGTCGGCGAAGTCGAGGTTGATGAGACCGCGGACGGTAATGAGGTCGGAGATCCCCCGTACTCCCTGATGCAGGATCCCGTCGGCAAGTTCGAATGCCTTGGTCATCGGCATGCCCTTCGCGGCGGTTTGGAGTAGACGGTCGTTCGACACGACGATGAGCACGTCGGCGGTCGAGCGGAGCTCGCGAAGACCTCTTTCGGCATTCGCCATCCTCGCAGCGCCCTCGAACGTGAACGGCCGAGTTACGACGCCGATCGTCAGAGCGCCTTGCTCGCGGGCTACCTGCGCGATGACGGGAGCGGCTCCCGTGCCCGTGCCCCCACCGAGGCCCGCGGTGACGAATACGAGATCCGTCCCACGCAGAAGGTTCGCGACTTCCCATCGCGACTCTTCTGCGGCTCGCTTTGCCTTCTCCGGGTTTCCCCCCGTCCCTCGGCCCCCCGTGATGTCGACGCCGAGCTGAAGCTGCTCACGTATCGCAGCCGCCTGAAGCACTTGCCGATCGGTGTCCACGGCGACGAGACGCACTCCCACGAGGCGCTCCTCGCGCATTCTCGCGACCGCATTCACCCCGCCGTCGCCCACGCCGAGTACCACGATCCGAGCATTCACACCACGGTCCACGACATCGTCTCTCTTGGCTTGCTCAAGGAGCGGAGGCTCGCCGATCTTGACCTCCCGGGGTCCGAGCGCTCGCGTCACAGCTTCCTGCAACTTGCCGAGCTTCCTCTGGCAGTACTCCTTCCGAAAGTCGCTGTCGACCGAGATGTAAAACGTCCCTCCGTCATCGGCAACCGAATGGACGTCGACCGGCAGGCACGCCCGCAGGACGCGATCTTCGATCCCGTCACGAATTGATCGCCATTGCTCCCTGAGAGAGCCCTCGCTCGCTCCATCCGATCGCGCGTTGCTCATGGTCCCTCTGTCCGAAACCATTCTGTACGCGGATCGAGGGCAAGTCAACGCGGTGGGTCTCCGCGGCGTCGCGCTTCTCGAGGTAAGGTGGCCCGAAGGGCAGACCCGAAAGGAAAAGACAAGCGGGAGCGCCGCTCCCGCTACCCGGCCAAGGTCCGGCTACTCGGCCGCCTGCTTCTGTGCCACGATCTCCATTCCGTTGTAGAACCCGCAGTGCGGACACACACGGTGAGGAAGCTTCGGCTCGTGGCAGTGCGCACACTCTGCGGACGGCACAGGGTCCATCTTGCGCCACTGGCTTCTGCGCATGCGCACTTTGGACCTTGACGTACGGTATTTCGGTACAGCCATGTCTCCTCCTGATCGGAGATGCTACTGGATTGGCAACAAAACGGGAGTCTACTCGTCGGGATCGGGAGGCGCAAGCTCGAACAGGAGCGTGACCGGGCCGTCGTTGACAAGCTCGACGGACATGCGGGCCCCAAACTGTCCCACGGCAACCTTCGTTCCCTCAGCTCGAAGCGCCGCGACGAGCGCGTCGAAAACCGGCAGCGCAATGGCCGGAGGCGACGCGTCGGTGTAGCTCGGACGCCGTCCTCTGCGGGTGTCGCCGTAGAGAGTGAACTGCGACACAGCGAGGACCTCCCCCCGAACATCGCGCAAGGACAAGTTCATCCTGCCCTCGCTATCCTCGAAGACTCGCAGGTCCAGAATCTTGCGCGCGGCTGCCGCGATGTCGAGGCGATCGTCCCCGTGGCCGACTCCAACCAGGAGCAGAAGCCCCTCACGGATGGCTCCGACCGTGACCGATCCGACCCGAACGGCGGCTCGCTCGACTCTCTGAAGTACGATCCGCATCGGCTACTCCGTATCCCGCAAGCGCTCCGCGAGGTCGAGTAGCTTCTGCATCCCTTCTTCGCTGAGCGACGCAGCCCGCGAGAGGAGCGCTGCTTCGAGCTTCTCCCTTGTCATCTGCGCGTGGAGGTTCCGGTGAAACGCTTCCTCCACAAGTCGAGGCGCTCGATGATGGGCGCGCGGGTCGACGTAGTTCACTCGCCACTGTGGAATCTGGTTTAGGAAACCCATCGCGCTCTCAACCAGGTGCCTGATGTGCGGCTCGCGAGTCTCGAATACCCCATTGATGTGGTTCGCCAGACGCTGGTTGTCGGTGAAGAAGACCACGGACTGCGGCTTGTAGTTGAGCGCGCGGCGGCAACCCTCGATCAGCGCGCGGTACTCGGCAACCTCCGTCGTGGAGCGGCCAATCAGCTGCGAGATCTCGTCGACGACGTTGCCGTGCGCGTCGGTAATCGCTATGCCGATCCCTGCTTCACCAGGCTCGGCTCGCGCTCCGCCGTCCACGTACACGAAGAGCTTGTCCATCTTGTGGGTCCACCAGGTTTCGAACCTGGGACCTACCGGTTATGAGCCGGCTGCTCTGCCCCTGAGCTATGGACCCGTCTGCCTGACGGAATATACGTATGCATCTCGACTTCTGTCAAGCAGGCCGGTCTGCAACCTCGTTGCGCGTGGCCGGAGATCCGACATCGAACCCGCACACCCGCAGCGGGCCGAGAAGGTCCTCGGGGTCACGCCACCACTGTCCCCACTTTCTCCCCATGTGCTCAGTCCACGAGTATGTCCGGCGCGAGAAGGTCTCCGAGCGACCCGCCTCAAGCGCAATGGCATAGTCTTGGTAGTAGTCCTGCGCGAGATAGCCCTCGTCCATGGCCGCCATGGCGGCACGGACCTCGTCCTCGCTCGGTTCTCGGTATGCGCCCTCGTGAAGCGTGTACGAAAGCGGGTATCGCGGGCGCGGGATCGGAACCGATTTCGGGTAGCCCATCGCAAGCTGGACGAACGGGAACACGCGAGGCGGAAGTGCGTACTCGGCTGCAATCCGACCCGCGTCAAACGCCGCACCGCCGAGATAGCAGCTCCCGAGTCCAAGCACTTCGCCAGCCAGGACCATATTCTCAGCCATGTACGCCGCGTCCTGGATCGCAAACAGCAGAGTCGCCACGTCGCTGGTCACGCGAACCCAGCCACGCTCGGCAAGGATGCGCTCCAATCGATGGACGTCGGCGCAGATTGTGAAGAGGAGGGGCGCGCCGAACGGGCTTCGAGCACGGTCGCGTCGCAGGATGACGCTTCCAAGCTGCGCCGCGAAGGGAGCCCGTTGCCCGGCGCGGACGATCGTCTCGATCACCTCGCTGGACGGCTCTTCGAGCGCGTACTCGCGCACCGACGCGCGGCCCATCAGAGCGTCGAGCATCGATTTCGCCATCGCGTTCTCCATCCTCAGCATCCCCTTCCGCACGTCGCGTACGGCAGCATAGCGCCTTTCTCAGGGCTTCGCGACCGGCTATCCTCTCTGGAACCCCTGGGTCCGGAGGCGGCGTGGACAGGCTGTTGGAACGCACAGTGCGTCAATCGCAGAGCTGGCTCGAGGCGCGTTTTCAGGAACGGCGATCCCTCTCTCTCGGGGTTCGCAACGGACACTTCGACCAGTGCTCAAGCGCCCGCTCCGCGGGGGTCGGGATCCGCGCTCTTGTCGAGGGAGCCTTCGGTTTCGCCAGCACGACGGACCTCTGTGAGGATGGGCTTCGCGCGGCGGCCGCCACGGCCAGCACGCTGGCGAGTGCGACCTCACGCGGCAAGAGGAGTCAGGCGGTGCGACTCGCACCGGCAGGCGCAACACGCGGAACGTTCTCCGTCGCGACGGACGATCCCCTCGACGTTCACCCTCTCGCGGAGAAGATCGACCTCGTGCTTCGAGTCGATGAGCAGATCCGACGTGCGTCACCGAAGATCACGTCGTCATCCGTCACCTACGAAGAGACTCTCGAAGAGAGGATCATCGCTACCTCAGATGGCACTCTCGCCCGAATCCTCGACATGAAACCGAGCCTGCGAGTGCTCGCGATCGCCTCCGCCGACGGGGAGCAATCCATGGGACTCGAGACAGTCGGCGTGACGGGCGGCTGGACGGACCTGTTCGCGCGGCGTTCCTGGGCCGAGCTTGCCGCGGACGCTGTTCGGATCGCCGTGGACCAGCTCACGGCTCCCCATGCGCCGGGAGGATTGGCGACGGTGGTTCTCGATCCTGAGTTGGTCGGGATTCTGTGTCACGAGGCCATAGGACACACGGTGGAAGCCGACATCGTTCTCGGCGGGGCCGCCACCGCCGGAAGACTCGGAACGCGCGTGGCATCGCACCTTGTGACCATGTGCGACTCCGGAAGCCCGCCTCATGCTCGCCACCTTGTCGGCCTCGTGCCGGTCGACGACGAGGGCGTCCCTGCCGGCCGCACCGTGTTGATCGAACGCGGCACCCTGCGCTCGTTCCTTCACAACCGGGAGACGGCGGCCCTGTTCGGCGCATCCCCAACGGGCAACGCACGCGCGTTTCACTTCACCGACGAGCCGATCATCCGGATGACGAACACGTACATGGAATCCGGTGACACGCCGGTCGAGGCGCTGCTTGCAGGCGCCGAGAACGGGTACTACCTGCGGGGCTTCGCCATGAGCGGTCAGGCGGACTCGAACGCCGAGTTCATGTTCGGTGTTCGCGAGGCACGCCGCATTGAGCGCGGGAGGTTGGGCCGAGTGCTTCGCGGAGTGACGATCTCCGGAAACGCGTTCCGAGTCCTCGAGTCGATCGACGGAGTCGGCAACGACTTCGCATGGGAGAACAGCGCCGACTACTGTGGCAAAGGGCAGCCAGCGAAAGTCGACTGCGGAGGGCCGCACGTTCGCTGCCAGCTCACTCTGGGAGGGCGGCAAGCATGATCGAGCAGCTTCTCGACCGCTGCCGCGAAGGATGCGCCGCGGCCAGGCAGTTCGGGGCGACAGACGCGGAGGTGATCGTGCAGCGCACCGAGGAAGTGTCGGCCGCTATCGAGAAGCACGATCTACAGATCGCCAGATCGAGCCACGAATCCACATTGGGCGTCCGCGTCCTCATCGGAGACCGTCTTGGCTTCGCGAGCACAAACGCGGCGCGTGATCTGACAGCCGCCTGCCGAGATGCCGTAGCCTTAGCCAAGGCCGCACCCGGAGACATCCACAACCGCTTCCCGCCTCCCCGGGACATCCCGGCGGTCCGCGACCTGTTCGACGACCACGCGTGTGAGTTCTCCCCTCGCGACGCGGTCGAGTGTGCCTCGACGATGCTCCGAATTGCTGAAGGCATCGATCGCCGGCTCATCGTCGGAGACGGCGCGTTCTCCTCCCGAAGGTCGGAACGCGCGCTGGCGAATACCCTCGGTATCGAAGCCTCCGAGGCTGCAAGCCTGTTCACGCATCATGTGCTCGTGACAGCAAAAGAGAACGAGCAGGTCTCCAGCATGGACTTCCAGTTTGGCGCGTGCCGGCACAGGCAGGACATTGACGTCTCGCACGCCGTGATCCTGGCGTGTCACAACGCCGTAGGCTCGCTGGGGTCGGCGCCCGGCCAGACATTCCAGGGAGACGTCATCCTGTCCCCCAGCGCGGCTCTCGACATCCTCGTCGCGCCGCTCTTGTTCCAGGTAAACGCGCGGAACGCGCTTCGGGGACTGTCGCGCTGGCGCGATCGCGTGGGTCACGTCGTCGCGTCGCGTGCTCTCTCGATCGTCGACGATGGCACGCGCCCCGGTGGCGTGGCGAGTTCGTCGTTCGATCGAGAGGGGGTGCCCCACGCGGCCCTGACCCTCGTTGAGGAGGGACGCCTCGTTTCCTTCCTCCACAATGCCTACACGAGCTCCGCGCTGGGGGTGCCCGACACGGGCCACGCCGCGGGGGCCGCGAACTCTCTTCCTGGCATTGGCCCGACGAACCTCACGCTCGTCTCGGGCGAGGCGACTGTCGAGGAGATCATCGCCGACACCACGCAGGGCCTCCTCGTGGGAAGGTTCTCGGGCAATGTCGATCCTGTCTCCGGCGACTTCTCGGGCGTGGCGAAAGCCGCCCATCTCCTTCGCGGAGGGAAGCGGGTCTCGCCGGTGTCCGGAACGCTGATCGCCGGGAACGCGTTCGATGCTCTCCGCACGATCGTTGCTGTCGCCAGGGATCCTCAGCAGGTCTTCGGATTCTCCCTGCCCCACGTGCGGCTCGCTGGCGTCTCTGTCACGGCCGCCTAGCCGCTACGGAGAGTCCGGAGCGGAAGGCGCCGGCGCTGGCTCCACAGCGCGGAACCCGGCCTCTATCTCCCGTAGGTCCGACTCCACACGCGCCGGAAGGGAGACGCCGTCAGCCAGCCGGATGAGAAGGACTCGCGCCCGAGTCCCCGGCAACAGGACAACGACGCGGTTCGTCCTCCCCTCGACATCCGGTTCGAGTGCGAGGACGGCGCCCTCGCGCCCTGCGGTCAGAGAGTCCGACTGGAGCACGGCCGGCAGCTCGCAAGGGGAGCACGGCTCGATCTTCTCCCAGGCCTCCGCCAGCGCTTCGCCGGCCGTCGTTCCGGCTCCGGACAGCGCCCATGCCTCGACGCCCGCGATCGGCGCGACCAACCGGGCTACGCCGTCCGCCGTCACGACGCTCCAGCCAACAGGCCGGGGGAAGGCAAAACCGTTCCGCTCATCGACAACCTCGGCCCCCGCCGGCGGAGGCACGCGGGGCACATCGACACTCCGCACGTGTGCGACCGAGAAGGCGAAAAGGTAGATGCCAACCCAGATTCCAAGGAGCAACGCCGCGTTTTTCATGCCCGCACCTCCCGACTCGCCCCGCCACGGGCTTCGCTCTGCCCGCCCCGCGTTCATTCTATGAACTGCGGCTGGCACAACCAAGTGCTCGCGGCCGAAGTCGGCGACTTGCTGCGTTCAAGGTGTCTGCCTACAATCACCGTCGGGTGAGCGAGATGAAAAGGGTTCCGGATCTTTTAACGCTGTCGCGGGGCGTCATCGCGGTCGCCATCTTCTCGTTGGGCTTCGTAGGGAAGTCTGCTCTGGAAGCCGTCATCCTCCTCACCATGATCGGGTGGACGACCGACATCTTCGACGGCCGCCTTGCTCGCAAGTACCGCAAGCCGCCGACGTGGGTTGGGGAGCAGGAGTTCACGTTCGACATGCTGATGGTGTTCTCCGCGCTCTGCTATCTCACTATGGCCGACTTCGTTCCGCTCGCAGTCGCGCTCCCGTACGTCATGGTGGCGGCGGCGTGCGTCGCCTACTTCCGTTCGAAGTCCGTAACGATGTCGTTTGCCTTCCCCGTCGTTGCCCTGCCGCTCGTGGTCGCTTGCTTCGCCGCACCGACCGCTGCGTTTCTCTACGGTATGTGGATACTCCTCGCGCTCCTGCTCGACTGGTCGAGATTCAGGGGCGTCGTGTCGGAGTTCATCTACAATGCCCGCAAGGGGCGACGCTAGAGGAGACGTTCGGGGTGTGGCTTCCCGAGATGCGCGTACGCGCGGTCTGTCGCCACCCTGCCCTGCGGGGTGCGCTGAATAAAGCCCTCCTGAAGAAGAAAGGGTTCGACGACGTCGGTCAGCGTGTCCTTCTCCTCAGACAGCGAGGCCGCCAGTGTATCAAGGCCCACCGGCCCGCCGCCGAACTTCTCCACGAGAGCGCGAAGGACGAGCCGGTCGAGTTCGTCGAGGCCGACGTCGTCTATGCTTAGCATGTCGAGCGCCTGACGCGCCGTGCCAATGTCGATGCGCCCCTCCCCTCTGACCTCCGCGAAGTCGCGAGCTCGGCGCAGCAGACGATTGGCGATGCGCGGCGTTCCTCTCGCTCGCTTCGCCAACTCGCCAGCTCCGTCCATCGTAATGGCAACGCCTAAGAGCCCGCCGGATCGCACGACAATGTCGGTCAGTTCGCGATGCGTGTAGAAACCGAGCCGGAAGGACACCTCGAACCGATCGCGCATCGGCGCGGAGATCAGGCCGGAGCGCGTGGTCGCTCCAATGAGCGTGAAAGCGGGCAGGTCGATTCGGAGAGACTGCGCGTTGGGCCCTTCCCCAAGCACGATATCGATCTTCCCGTCCTCCATGGCTGGATAGAGGATCTCCTCGACGTTGCGGCGAAGCCTGTGGATCTCGTCAATGAAGAAGACATCGCGCGGTCGCAGGTTGGTCAGGATGGCCGCAAGATCACCGGCCTTCTCGATCGCCGGCCCGGAGCTGATGCGAACGCTGACGCCCATCTCCGCAGCGATGATCTGTGCGAGAGTGGTCTTCCCGAGCCCGGGAGGACCTGAGAGCAACACGTGGTCAAGCGGTTCATCCCGCCGTCGAGCAGCTTCGATGTAGATCCGGAGCTTCTCCTTGACGTCATCCTGGCCTACGAACTCCTCCAACGAACGCGGTCGCAACGTGGCGAACGCTGCATCCTCCTCAAGCTTCGCCCCTACCAGGTGCTCCGTCCTCATCGTGCACGCATTCTACGGGTCGGACGTGCGAGGCTCCAACTCGCAAGTGCGATTCCTGAGGAAGCGCGGTACCATTCCGCCGGAGTAAGGTATGCCCACAACACGCGGCGCTATCACGATTGGCACTTTCGACGGAGTGCACGTCGGGCACCAGAGCGTGTTGTCCGCCGCGCGAGCCGCCGCCCGTGCTCGCGGCACAGAGTGCGTCGCATACACCTTCAGCGTTCCCCCTCGCGTCGCGATGGGAGACGAGCGCCCGCAGCTGCTTCTCCCCCCCGCGACCAAGCGGCACTTGCTCGGCCGATGGGCAGACCGAGTGCTGGAGGCGTCGCTCGACGAGGTGCGGGAGCTTGAGGCGCCCTCTTTCGTCCGCGATGTGCTCATCGGCGAACTCGGCGCGGGGATCGTCGTGGTCGGGGAATCCTTTCGGTTCGGCCACCGCCGGACGGGAGACGTGTCCACGCTTGCCAGACTGCTCGCCCCGCAGGGGCTTGAGCTTTTCGTCGTCCCTCCCGTCTGCGTGGGCAACGCTCCGGTGAGCAGCACCAGGATCCGTTCTCTTCTCCAGTCCGGCGACGTCGCACAGGCGACACAGCTGCTCGGCCGACCCCCGATTCTCCTCGGGCGCGTCGTGCCAGGGGACGGGATCGGCCGCACACTGGGATTTCCCACGGCGAATCTGGCGCTCGATCCGCGCGTACTCCTTCCACGACACGGAGTCTACATCTCCCGGG
Source organism: uncultured Thermotogae bacterium (assembly GCA_964447445.1). GTDB lineage: Bacteria > Bipolaricaulota > Bipolaricaulia > UBA7950 > UBA9294 > CAIOGO01. Next base: position 18,692 of record CAYUSW010000152.1, read on the forward strand.
CATTCACCGGCGGCGCCCGTTCGCTCGCCTTGACCTACGTCGGCTCTCGTCCAACGCTCCAGGGGTCTCCGGTGCGCTGCGAAGTGCACTGGCTCGCAGCTCCTCCGCGCAGCCTGACCGACGAGACGCTCGAAGTGCACCTCCTGGCCCTGCTGCGCCGTGATACGGCGTTTGCGTCTTTGTCCGATCTCCGTCAGCAGATGGATCGCGACCTCGAGACCGCAACCCGCGCCGCCGACGCATACCCTGATACCAGCGATCCCAATCCGTTCGGCGGTTGAAACCCCACCGCGGCTCGCCTACCATGGAGGTAGCATGTTGGTCCTCGGTTTGGATACGTCCGAGTCTCCGGGCAGCGTTGCGCTTCTTGAAGAGGGAGACCTCGCAGTCGAGCGACCCCTGCCCGAGCCCTTGCGGCATGCTGAGTGGTTGTTGCCGACGGTGGAAGCGATCCTGGCCGAGTCGGGGCGGACGAGAGATGATGTGCGGAGAGTCTGCGTGAACCTTGGTCCGGGGTCGTTCACCGGCCTGAGGATCGGGTTGGCAACCGCTAAAGGAATGTGCCAGGCGCGGGGCACCGACCTTGTGGGCGTTGACGGTACTCTTGCGTATCGTCAGCGCGCGGGGGAAGAGCAGCGCGTTTGCGTCATCGCGGCAAGCCGACGAGACGTGGTGTACGCGCGGTGGTTCTCCGGCGAGAAGCCGCGGAGTGACACGATGGTGCTGCGCGAAGCGGACCTTGTGACACGCCTCCGCACGGAGCAGCGCCCGCTGTGCATCGTGGGCAGCGCGGCCCGCCGTGTCATCCAGTCTCTGGGCGACTCGGCAACGGTGTTCCTGGGCCCCGCGGGGGCCATGGAGCCGTCGGCGCTCGCCGTGGCGAGGATAGGTGCTCTTGTCCGCGGGGACAGGCTCCGTGAGCTCGAGCCGACGTACGTCGAGCCGATCCTGGCGTAGACGTAGAGAACGAGAGGTGAGTGGAGATGTCGAGAGTCTGTAGCGTCTGTGGCAAGCGTCCCTTGGCGGGGAACATGGTGAGCCATTCGATGCGGCACACCCGGCGCGTTCGCGCCCCCAACCTACAAAGGATCCACGCGATCGTTGACGGGCGGAAGTCGTGGGTCCGCGCCTGCACGCGGTGCATCAAGTCCGGCCACATCGTCAAGGCCGCCTAGCTCCGGAGACACCTCTCAGCGCGGCAGGAAGGGATCGCAGTGAGCGAGAAGGTCACTCTGTTCGGCGAAGTGGTCGCCGTGGATGGCAAGGACCTCCAGGTGCGGCTGGACACCGATGAGCTTGCCATCCTGCAGAGCGCCCTAGACAAGCTCCCCGAGGCCGGATACCGCGGGCAGTTTACGTTGGAAGGCCGTTCGCCAGACGGCCAGACGATCGTCTCGGCTGTGCAACAGCGGGACGATGCGGAGGATGCTACGGCCTTCGATCTTGAGTTCGACCGTCTGCACAGCGCGCTATCCGGGCGCCGGGCCGGACGACGGGCGCAGGCTCCGGCCGCCATCCCTTCGCGCTCCCTGCAGGAAGAGGACATCCGGAACTGGATCGAGCGAGTCGGGACTGCGCTGGGCCAGCTGCGGAAGCACCGCTCGAAGCGACTGAGCGAGCAAGTGAACGACGAATCCTAAGAGGAGGTCGCATGCCCCGCGGAGTTGTGGTCGTCGACAGCGAGCGATGCAAGGGGTGCGGGCTGTGCATCGCCGCTTGCCCGCAGAAGGTTCTCGCCTTCTCCGGAATCCTCAACAAGAGCGGGTACGACGTTGTCCACATGCAGAAGCCGGACGCCTGCGTCGCTTGCGCTTTCTGCGCGATCACGTGCCCGGATGTAGCTCTGTCGGTCTATCGAGAGAAACCCTCCACGTAAGGAGTCGATATGGGACAACGGTACCTCTTGCGGGGGAACGAGGCCATCGCGGAGTCCGCCATCCGAGCTGGCTGCCAGTGCTACTTCGCCTATCCAATCACGCCTCAGGGCGAGCTTGTGGAGTACATGGCGCGGCAGATGCCGCGGCTCGGCCGAACGTTCATCCAAGCTGAGAGCGAAGTGGCCGCCATCAGCATGGTGTACGGAGCAGCGGCGGCGGGTGTGCGGACGATGACATCCTCCTCGTCGCCCGGGATCTCGCTGAAGCAAGAGGGGATCTCGTACCTCGCCGGTTCGAACCTCCCCGCGGTCATCGTGAACGTGGTCCGAGGAGGGCCCGGGCTCGGGAACATCGCCCCGTCGCAGTGCGACTACTTCCAAGCCGTAAAGGGCGGCGGTCACGGAGACTATCACATGATCGTCCTGGGACCCTCCACGGTCCCCGAGGCGGGGCAGTTGACGATGCTCGCGTTCGATCTGGCGGACCGGTATCGGACTCCGGTCATGATCCTGGCCGACGGACTGCTCGGGCAGATGATGGAGCCGGTCGAGCTGCCCGACGCAATCGACGCGTCGAAGCTTCCGGGCAAGCCGTGGGCGGCCACCGGGGCGAAGGGACGCGATCCGAACATCATCTTGAGCTTCGATCTGAGTCCCGAAAACCTCAAGCAGATGAACCTCGCCCTGCAGGCCAAGTACACCGAGATCCGCAAAAACGAGGTCCGCTACGAGGAGATCGAGACCGCCGACGCCGATATCGTGGTCGTCGCATACGGAAGCATCGCGCGGATCGCGAGAACAGCCGTCGACATGGCCCGCGCCGAAGGGATCAAGCTGGGGCTCTTCCGCCCGATCACCCTCTGGCCGTACCCGTACGACGCGCTGCGCGCGGTCGCCGACCACGTCGACACCGTCCTCACCGTGGAGATGAGCGCCGGCCAGATGTGGGAGGACGTTCGTCTGGCGGTTGCTGAGCGGGCGAGGACGCCGCTCTACGGCGAGATGGGGGGAGTCGTCCCGACGCCCAAGGGAATCCTGAGCGAGGTGAAGAAACATGTCCGTTGACACCGCCCAGATGACGAAGGTCTTCGGTCGACCGCGGAGCCTGACCGAGGCACGCTCCACGTACTGCCCAGGATGCCACCACGGAATCATCACGAGGATCATCGGGCAGACCCTCGATGAGCTTGGGATCGCCGAGCGCACCATCGGAGTGGCTCCCGTAGGCTGCGCAGTGTTCGCCTATCTCTGGTATCGCTGCGACGCGCTCCAGGTGGCGCACGGCCGCGCCAGCGCTGTGGCGACGGGGGTCAAGCGAGCTCGCCCGGATCGCATCGTGTTCTCGTACCAGGGCGACGGCGACTTCGCCAGCATCGGGACCGCAGAGTCCATCCACGCAGCGAACCGAGGCGAGAACATCACCGTCATCTTCGTGAACAACCAGATCTACGGCATGACGGGAGGCGAGATGGCGCCGACGACGCTGGTCAACCAGCTCACGACGACGACGCCCGAAGGTCGGGATCCTGCGCTGACCGGCTACCCAATCCGCTTCTCCGAACTCATCGCGCAACTCGAGGCCCCGGTCTACGTGACGCGGCAGGCGCTGTTTGACACGCGGCGGATCATGGACTGCACCAAGGCGGTCAAGAAGGCGTTCCAGAACCAAGTGGACGGGAAGGGATACTCGCTCGTCGAGATTCTCGCGACGTGTCCGACCAACTGGCACATGTCGCCCGTACAGGCGAACCAACACGTCGCGAACACCGTGACGAAGGTTTTCCCGCTCGGCGATCTCGTGAACAAGGGGGCGTGATGGAACGTTCGGTCGTCATCGCCGGATTCGGCGGTCAAGGCGTGATCCTGGCCGGCAAGATCCTTGCCCAGGCAGGGATGGACCACGGACTCGAGGTCACCTGGCTGCCATCGTACGGCCCCGAGATGCGCGGCGGGACAGCGAACTGCACCGTGATTCTCTCCGACCGACCGATCGGTTCACCCATCGTCGATGAGCCAAGCGCCGTGATCGCGCTGAACTTGCCGTCACTCGACAAGTTCGAGACGACCGCTGCGCCGAATGGCGTGCTTGTCATCAACCAGTCACTCATTCACCGCAAGGTCAAGCGCGTCGACATCGTCGCGCACGCCGTACCCATCAACGACATCGCGGCGAAGATCGGGAACCCTCGCACAGTAAACATGGTGGCCCTAGGCGCGTACGTCAAGGCCACAGGCGCCGTCCCCCTCGCCGCTGTGAAGAAGGCGATGGCCGACGCGATGCGCGAGGGCGGCAAGGAGAAACTGGTCGAGGTCAACGAGAAGGCGCTCGACGCTGGGTACGCAGCGGTCTCCTAGCGCTCCTATCTAGAGGACTCGTTCTCGTTTCTTGTCAGGACCAGGCATTCCCACGGAGCGAACTCGAGGTCGAGCTCCCCGTTCCGGATCTCGCATGCGCGCCCGCAGAGCCGGTCGACAGCGGCACCATCGAGGAGGGGAATGCCTTGCACGCGACTCCTCGACGGCTCGTCGGATGCGTTTCCAACTACCACAACCGCAAGGCCGCCGTGCCATCGCGCATAGGCCATGGCTGTCCCTTGCACCACCTCAAGGACGCGGAGCGAAGCTGGATCCGTCCGTGTGACAAGGTCGAGGAACTCGGCTCTCACGTCGAGGCTGCGCCGCACGGTGTCCAGAACGCGGGGCTCACGGCCCCAATCGTAGGCCCACGGCGAGGTCAGTGGCAGAGCCTCGGTTGGGTACTGCGCCAGCTCGCCCGGCGCGAAGTCGAGACCCGTGTTTACCGGCTGCGTTTCGCCCAGTTCGAACCCGCCGTGGACGAACGGCACCGCAGGGAGGTACGCACCGAAGACCCATGCGAAGCGAGAGCGCGCAATTCCACCATGCCGTGCTGCACAGCGCGGCGTGTTATGAGTCTCCGGCGTCGCGAGGAAGGGGAGCGCGGGCGCCGTGCGCGCGAACGCCTCGAGCGCAGCCCGCAACTCGCTCGGTCGATGAATGCTCCACCAGAGACTGCCCATCGCCGCGTTGTACCCCTCACGGCGCGACTCGTCGCGGAGAGCGAAGTCCTCGTCCCAGAACGCGAAGTCGCCGCGCACCTGGCGCGTCCCCTCGATGATCCGCCGCTTGAGCTCGCGCGGCAGTGCGTGCCCCATGTCGATCATGGCTCCGTCGATCCCGTACTCGCGCACGCAGTGCGGCAAGATTCCCGCCACTCGCTCCCACAGCGAAGGGATCGCACATCTCGGCGCGGTCAGACGCGCGTCGTACATCCGCACGGTGTTGTAGGCGATGTAGTCGAAGTTCGCATGGTCGTAGAGACGGAGGTACGTCACGTCCGACCATGGCGGCTGCGTGTCGTCGGGCGGCCAGTCGGCGAAGGCGCCCGGAATGCGCGCCTCTTCGCCGCGAGGTGAGAGGCCCACGTAGCGGACGCCCTGGCGTCGAATCGTCTCCGGTGCGGGTGCCGAGACAAACAGGTCGCGGTACGCGGCGTGCGGCGGCGGAAGATCCTGAAGGTCGCCACGCGCCACGCAGTCCTTGATCCGCGCCAGCTCTTCCGGCGTGAAGATGGGACTGCCGTAGGACGACTCATCGGACGATCCCGCGGGACGATCCGGCGCTGTGTCGCGTATCCAGTAGAACCAGTCAGGGTGCTGCTCTGCCCACGCCGAATCCTTCGCCGCCGTGCGAAACGCGAACTCGAGCACGACGCGCATCCCGAGGCAGTGCGCACTCTCTACAAAAGCGCGGAACTCGACGTCCGCGCCGAGCCCAAGGATCGGCTCGGCGAGGTTCTCGTCTAGAGCGTAGGGATCGCGGATCGAATAAGGCGATCCGAGAGTCCCCTTCCTCCCGTCCCACCCGATGGGCGAGACTGGGAGGAGGTGAACGACGTCGCAGCCGAGACTGCGGAAGTACGGGAGCAGCGCCGTCGTCTTCAGGAACGTCCCCGTCTCGCGAGGTCGCCCCGGGGCAAGTGATAAGGTCCCGTCGCCATCGTGGTCGAACGCCGACGCACATCGGACGAAGACGTTGTAGACCGTCGCGCGTCGGGTCCATTCCCCGGAGTCCCCCGCCAGCACGCTCTCGCGGGGAGAGCGAAGGACTCGGTCTATCCCTTCGCGCCAGAAGTCCACGGCGTCGGTGTCCACGACACCTGTCCCGCGCCCGTCCGGCTCGATCCATATCTGCGGCACGCGATACGGAAACCTTATCCCCGAGCGCTTCATCCGCCCCAGACGCTCCGCCACGCGCCGCAGGGAGACCGTCTGCTCCCTCTCCTCGCTCCAAGCCGCGCCGGGTTCCTTCCTACGCATGCGTCCCTCCAGGCTGCTTGCTTGCCGCGTGCTGCCGCCCCGTCAATGGAACAGCGAGGAGGAGCTCGCTCGGCTCATCGCGTCCACCCAGAGCAGGGCTTGGGGCCAGATCCCAGGCTGCCTCAGCGTCGAGTCTAGCGCACGAGTTTGCGGTACAGGTCGCGGTACATCCTGGCTGAGTTCTGCCAGGACCAGTCCTGACTCATTCCGCGATGGACCAGGTCACTCCACTCGCGCGGATGGTCACGGTACAGACTCACGGCGCGCCCGACGGTTCTGACCATCTCGTCGGCATCGTAGGCCTCAAAGGAGAACCCGTTCGCATGGCGCGGGTTGCTTCCCACGTCGACAATCGTGTCACGAAGTCCGCCCGTTGCTCGCACAACGGGGACCGCCCCGTAGGCCAGCGAGTACAGCTGGTTGAGGCCGCAAGGCTCAAAGCGCGATGGCATGAGGAAGATGTCCGCTGCAGCTTCGATGCGGTGCGCCCACTCCTCGGAGAACGTGATGAGCGCTGCCACTCGTCCGGAACGTCGCTCGGCGGCATCGCGGAAGAAGCGTTCGTACTCTGGAGCACCGGTCCCGAGGACCACGAACTGGATCCCGAGGTCGAGCAGCCGGTCGAACGCCGGCATGATGAGGTCGAAGCCCTACTGTTCTGCGAGCCGCGAAATCACGCCCACGAGGGGGGCGCGCTCGTCGACATCGAGACCGAGCTCCTTCTGGAGCAGCGCCTTGTTTCGAGCCTTGCCCGACACGTTCCTGCGCGTGTACGAGGCCCACAAGAGCGGATCCTTCGCAGGATTCCAGACGTCCGTGTCCATGCCGTTCAAGACACCGTGGAGAGCACCGCCGCGACTCTGCAGCTCCGCCTCGAGGCCGTCCCCGCGGTCGAGAATCTCTCTCGCGTAGCTGGGAGACACGGTCGTCACGACATCGGCCGTAAGAATCCCCCCGCGCAGCAGATTCATCCGGTCCCCCTGCAGATAAGGCTCCAGCGCCGTGCCCGAGAGCCCGACGATCGCTGCCTGTGAGCGCGAAAAGGCTCCCTGGTAGGCGAGATTATGGATCGTGAGCATCGTCTTCGACGCCCGGGATCGTGGCAGGGCGAGGGAACGCACGAGTGCGGGGAGAAGAGCGGTGTGCCAATCGTTCGCATGAACGACGTCCGGCGACCACGACAACGCCTCACACAGCTCGAGCGCGCCGCGCGACAGGAACGTGAACCGCTCCAGTGCGTCTGGGTACTCGCTGCCCTCGCCATAGATGGCCGGCCGATCGAAGTACAGGTCGTTCCCGAGAAAGCAGATGGGAACTCCGCTCCCGGGAAGCGCGCCGCGGTACGCCACGCAGTCTTTCGGCTCTCCGGCAACCGGGACCGTGAACCGGGCGACCTCTCTCAGGTCGCCCTTTCCCGCCACGGAGCGGTGCTTTGGCATGACAACGAGGACGTCCAGTCCTAGCGAAGCGAGCGCCCTCGGCAGAGAAAGAGCAACATCCGCCAGGCCGCCCGTCTTCGCGAACGGCGACACCTCTGCGGCGACGAACAGAATACGCATATCCCGACCTCCCCTCCAGAGGGAAGTATCGACGCATGGCGCGAAACCGTCAACCAAACCGGCTCCCGTGATGAGCCACGCGCTGAGCGGGAGTACAATGCCTCGATCCTCTGAGACGCAAGAGAAGGGAAGATATGCCCGAACTACGACGCGGACCAACGAGCAACCGATGGGTCATCGTCGCGCCGGAGCGCGCGAAACGACCTTCCGACTTCGAACGCAAGCCCCCATCGAACCCTGTCGAGGAGAAGCCGGGCACGTGCCCATTCTGCACGGGGAACGAAAAGATGACGCCGCCCGAGATCTTCCGGATTCCCGGGCCCTCCGGATGGACTGTGCGCGTCGTCCCCAACAAGTTCCCCGCGCTCGAGGACTACCACGAGTTGGGACGCGAATCCGTCGACGGGGTATTCGATCGCATGCGTGGCGTGGGCGCGCACGAGGTCATCGTTGAGACACCGGACCACGACCGCAGCATCGCCGACATGTCAGAGGAGCAGGCGAAGCTCGTGATCGACGCGTACATCGCCCGCATTCAGGATCTGATGAAGAACCCCTGGTTCCGCTACGTCCTCTTGTTCAAGAACCACGGCAAAGAGGCGGGCGCATCGCTCGCGCATCCGCATTCGCAGATCATCGCGACGCCCATTGTCCCGCAGGAGGTGCGAAGCTCGCTTCAAACCGCGCGCGCGTACTACAGGAGCAAGGAGCGCTGTATTTTCTGCGACGTCATGCTCGGGGAGATCCGCAGCGGGGACCGCATTGTCGAACTGGTCGACGGTTACGTTGTCTCCGCGCCCTACGCGTCGCGCTTCCCCTTCGAGCTGGTCGTCTACCCTAGGGCGCACTCACACGACTTCACGTCCCTCTCGACCGAGCAGCGGTACGGGTTGGCTCGGACGCTGATTCGCACGCTCGGTCGGCTCAAGGCCCTGCTCGGGGACGTCCCCTACAACTTCGTCCTGAAGACCACGCCGAACCCCGTGCCGCGGCCAGGACAGCCGGACTACTGGTCGACCCTTCCGTACGACTATCACTGGCGCATCGCCATCTTGCCGCGGTTGACGCAGGTGGCGGGATTTGAGTGGGGCACGGGCTTCTACATCAACCCGATGCCTCCGGAGAACGCAGCCCGCTATCTCCGAGAGGTCGAGCGCCCGACGCCCACCGTACCCTGACGCGCGCATCGAGAAGGCGCGGCTCGCTGTCGATTATCGCTTCGCCGTGCCCGACTTCGCCTCGCCGGATGGGTTGGCGTGCCCGGCGCTTCCGCCTTGCGACAGGAGCTCGCCAGCAATCCACTTGATTCGCTCCTGAACGAGCTTCCCGGCAACGCGCGGGTCGAACAGCTTCTTGTCCGGACTCCAGTCACTCTTCGAGAATAGGTCCACGATATCGTCCTCAACGTCCTCGGGCGGCATGATCGCGCGGGAGTTCTTGAGGTAGAACTCGCACGCTGCGCGGCTGTACACGTACTGGTAGTGCGTGTCCTTGTTTAGTTTGCAGACACCGTATTGGATGACATCCTTGACCTGGCGAGGGAGCAATCCCGACGAGCCATGCAGGACGAGCGGTGTCTCGAGGCCTGCCGCGCGTAGCTTCTCCTGGATTGCCTTGGCGAGGTCGACGCGCAGCTCGATCTTCCGGCCCTTCGACACACCATGCTCGGTCCCGATGGAGATCGCCAGCAAGTCGGCTCCCGACGCGCGGACGAACTCCACGGCTTCATCGGGGTTCGTGTAGAAGGCCTCCTCCGATGCGACTTCATCTTCCACGCCGCGAATCTTGCCCAGTTCGGCCTCGACGAGGATGCCACTCCCTTTGGCCATACGGACAACCTCGGCGCTCACGCGGATGTTTGCTTCGAACGACTCCGCCGAGGCGTCAATCATGATGGACGAGACAAGCCGCTCTTGAATCGCGACCTGGATCAGCGCCAGTTCCTGGGTAGTGAAGTGATCGAGGTTGAGGAAGACGCCGATCGGTCGATTCGCCGCGAGCACGTTGACCAAGCCGGACAACACGCGCAGCCCGGCCAGTTTGTCTCCTCCGCCGGCGTACTTGGCTGCTCCCGGGCTGATCTGAAGGAGCAGGTCCGACTTCGCCTCGGTGTACGCCTCCAAAAGGCCCAACAGCGTGTTGGACTCCGCAACATTGTTCGCCATGTACGCATACCCACCGCGCTGGGCGCGGCGGTACGCTTCTCGCAACGCGACTCCGCCAAGGAACGGCATGAGCAAGCACCTCCCCGAGCTTCCGACCGAAAGGACGGCGGTAGTCTACCGCGCCGGAGATGCAGGGCAAAGAGGCCGAGCCTCCTTGACAACCATGGTCACGGTGAGCAAAGTGTCGCGCGCAGGCTCGCCCACGACCCTACACATGCGTGAGTGCTCTTACGCGAGTCGTGCTCGGCGTAGGCGCGCCGTCTGGGGGCTTATGGAGGAGCGGCAAGCAATCGAGATCCGGTGCGTGAACGCGTTGCGATTCTTGGCGATCGACGCGATCGAGGCGGCGAACTCCGGGCATCCGGGGCTCCCCTTGGGCGCCGCCCCGGCGGCGCACGTCCTCTGGTCGCGCTTTCTCCGTCACGACTCCACCGACCCGCGCTGGCCGGATCGAGACCGATTCGTGCTCTCTGCCGGCCACGGGTCCGCCTTGCTTTACGCGCTTCTGCATGTCCACGGCTACGACCTCCCGCTCACGGAGCTGCAGGCGTTTCGACAGTGGGGAAGCAAGGCGCCCGGACACCCCGAGAGTCAAGTGACTCCTGGCGTTGAGGTCACGACGGGTCCCCTCGCACAGGGAATCGCGAATGCAGTCGGGCTTGCGATCGCCGAGCGTCACCTCGCAGGCGTCTTCAACCGCCCTGGGCACGAGATCGTGAACCATCGGACCTTCGTCCTCGCAGGCGACGGCGACTTCGCGGAGGGCTTGTCGTATGAGGCCTGCGCGCTCGCCGGGCACCTTCGCCTCGGCAAGCTCGTTGTCCTCTACGACTCTAACGACATCTGCCTCGCTGGCACGACGTCCCTGTCGACGTCCGAGGATGTTGCAGGGCGGTTCTCGGCTGCCGGCTGGGCGGTCGATACGGTGAGAGATGGAAACGACCTCGAGGGATTGACCGCCGCTCTCCTCTCGGCCACCGCCTCAGATGACTCCCCGCACCTCGTCATCGTGAAGTCGGTCATCGGGTACGGCGCACCGCACCGTCAGAACACCTACAGCGCTCACGGCGCGCCGCTCGGAAAGGAGGAGGTCGTTGCCGCGAAGCGCGCCCTCGGGTGGCCCGAGTCTCCGGCCTTCCTCGTCCCCGACGACGTGCGCGCTCGGTTCTCCGACATCGCGCGCGGCGGCGCGGCCGCACACGCTGAATGGCAGAGCCGACTCGAAGCGTACCGCCGCGCGTTTCCCGAGCTCGCTTCCGAGTTCGAGCGCCGTCTGGCAGGCCGCCTGCCAGATGGGTGGGACCGGGATCTGCCGAGCTTCGATCCTGATCCAAAGGGCATCCCCACCCGCAAAGCATCCGAGATCGTGCTCCAGGCGCTGGCCGCGTCGGTGCCCGAGCTGATGGGCGGGTCGGCCGACCTCAACCCGTCCACGCTCACCTCGCTTCAGGGGCACGGGGACTTTGAACGCGCCGGCGGGCGGCCAAAGGATGTTCAGGGAGAGATCGGTGCGACGTGGAGCTACGCCGGGCGCAACATCCACTTCGGCGTGCGCGAGCACGCGATGGGAGCCGTGGTCAACGGGATCGCAGCGCATGGCGGAATCCTGCCGTACGGAGCAACCTTCCTCGTCTTCTCCGACTACCTACGTCCGGCGATCCGCGTCGCTGCGCTCGCTGGCTATCGATCCATCTTCGTCCTCACGCACGACTCGATCGGGGTCGGCGAGGATGGACCGACTCACCAGCCGATCGAGCACATAGCAAGCCTTCGCCTGATCCCGAACCTCCTTGTGTTGCGGCCCGCCGACGCCAACGAAACGGTTGAGGCCTGGCGCCTTGCCGTGGAGCGCACCGAGGGGCCGACCATCCTTGTCCTCTCGCGGCAAGCACTCCCGACGCTCGATCGCAGCAGGACCGGCTCCGCGATGGGAACGCGCCAGGGGGCCTACATCCTCTGGGAATCCGCGACCTCGCCGCAACTCCTCTTCCTGGCCTCGGGCTCGGAAGTCACGTTGGCGCTTGATGCGGCTCGCCAACTCGCCTCCGAGGGAGTCCGCGTTCGCGTCGTATCGATGCCGAGCTGGGAGTTGTTCGACCGTCAGCCGAAAGCCTATCGCGACAGTGTTCTCCCCACGAGCGTGAGTGCCCGCGCATCGATCGAGGCGGGGCGAACGACGGGATGGGAGCGCTACATCGGCCCGCGAGGGATTGCCATCGGCATTGACCGGTTCGGCGCCAGCGCGCCCGGCTCGGAAGTATTCGCGCGCTTCGGCCTCACAGCGGAGACGATCGCACAACGCGCGTTGGAGATGCTCCGTCGCTAGAGCTTTCCGGAGGTGAGCATGCTCCGCGGGTACATGGCTGCCGTACGCGGCTTCTCGACGAATGCCCGTCTCTACCTGGGGACTTCGCTTCTCGTGGGCTTCGTCACCGGGCTGCTCTACGTCTTCTTCAACCTCTATGTCTTGTCTCTAGGCTACGACCAGGCGTTTGTCGGACTCCTCGCCAGCCTGCCGGCGCTCGTCACGGCCGTCGCCGCTATTCCTGCAGGCCTTCTCCTGCCGCGTCTCGGCTTCCGGCGCGCTCTGGGGGCGGGGATCGCTCTCTACGGCCTGGCACAGCTTGCCTGGGTGCTCTTCCCAACGCAGCCTGTCCTCGTCGCCGCGGCCATTCTTTCCGGCCTCGGAAGCGTCCTCCTTCTGATCCCCGCATCGCCGCTCATGGTTGCCGCGAGCACGGAGGAGACGAGGACGCACCTGTTCGGTGCCCAGTTCACGCTCAACACGTTCGCCAGCGTCCTCGCGAGCTTCCTTGGTGGCCAGCTCACGCGGATCCTCGCAGTGGGTCACGCAGGCACGAGCGCGGGATACCGTGGCGTGCTCGTCATGGCCGTGGCAGTGACGATGGTCGCGCTCATCCCCGTCGCTCGTATGAAGGGACTGACTGCTACAGCTCCAGCGGATCGACCACCGCGCGGCCACTGGCGACCCTACCGGCCGACTCTCACAAGACTCCTGGCCATCCAGCTCGTCGCCTCGCTCGGCGCGGGAATGACGATGCCGTTCCTCAACGTGTTCTTCCGGATGCGTTTTGGCACCTCCGACGCGACGCTCGGTCTCGTGTTCGCCGTGTCATCGCTGTTGATGGGCTGCGCCGGCATCATTGCCCCGTGGGCGGCAGGAAAGCTCGGCAAGGTTCGCGCCATCGTTCTCAGCCAAGCTCTGTCGATCCCGTTCCTGTTGACCATGGGACTCGTCCCGGTGTTCGGCGCATCGGCCGGTAGCTTCCTGGTGCGGACGGCTCTCATGAACATGAGCGCGCCTGTGTTTGCCGCGTACGCCATGGGCATTGTCCCCGCAAGCGTCCGCCCCCTGGCGGCAAGCCTTCTCATGCTCGCGTGGAACGCAGGGTGGGCCGTCTCCGCTTGGGTCAGCGGCTATATCCAGCTCGCCGCCGGGTTCACGCCCCTTTTCGCCATTACCGCGACGCTCTACTCTGTTTCGATCCTCATGACGCATCTCTCTTTCCGGAACGTGGGGGAGTCGACCGAAGCGGAGCACGCCTCCGCGCAAGGTGACGCTGGGTTTCGCGCTGGCGTCTATCCTCGTGAGGAGTAGTCCGCCCGCCTCGGGCAAGGGCCGGATGCCCTCTATGCCGAGGGCTCTGAGGGTGTGCCGGCGACGGGGAGGGGCGCCACGTGGAATCGGCCGATCGCCCGATACCGCGCGTAACGGCGCCCACGTCGATCCTCGTCGGACATTCCGCCCAGGGTGCGCAGTCGACCTACGAGTTCGTCTCTCAGCGCGCCGGAGATCCTGGCCATGTCTCGGTGCGCGCCACCCAGAGGCTCGGGAACAATTCCGTCGATGAGGCCGAGGGCAAGTAGCCGCTCGGCGGTCATCTGAAGAGCCGCCGCGGCGTCCTTCGCCTTGTCCTTGTCCTTCCAGAGGATGGATGCCGCGCCCTCCGGCGTGATGACGGAGAAGATGGCGTTCTCTAGCATGAGGATGCAGTCCGCAAGGCCGATGGCAAGCGCGCCGCCCGAGCCGCCCTCGCCAATGACCACGGCCACCGTCGGGACCCGAACGGTGGCCATCGCCTGGAGGCTCTCGGCGATCGTCGCGCCGATGTTCTGCTCCTCCGCTTCCAGCCCTGGATAGGCGCCCGGCGTGTCGATCAGGGAGACGATCGGAAAGCCGAAACGGTCGGCCATCTCGATCGCCCGTCGTGCCTTCCGGAACCCCTGAGGGCGCGGCATCCCGAAGAACCGCTCCTTGTTCTCCTCGGTCGTTCTCCCCTTCTGTTGCGCAAGGACGACAACTGAGCGTCCCTCGAGCCGCGCGAGCCCGGCTAGCAGCGCGCGGTCGTCGCCCGTCACGCGGTCGCCGCGCAGCTCGTAGAACCCATCGAACGTTGTCGCGAGGTAGTCGAGCGCGTAAGGGCGCTTGGGATGGCGCGCCAACTTGACGCGCTCCCAGTCGTTCAGGTTCGCGTAGTACTTCTGGCGCAGGTGCAGCAGCTTCTCTTCCAGCCGTGCGATCTCTTTCGATAGGTCGATCCCGTCGACCGCGTTCAGCTGCCGCAGCTCCTCAATCTTCGACTCGAGGAGATCCAGCGTCCGTTCGTCGCTCATTGCGCTCCCACGAAGAAGCCAAGGGCCAAGGCAAGTTCCTCACGGAGGTCCTCGCGCCGCACGACGCGGTCAATCTGCCCCCGCTCGAGGGCAAACGCTTCCGTCTGGAAGTGAGCCGGAAGCTCCTGAGCAATCGTCTGCTGGATGACTCGGCGCCCGGCGAAACCGATCAGCGCGCCTTTCTCGGCGATAAGGATGTCTCCGAGCGAGGCGATCGAAGCCTGCACGCCTCCCGACGTTGGGTAGGTCATCACCGAGATGAAGGGGAGGCCGGCGCCGGCAAGCTTCTGTCGTACGACGACGGTCTTCGCCATCTGGAGAAGCGAGAACATGCCTTCCTGAATTCGGGCTCCGCCGGACGAAGACACGAGGATGAACGCCCGGCGCTCTGCAATCGCCGCTTCCATGGCGCGGCAGATCTGTTCGCCCATCACCGATCCCATGCTGCCGCCGATGAAGCGGAAGTCCATGACACCGAGGACGATGGGAATCCCCTGCACCGTCCCGCGGCCGACGACGATCGCATCGGGAAGCGATGTCTTCTCCTGCGCCTCGCGCAGCCTGTCTCGGTAGGGTCGACTGTCGGCGAACTCGAGCGGATCGTCCGTGACCAGGCGCTCCGTGAGGTCTTCGAACGAGCCCGGGTCAACGAGCGACTCGATCCTTTCTGTAGCCGTAAGGAAGAAGTACTCCCCGCAGTTGGGACAGACGTTGTTGTTCTCGCGCACGCGTCGCTTGAACACGAGCTCGCCGCACGCCTTGCATTTCATCCATAGGCTGTCGTCCGCCTCGCGGTCGACGCGGATCCTCAAGTACTGGCGCTCTTTGAATAGCGACATGTCTACCCCTCCTCTTCCCGCGTCGGGGCAGTGTGACCCGGCGCAGAGGCTCTCCTCCGTCGTGCTCCGATCCCGCTGGCGCGCGAAGTAAGCAATTCACCCACGCCCCGGCCGCCCGTCAGCACCGACCCGCTGGAGACGAACATCGACATGGCATCCTCGACCGACACGTCCAGCAGGCGTACGAGCCGCCTCGGGACAACGAACAGCCGACCGCCCAAGGGATTCGGAGCGTTGGGGAGATAGACCACTACGCACTCCTCGCCGGTGGCCTCCTGGAGCTTGCCAGGGCTCTCGTGGGTCACAACACCGACAGCATACGTCCCCGGCTGGGGAAACTCGAGCAGGACGACCTGCTTGAACGCCTCGGCGCGGGTTCTCCCGAACACGGCGTTCACGAACTGCTTACACGTGCCGAACATCCGCCGGACGCCGGGTACCGCAAAGAATGCGCGCTCGAAAGCGCGCTCTAGCGCCCGCCCGACGACGTTCCGCGTGATCGCGCCGACGATGAGAAGGAGCGCGATGAGCAGAACGACGCCCAGTCCGGGGATTTGGCGGCCCACCGCCTTCTCGATCGCGTCACCGATCGGCCGCCCGCGCCCGAGGAGGCTGTCAAGGGCGGAGTAGAGAAGCCAGAGGATGTATACCGTGGCCCCCACCGGGAGGATCGTGAGGAGCCCGCTCATGAACGTCGTGCGCAGCCAGGGCAGGAATCTCTTCATCGTTTTGCCCCGCGGACTTCTCGAGGCGAGAGAGCATTGTAGAGACTCCCGTATGATGGGAGCATGACCTCGCACCGTCGGATGCTCCGGCGAGCCCTCGCGATCGCAGCTGCCGGCGCGCTCGTCCTCTACGCAGCCTTGGTGATCGTGCGCGTTCTCTACCCGCTGGAGAACGCCGAACGAGTCCTCGTCCACGCCTCCGCTCTTGGCCTCGACCCGGCGCTCGTCGCGTCACTCGTGCGTGCGGAGAGCCGCTTCCACGCTGACGCCGTCTCCTCACGCGGCGCAGTGGGCCTCATGCAGCTCATGCCGGACACGGCGACTTGGATCGCACAGAAGCTTGGCGTCGCCGCGTTCGACCTCGCCGACCCGGAGACGAACCTCCGGTTTGGAACATGGTACCTAAGGTATCTCGTCGACCGCTTCGGGCGGACCGATCTGGCAGTCGCAGCCTACAACGCCGGTCCGTCGCGCATGGACCAGTGGTTGGCATCCGGCGACACGGTCTACCCGGAGACCTCCGCATTCGTCCGGCGCGTCCTTCGCGGCATCCCCGTGTACCACTTCTTACTCAGAGCGCCAACGCTCGTCCGGATCACGCCTTCGCTGCCTCTCTAGCGTTGCAGCGTCCAGGTCGTTCGGCTAGCATCAGACTCACTTTTCACACCGTGCAACAGGAGGTCCAAACGTGTCGGAGGCGAAACAGTGGGTCAAGAAGGACCCAACGCGTGAGAACGTCTTCTGGCCCACAGACGAACTGAAGAAGCGAGCGTGGGTCTCGGACGAGGCGATCTACAAGAAGGCGGCAGCGGACCCGGTGGCGTTCTGGTCCCAGCAGGCTGAGGAGCTTCACTGGTTCAAGAAGTGGGACAAGGCCTACGATCCCGCTCCCTATGCCTACAAGTGGTTCGTTGGCGGCAAGATCAACCTCTCCTACAACTCGCTCGACCGGAACATCCAGGCCGGAAACGGCGACCGGGTTGCCATCATCTGGGAACCCGAGCCGATGAACGAGAAGCCCCTCCACATCACGTACAAGGAGCTTCACGAGCGCGTCTGCAGGTTCGCGAACGGCCTGAAGTCACTCGGGGTGAAAGAGGGCGACCGCGTCGGCATCTACCTCCCGATGATTCCGGAGGCCGTGGTCGCAATGCAGGCCTGCGCGCGCATCGGCGCGCCGCACAGCGTCGTCTTCTCCGCCTTCAGTCCCGAGTCGCTGCGCGACCGTCTGGATGACGCCGGCGCGAAGGTCCTGATCACCGCCGATGGCTACTACCGTCGCGGCAAGCCGATCGACCTCAAGAAGGCGGCCGAGCAGGGCGCCGAGGGGACGAAGGTCGAGAAGATCGTCGTCGTGAAGCGGCTCGGCGGCTCGGC
>CAYUSW010000153.1:0-6495 GCA_964447445.1 uncultured Thermotogae bacterium
CAATCCTCTCTCCCTGCGCGGGCCGAGTCTCACCGGGCTCTCGTTCCGGTGCGGAAGTCGGATAGGAGGTATGCCGAGCGTCCACCCTCCGCCTCGACCCTCGCGGCGCTGTCACAAGCTGGCTGCAGCGTAGCCGGAGCCGATAGCTCGCCATGCGTCAGACGGGAGAAGACAAAGAGCCGCCCGCGACGCGCACCGCACACCCGTGCGGCGCCGTCTGCGGACAGACGTCTCCCTGCGCAGACACTACTTCGGGGGAATCTGCGCGATGCGCCAGTAGTCCTGGACCGTCTGCAAGAGGCGTTCGAAGTCTTTCGAGTCGACAGGCTTCGTCATGTAGCTTGCCGCGCCGCTGTCGTACGCCTTGACCATGTCTTCCTCTCGCTCGGAGATCGTCAGAACGATCACGGGGATGCGGCGAAGATGCGCGTCCTCCTTGATCTTCGCCAGAACCTCGAGTCCGTTGATCTTCGGCAGGTTGATGTCGAGAAGAATGAGGTCGGGACGAGGCGTGTCCTGGTGCTCGCCCGTCCGGTACAGCATGTTCAGAGCCTCCTCGCCATCGCGCGCGAAGTACAATTCGCACTTCGCGTCGCTCTTGCGCATCGCTCGCTTGATGATCGTGACGTCGTTCGCGTTGTCTTCGACCACCAGCACCTTCATCTTTTCGAGGTTATGCATTGGATTCCACCTCTCTCGCTCTTGGGACAGTGAAGAAGAACGTGCTTCCCTTTCCGACTTCCGAATTGACCCAGATCTTGCCTCCGTGCTCTTCCACGATGCGTTTGCAGATCGCCAGACCGGCTCCCGTACCCTCGACATCTTCCCTAGGGTTCAGCTTCTCGAAGATCCCGAAGATGCGCTCCTGATAGCGCGCCTCGATCCCGATTCCATTGTCCTCGACGAAGAACGTCACCGTTCCGTCGTTCCTTGCCTCCTTCTGCCACCCGACACGAACCGTCGGCAATGCCTTATCGTTGTACTTGATGGCGTTCACGATGAGGTTACTGAACAGCTCGTGAATCCGGACCTTGCTGCCGCGGACGGGCGGCAAGTCCTCTGCAACCTGCAGGTTGACTCCCTGGAGACGAACCTCGAGATCTTCCTGAACCTCTTCCAGAGCCCGCTGAGTGTTGATGCGCTCGAACGACGCCGTGTCCATGTGAATGCTCGCCAGAGACAAGAGGTCGTTGATCAGTTGCCTCATGCGCGCGGACGTTCGCTTCAGCGTGTTGAGGTAGTCGACGCCCTCCTCGTCGAGCTTGTCGCGATAGTCCTCGAGCAGGAAGCCGCTGAACGTCTCGATGGTGCGCAGAGGCTCCTTCAGGTCGTGTGACACGACGTGAGAGAACTCTTCTAACTTCTCGTTGGATTTCTCGAGGTTCTCCGTCTTCTCGCGGAGGCTGGCTTCCAACCGTTTTAGCTCTGTGATGTCGATGAAGTGGTCGATACGTCCGCCGCGATCGCGCTCCGTCGCGATGGGAATCGATCGATACTCGAGGACTCGCTCGTCCCGCCCGAGGGATGGACGAACGTGGCACGTCATCGACTCAATGCGTTCGCTCGCCTCGACCGCTTTCTCGACGGCATCCGAGAACGACTGAGCCTCCTCGAATACCCCCACGTATCGAGATCTTGCGCGCTTGGCGTCCACGCCGATCAGCCGATCTCTGTCAATGCCGAAGAAGTGCCCGGTCGTGGCGTTGGCCCAGACAACCTCTTGGCGCTGGTCCGTGATAATGATGCCCGAGTCGAGCGTGTCAATCGCCTTCTCGATCAGGATCCGGTATCGAGCTTCGGTCTCCATCATCCTGCGTTCCAGTTCGTCCTCTCGGCTCCGGTCGCGTGCTTCCAGAACGGCGAGGCGATCCGTGATCCGCGTGCCCCGCAGCTCGACGGGAAAAGCCTTACGTTCCTCGGACATGAAACGCAACTTCACTCCGCGGATCTCGTCTCGCTCAAACAGCCGGATGAGCTCAGCCTTCATGCGGTCCGTGTCTTCCGGATGGACGTACTCGGGCAGCTGGAGCGTGCGCCTCGTAGGGTGTCCAATCGCGCCCCGCGACGCTTCGTTGCGCCGAAGCACGGTGCCCTCCCGATCGATGAAGTGGTAGATGTTGAGCGCCGGCTCGAAGGTCTCTCTATCGTGTCGTTCCTTCAGCGCGCTGTCCCGCCGCCACCTTGCGGCGCGAGTTTGCTTGCGTTGATTCAGAAGCCCGAAGGCAGCGCTGATCGCGAGATCGCCTGTACACAGAGCGACGAGATAGCCGGGCCGGCCCTCACCCAGGAGGAGAAGAAGGACGATCTGGACTACGACCATGCCGAGAGAGAAGGTGAGTCCGGCGCGCAGCCTGAGCACCCGGGTGCCGAGCACCAACGGAACGACGAAGGTCGCTGCGACGAGCGGAAGCGGATCCACACCCGCTCGGTCGAGCGCGACGCTCAGGACTATGGCGATGACGAAGGTGATGACGACGACAATCGCCCGTTCGGTTGGGTTCAACCCCTTTGCCAACGGCGGACCTTCCTTAGGCGCAACCGTGCCTCACAGAGACACATGCCACCGTTGACCGTATGAACTCCGGCCACCCCGTGAAAGGACATCCGTCACCCGCCGGACGGACGTTCTTCCCGTGGACCGCGAGTCCTCTAGATGATCAGACTTGGATTGAGATTCGTCGAGAAGGGCTCCACGATCTTCTGCAGGTATTCCTCACGGAGGATTCTGATCTTGCGGCTTTCGATCGCGATGATGCCACGGCTCTCGAGCTCGCTCAGCGTCCGGATGGCTGTCTTGGAAGAGACGCCAGCCATTTCCGCCAACTCCGCGCGTGAGAGCTCGACTCCACTGCGCCCGAGATGGAGGATCAAGCGGGCGAGACGCTCCTTGCTTGACGAGTAGGATCGCTCGGCAAGCTTGTTCTGGAACGCCTTGAGTTCCTCCGAGAGCCGCTCGTACAGCCGGAAGATTGTCTTCGGGTGGCGCTCGAGGAAGTAGAAGAAGTCTCCCCGCTCGATGAACCCGACGGCCACCGGGTCAAGAGTCTTGGCGTACGCGTTGTGACTGCCCTTATCGAACAGCGTCGTCTCCCCGATGATCTCCCCGGGGCCGACGATCTTCAGGATCTGGCTCTTGGCTCGCATGCTGCGCTTGACGAGTTTCACCATGCCTTCGAACACGAGGTAGAAACCGAAAGCCGGAGCACCTTCCTGAAAGATGATCTCGCCACGACCGTAGTGAATCATCCGGACCGTCTCGCGCAGTTTCTCGAGCTCCTTGTCCTTGAGGTCGGAGAAAATGCGGAACTCGTTCAGGTCAACCATGCCGAACCCCCTCTCGACACTTGGCAACGCGAACCTTGATGCACGTGTCCCCTATGGCCCGCCCCTCCATCACCCGGTGTACAGGGTCAGGCGTCCGGATTGTAACCGATATCACACAGGGAGCCAAGTCCAGCACCCTCAGGCGGCTCTCGTGCCCGTCCGGATAGGGCGCGCTGCAGGGTGAGCATGCGGAGGACCAACTGCTCTTCATCTGCCTGCTTGACAGCCTCTGGCGGCTCCCCTACACTCCGCGCGCGAACGCCGGAGTGGCGGAATTGGCAGACGCGCAGGATTCAGGATCCTGTGAGGTTCACTCCTCGTGTGGGTTCAAGTCCCTCCTCCGGTACAGAGAGCAGGGGGTCCTGTGAGGCCCCCTGCTCTCTGTACTTTGGGAGCCACCTTGATCTACAGGAGTTCGCAGCGTCCCAGCCGGCGAACTCCCTAGCCATCCGAAGGATGGCCGGGTTCACAAGTCCCTCCTCCGGTACAGAAGGTCTTCGAGGTGTGCCGCTCCTGAACGCAACAGGGAACCTCTGTTTTGTGATGCTCCTTTCTCTCCCCTAAGAGCCCATGGATCAAGCTCTCTGATCGCGAGACACGGCGAGAGAGATGGAGGGCGAGTTCTTGCAGGATGTAGCCCGCAAGACCTCATCGCCGAATCGAGGGCGCCGATACTCGCAGCTGCCGACGAGCTATCCGCCGCCCGGGCGTCTTGCCGTCTTCCCTGTCTCGGCCGCGCAAAGCAAGAGAGGTGCGGGGCTTTCGAAGCCCTGCACCTCTCTGTCCCTAGAGCTGCTCCCGTACTGCGGCTACTCCATCACGACAAGGAGGTCGACGACGTAGACCATCTCGTTGCCCTGGGTGATGCATAGCGTGTACTGCCCGGGGGCGAGGGTGTCCGTGCGCGCTTCGATGCTTGCCCATGGGAGCGCACTGTCCCCGGCTGCCCCGCGCGTGATCTCCACGATCGCCGGCTGGCCAGAGAGTGACCACTCGCCGCCTGCGCCAACGATCGTCTGTTCCCCGCTGGCGAAGGCCCCTTCCCCGCCAGTGGGGTCGACCGAACCAACCCACATGCCGGTGGCCAGAGTCCCAGCCAGCAGAGTGACGCGTGGCAGATTCCCAGACTCTATTCCTTCGCTCTGTAGAAGAATCGTGAACGTTAGCGCCTCTCCGCGGCGGATCGTTACGGCACCGAGCTGCATCGCGGGGCTCTCGATCGTGGATTCGTCCTCGTTGGCCGCGCGAGCTGTGGCGGTCAGGGGATCAAGAGTCGCGTCCAGTCCATTGATGAGGATGCCCTCGTTCGTGTCCCACTCGACATCCATGTCAAGCTCCTGCACCGTCAGCAAGCGGTTCTCAAGAACCCTCTCCATGCTGGCGAAGTCATCACCGCGTCCGCCTGGCCAGGCGATGTCGCTCTGGTAACGAGCTGCGCCGGCTTCTGTCCTGCCGTAGTCCGTGTTCGCGGAACTGACGAGAGAACCCTTCGCGTCGAACAGGTAGACCTCTTCCCCCGGAGCATCCAGAAGTCGGTACACTTCCGGGGTGTAGGGAGATATCACTGCATACAGGAGGTCCGCGTCCAGGTCATCCACAACCTCGTCCGTGTACCGTTCCAGCAGGTAGTAGCTGTCGGGTTCGATGAAGCCGCGGAGCGACACTTCCCAGGGCTCGTCATTGGTGGAGAGCCGCCGGAAGTCTGCCAACGAAGTGATCACTTCGATCGGCTGGTCGTGGGTCCGCCGCTCGCGCCATGCGAGCGTCCAACCCTTCAGATCTACCGTGGGCCCATCCACATTGGCAAGTTCGATCCACTCATGCTCAGGACTTGCCTGCGTTCCCGACCAGGCAACCTCATTGATGATCACGACGCTCTCGACTCCGCCACCGTGGCCCACTGGGCGGCACAAGTTGGTTGTCACTGTGGCTGCACCAACCCCAACAACCCTCGTCTCGCATGCGCTGTACCCTATGGCCGTCGCAGTATTCGTAACGCGGCAGCCCGAGGACGCGGTGGGCGTCCAATTCCCGGTGTAGGTCCAGCTCTCGCCGAGCTCAAGCACTCCGGTCTCGCCCGTATCACCTTCAGGACCCACAAGGCTGGCAAGCTGCGAATCCGACAACTCCAGCTTGTAGATGTTCGAGCTGCCGATGTTGCTGACGATAATCCGGTACGTGACTTTGTCTCCAGGGCCGGCTGCATTCGTGTCGTAGGGCGGTTCCACCGTCTTGGACACTGCGATCTTGGGTGTGTTGGGGGTGACGACCACAAGCTGAATGCTGGTCGTCGAGTTCCCGCAGAGATCCGTCGCCGTCCACGTGATGAGAGTGGTCCCTGTTGGGTAGAAACCGGACGCGTCCCCCGTGTGCGTGTAGTTGTTCTCGATCGACCGGATTCCGCAGTTGTCGGACACGTCAGGCAACGGGACGGAGACGTGAGCCCCGCACTCGTCGGGATCTTGAACAGCCGAAACGTTGCCGTGCCAGTCGATGACGGGCGGGAAGGTGTCGTTGATCCCGATCCTCTGTACCACATCTGCGAAGCGGCCACACTCGTCAATGGCTCTGTAGGTTCGCAGAATGACTCCTGGACATCGCCCAGGCTCTTCCTCGACATCGCGCAGCCACTTCACCGTGACTTGGCTGCAGTTGTCCGTCGCTGTGACCAAGCCGGGATCAGGGTCCGGCAGGCACTGGACTTCGACATCGGCCGGCCACGCGGTGATCACGGGCGGAGTCGAATCCACGACATCGATCGTCTGCACGCAAATCGTGTGGTTGCCGCAGGCGTCAACAGCAGTCCACGTGCGGCGGATCACCTTGTTCGCAGCGCACCCCGGTGTCTCGCTGTCCGCGTAGGAGATTGTGACCCCGCTGCACGCGTCCTGTCCTGTCGCCGTCCCCGTGGACGCAGGACTCGTGTCTGCAGTGCATTCGACGGCGACATCCGCCGGACAAGTCAGGATCGGAGCCGTGCGATCGACAGCGGTAATCGTCTGGTTGACGGTCGCCGACTCGTTACCGCAGGCATCGACCGCCTTCCAGGTCTTGGTGTGCACGTAGGTGCCGGCACAGCCGCCGTCTACCTTCTCGTCGCTGACAAGAACCACCGTCGGCGCCGGGGCACAGTTGTCGCTTGCCGTCGGTGCGGTGAAGACGGGGACGGCG
>CAYUSW010000154.1:0-4311 GCA_964447445.1 uncultured Thermotogae bacterium
ACGCGAGAAGACGATCCGAGAGCGAGCGCGCTACGTGCGCGCGAGGCATTTCACGTACTCGCCCGTTGTCGCCAGTTTCTCGAGGCGGAACGTGATATCGGCGAGCCTGTCGAGCGCCTTGGCCGACATGGCGTGCGACGCATTCGCGCGGAACTTGTCGACCACGTCCTCGTCGGACAGCGGCCGCTCCGGGCTCCCTTTGGCGAAGTCCTCCTGACGCGTGTGCGTTCCGCCGTCGAGCGTCGTTACAGTGACGACGGCACGCTTCACCTTGGGGAACAGGGCGTCGATCTCGGGATCCGCGACGACTCGGATCTTCTTGAGCAGAGCTCTCACGTCGGGATCGGACAGCGCCTTGTCCTCGAAGTCCGAGGGAAGGACATTGCCCTTGGCCGCAGCGACGGCGATGCAGTAGGGCAGAGAGTGGTCGGCCGTCTCCTTCGTCTTGGGATCGTACTTGCTTGGATCCGACAGGATGTCGGCTCCGCGCGTCGTCGTCCGGACGACAATCTCCGCGATCGATCGGGAGTCGATCTTGGCCTCTGTCATCACCTCGAGGAGCGCCGTGATCGGCTGGTGGGTCAGCGCCTCAGTCGGGAACGCCTTGTAGCCACACTCCGCGATCAAGAAGCGCTCGCCGAGTCCATCCGTCATTGCGCCGGCGTCCCAGCGCACGTTGCCGACGACATGGAATACGCCTTCCTTCCCTTCGAACAGCTCGACCGGCCCCGAGTAGCCCGTTGAGGCAAGCAGCGCGGCGCGAACGCCCGCCTCTGTGGCCATCGGATCGGCCGTGTTCTTCATGTTCGTCAGATGACCGGCAACCACGCCGCCGAGCGTGAAGTGGCTCGACCCGCTGATGCCGCACGCCGCGACGAGTTGGTCCTCCGTGAGACCCAACATGCGGCCGGCGACAAACGGGCTCGCAAACTGGGTCAGGCTGGCGTGATGCCAACCCACTTCGCGGACCCCAGGCTGAGCGGCAAGGCAGAGGCGCATCTCGAGCTCGTAGGCAATGAGGATTCCGACGAGAAGTTCCTCGCCGGAGCGCCCTTTCCACTCCGCAGGCCCGAGCGCCGCGGGAATGATGTCCGACGGGTGCGAGGGATCCTGCTTCCAGTAGATGTCGTTGTAGTCCATCGCCCGAATGAGCAGGGCGTTCATGAGCGCGGCATCGGCGATGTTCGTGCGCGTCCCGTAGCCGATGATCGTCGCCTGGGGTGTCCCGCCGAGCGTCTGGACGTAGCGGTACGCCTGCTGCATGTCCTCGTGGTCGAGCGCCGCGAGGGCGCACCCTACGGAGTCGAGGAGGAAGCGCTTCGCTTCGTGGGCGGCAGCGCGAGGGATCCGGTCGTAGGTGAGGCCAAGAGTGAACTTCGCCATCGTTCGACTGATCGAGTTCATGAGTTCCCCTATCCCAGCGCGGTGATGACCGCGTCCGCCATGCCGCTCGTGGTCGTTGTCCCGCCCATGTCGTACGTCCGGGCGCGCCCGTCGGCAACCACTCGCGTAATGGCCCGTTCGATTCGTACGGCCTTGTCATGCTCGCCGAGGTGCTCCAGCATGAGGCGCCCTGCCTGAATCGTGGCAATTGGATTGACCTTGTTCATGCCCGTGTACTTCGGCGCCGAGCCGTGCGTCGGTTCGAACACCGCATAGTGGTCGCCGATGTTGCCGGCCGCGGCAAAGCCGAGTCCTCCGACAAGCTGCGCCGCAAGGTCCGAAATGATGTCCCCGAACAGGTTGGTTGCGACAAGGACGCCGTAGCTCTGCGGGTTCTTGACCAGCCACATGCACATCGCGTCGATGTTCGTCTCCCATAACTCGATGCCCGGGTAGTGGGCCGCCATGGCTCGCGCCTCGCGGACCATCAGTCCCGAGGTCTCGCGAAGGACGTTCGCCTTCTCGACCACGGTCACGGTCTTGTAGCCGTTCGCCTTTGCGTACTCAAACGCGCTGCGGAGGATGCGCTGACAACCCTTGCGCGTCACGACGCGGAGCGAGATCGCCATGTCCTCATTCGCCACCTCGTCGAACCGCTTCATCTTCGGGTGCACTCGCAGCGCCTGCCGCACGTCGTCCGGAATCGGATGCCACTCGACGCCGGCGTAGAGATCCTCCGTGTTCTCACGGAACACGACGAGGTCGATGTCGTCGCGCAGGTTGAGCGGGTTTCCCGGGTATGCCTTGCACGGGCGCAAGTTGGTGTGGAGATCGAAGAGTTGCCGCAGGCCGACGATTGGGCTCGCGTAGCTGTACCCCTTGCCCCGCAGCGCGGGCGAGAGCTCGGCGGCAGCCTCTTCCTTCGGCTTCGAGGTAATGGCGCCGAACAGGCACACGTCCGTCGACTTGAGGAGCTTCACAGTACGATCCGGAAGCGGGTTCCCTTCTCCCTTCCAGAACTCCCAGCCGATGTCGCCTTGCTGGTACTCCGCCTTGAACCCTACGGCGTCGAGGACGCGCCTTGCTGCCGCCAACACGTCGCCGCCAACCCCGTCACCGGGAAGTAGTGCCACTCGATAGCCGGCCATGAGCCCTCCTGCGATGTCCCGTGGTAGCGCCCATTATACCCAGCGGGGAGAGACGCCCTGTCTCGCAGCGCGGGACGCCAAGCCCGCAAATCGATCAGGGTGTAGGACTCGAGGAGTACAACTGGCGATACCGGAGCCAAGAGTCGAGCACTTTCACCAAGTACTCGCGCGTCTCAATCGACAGGAGCGCGCCGGGGACGTCGGCCCTTCGCGTCGCCTTGGCTGCCGCCGTCCAGCGTTCGACATTGCCGTTCCCGCCGTTGTAGGCCGCCACGGCGCGCACAACGTCGTTGTCGAACAGCCCGATGAGGTACGAGAGATACCACGTCCCCATGCGCACGTTTGCGTCGGGATCGAAGGGGAGATCGTCGGTGTAGCGAAGCTTGCACTTCGACTCGGCGATCCACTTGGCCGTCGACGGAAGAAGTTGCATCAGGCCGCGCGCATCCGAAGACGAGACAGCCGTGGGAAGGTAGTTGCTCTCTTCGCGCACGACCGCCAGAGTAAGGTAAGCATCCACATCGTAGGTGGACGCCCAGTGCTCGACGAGGCCCCGGAACGCCTGCGGATAGGCAAGCTCGAGCACCTCGCGCGAAGCCTCCGTGCGCAGGAGTTCGCTCCCAATTTGGAAGGCGCGACGCGGGTCATCGTGTCTCGCGAACCACTGCCCGATCGCAAGACGCCCGGCCGCGTCGGCCGAGACCAAGGCGAACTCAAGCTCCGACCTGGCCCACTCCGCACGACCCCGCTGGGCGAGGGCGTCGGCGACGCGGAGCGCGCCCAGGACGTTCTCCGAGGCCCGCCCGAACGTCGACCCCGGGAGCTTGGCCGGAGCATAGATCCCGAGGATCCACTGGAATGCCGGCGGGAGGTTCGCCGCGAGGTCGGCCGCCCGCACGGAGTTCCCAGAGTCTCGCAGCAAGAGAACGGCGCGCAGCCGCGCGTCGTCGGCCGCACGGTGCGAGCCCGCCGCTAGAGCCTCGTAGACCTTGATCGCAGCCTGCGTGTCCCCGAGAGACTCGAGCAACCGTCCGGCGCGCCAGCGGGCCTCGCCGTCCGACGAGCGTTCGTAGGCCGCGACGGCGTCTCGCGTCCGCCCGAGGCTCTCGAGCAGGAGCCCCTCGCGATAGGCTGCGGCGGCCCCGACGGCATGATAGATCTGAAGCGCGCCGGCTGAGTCGCCGGCACGCTCGACCGCGCGCCCGTACTCGATCCGTACCGCCGTCTCGGTCGGGTGCTTCTCGAGGTAGCGAGAGAACTCGCTCGCCGCCTCCGCTGCGTTGCCCGAGCCGGCAAGCGCTCGCGCCCGCGCCAGCCGCGCCGCGTCCGTGACAGGAGGGGTCACCAGCGGCAGGGCTCCCGCGAAGCGCCCGGCTCCCACGAGCAGTGTGGCCAGCCGCACGGCGTCCGGCTCGAGGCGCGTCATCGCCGAGACCGCGTCCGCCTTCGGCAGGAGCTTCTCCCACTCTGCTTTCGCTTCCGCGCGCAGGCCGGCCGCCTCGAGGAACGTCCCCAACTCGGCGCGGAGTGCCGTCGTCTCGCGCAACTCAAGGGCCTTACGTAGGAATCCCGCGGCCTCCACGAATCGGCCCTCGGCGGCATGCGCGCGTCCTGCGAGAATCCTCGCTTCCCAACCGATCGCGCCGCCTTGCGCGGCGAGCTTCTCCACGTCGCCAACTGCTTCTGGAAGCCCTGACTGTGCCCTCCGGAGCGACTCGTATCGCGCAAGCACTGACGACGCCGTGTCGCCACCCGGCAGGAGAAGCGCCACAATCGAGAT
>CAYUSW010000155.1:0-10987 GCA_964447445.1 uncultured Thermotogae bacterium
TTCATGTTGCGGGGAGCGAACGTCGAGGGGGTGTCGATGCCGAGCTCGCGAGCGAGGAGATCGAGGCGCTCCTTGTTGTGGAGCGCGAGGAGAGTCTCGGTGTCGGCCATCATGGTCTTCGTCGCCGCGAGGATTCGCTCGCGGAAGTGGCTGAGGAGGATGATCTCCTCGTAGTTCGGGAAGTAGGCGTCATAGCTGCCGGTCTCGAGTTCGTGCAGGATCGCCGCGGCGTAGGCGTCCGGGTGATGACGCATGTTGGGAACCCAGATACGTCGATCTACATGCTTCGAGTACGCCGCGTAGGCCAGGCGATGTCCCTCCGCGGCGACCACCGTGTGCCCCAACTCGCCAAGCCGACGGATGGCGAGAACGGCGGCCGGCTCAAACAGCCCCGTGACAAGTAGCTTCATGCGATCTCCTTGGACGAGCGCCGCCCCATCGCGTTCGACGGGCATCCACTCCCTCAGCGTGAGCGCGATTGTACCGCGGCGAGCCAAGAAAGAGGGAGCGGCCCCGAAAGGGCCGCTCCGAAACCATCGCAAGACAAGAAGGAACGGATCCCGGCAATCCTTCCCCGACGTACCGTCTAGTTCTCCGAGCGATCGTGCAGCAATGTGGCGAGCTCCCGGGCCACCGTCCCACGATCCAGGCCGTCGCGCCGGCATAGGGCGACAGCCTTGCGCAGTCGGGCCTCCGCGCGGCCGCGCAGGTGAGCACGATGGAACGCTCGCTCCTTCTCCGCGTCCGCGATGCGCTGTTCGGCGATCGCCTGCGCATGGTCAAACAGGAAATGCGTGTCGTACATCTCGACCTCCCTCGTCTGTATCGTTGTGCGGGCTCGTTGCCTCGCACGGGGTTTCTTCCTCCAGATGTAGCCGTCCGTGTTCCCGGGCGCGCTGCCGGGTCGATGGCACTTCCACAGGTGAGTCGCCGCCCGCTGGGCGAAGGTTCAACGCGCGCCGAAAGGCGAACCGATAGAGACCCAGCATCCTTCGAGGCTGGGTGTCTGAGGCGGCAACGCCTCATCCAACAGGGTTCTCGTACGGGAGGAGCGAACGGCGGGGCCGGGCCTATCGAACCGGCGCAGTCCGGAGGCCTGAGGCGAACCTCTGACAGTACGCGATGCTCATGAAAGCCTCCTTCCGGCCTGGTCAGTTGCGCCGAAAGCACCCACGCCTCCGGCGGTGAAGAGTGGGGAGTATAGCGGGCCGGCCAGGCGGAGCAAGGGACAACCGTCTGCGCTTGAGGGGCGCGTTGCGGGGACCACAGGACAGACGACCGACCGCACGGCCCGCGGACCGAGGTCCGGCGAAGCGGCGAATTGGCTCCGCAATGCAGCCGCGCGTAGACTTCGCGCGGGAGGTGGCGGGGTGAGGAAGACGGTGTCGTGTCTCATGACCGTGATGGGCCTCGCAGTGATGGCGAGCGCGCAGCCTTTGTGTGCCTATCGGTCGCCCGAGACGGCGATCCGCGACGCGCGAGTCGCGTTTGCATACCGCTACTACGACGATCCGACGACTCCGACGATCGACGTGAACTCCGGGCGTCTGTCTGCCAGCTACGACCAACTCGACGATGCGCCGAACTCAGGATTCTCCCTTGCGGTGGGAACGGAGTTTGCGCTGTCGGGATTCGTGCCCGCATCCTGGCTTGGGCAGGGAACTTGCAGTTATCGAATCTACCCATGGAGCGATGGGAAGCTCTTCCTCTTCGGCGGACTGGAAGCTGCGGCATCGACCGGAATGCTCCAGCCGGGGCTCGATGCGCGCCTCGGACTCGGCTTCGGACGGTTCAGCGACGTGACGCCTCTAGCCAAAGCGGTCGAGATCAGTGAGACGCTCGTGTCCCTCGGCGTGATCCGCGGAGAGCTTTCCGCGGACACCTTGCTAGCTCTGGCGCAGATGATCGGGCGTGCGGGCGAGTACCCGACTCCGGGGGATCTCCTGGCCGACATCGAGGCGATCGTCGAGTTCGACGCCGGGACACAGCTTGACATCTGGACCCTGCGCGCAGTGGAAAACCTGGCGCTCTCGAGGAACAAGCAGCGCCGTTGCGGCTGGGCGTTGCAGGCGGGGATAGGGTACGAGTTGCTCGATCCATACGGCGGGGCGCAGAGCGTCGTGTTCGCGGGCACCGGCGATGCCGCCTTCGCATCGAGTCCCAGGGACCAGCTTCTGCTCCATGTGAGCTTCTCGGGTCCCTTCGCGATCCTCGACGAGAATTCGATCGTGGGCTCGGCATCGTACGTGCTCGACTTCGGCGAGGGCCGAGCGATGACGGCCGGGTACGCGGCTTCGCGCATCAAGCCGTCGGGCGGCGCAGCGACGACGACACAACAGGCACACCTAGGCCTCACCTTCAGTCTGTCCCGCGGCAGCCTCGGACTGCAGGTCGCGGTGACGCACAGGACGGGCGAGACGGGGTGGGCCATCGACGTGTCGATGGCCGCGGCGCTGGAGCTGCTGTAACTCGAACGAAACGCGGCGGAGGCGGCCGGAATCCATGACGAGACCGGAGACGATCCGAGAGAGTGGGAGGAGTCGATGACCGAGTTGGCAGTTCGTGCGTCCAAGTACCGCTTTGTGGTTCTCGCCGCGTTCATGCTGGCGGTCGCGGCGAATCAGCTCTTGTGGATCACCTTCGCACCCGTGACACGCGTGGCGGCGGAGTTCTACGGGGTCTCCGATCTGGCGATCGGACTCCTGTCGTTGGTATTCATGCTCGTGTTCATCGTCGCTTCGATCCCGGCGTCCTGGATTCTTGACACCTACGGAATTCGGGTCGGCGTGGGGATCGGCGTCGTCCTCACGGCGGTGTTCGGGCTCCTGCGCGGGATGCTGGGGCACAGCTACGCGTGGGTCCTTGCAGCGCAGGTGGGCGTTGCTGTGGGGCAGCCATTCATCCTCAACGCGATTGCGAAGCTGGCCGGGCGATGGTTCCCCGTACGCGAGCGGGCGACGGCGGCCGGGCTTGGGTCTCTCGCGATGTACGCGGGCATTTTCATCGGCCTGGCCGTCACGCCCTTGCTCGTGCTGCAGGCGGATCTTCCCAAGACACTCGTGATCTACGGGATCGCCGCGGTGGCTGCGGGAGTCGTATTCTTCATTCTCGTGCGGGAGCGTCCGGCGACGCCGGTGGGTCCCGAAGAGCGCTCGCTCGTGTGGGACGGACTCAAGTCCATGCTGCGGAACCGCAGCTTTCTCATCCTGCTCCTGCTCTTCTTCATCGGCCTTGGGCTGTTCAACGCTGTCACGACGTGGATCGAGGACATCGTCCGCCCGCGGGGATTCTCGATCGGCCAGGCCGGCCTGGCTGGAGGCATGATGGTGATTGGCGGAATCGTTGGGGCGGTCGTGATCCCGGCGCTGTCCGACCGAATGCGCCGCCGCGTCCCGTTCATGGTCCTTGCCCTTGCGGGAGCGATTCCGGGTCTCCTAGGCATCACCTTCGCCACGAGCTATGGACTCCTGCTCGCGTCGAGCTTCGCCCTGGGCGCGTTCCTCCTCTCGTCGGGCCCACTGGGGTTCCAGTACGGTGCCGAGATCACGCACCCCGCACCGGAGGGCACCTCCAACGGACTCCTCCTGATGGTCGGGCAGATCTCAGGGATTGCCTTCATCTTGGCAATGGACGGGCTGAAGTCGCCGGCGGGGTCGATGACCCTTTCTCTTGTGATTCTCTCAGGCCTTCTCGCGCTCGCGCTCGTTCTTGCGACACGGCTGCGCGAGTCGCCGGCCCTCGCGGCAGGGAAGGACAAGGACCGGCGAGACGCGTAGCGTCGCGATCGGTTGTAGCGTCGCAGCAAGCTCCGCCGCTACATGTGCCCGGCGGACCTGAGCGAGAGGTAGCCATCCTTGGTCACAATGAGGTGGTCGAGAAGACGGATGCCGAGGAGTTCCCCCGCTCTGGCCAAGCGGGACGTCAGGGCGATGTCCTCGGGACTCGCAGCGAGCGTTCCAGAGGGGTGATTGTGCGCGACCACGATGGCCGCGGCGCGGTCCGATAGCGGGTCTGCGAACACCTCGCGCGGGTGCACCTGGTTCTGGTCAAGAAGCCCCACCGTCACGACGCGAGAAGCCAGGACCTCGTTGGCGCCGCTCAGCGAAAGACAGACGAAGTGCTCCTGTCTCTGCCCGCGGATCGACTCGAGGTACGGCAGCGCGTCGGCTGCGTGCTCGATCACAACGCGCGGGCGTGCTTGTTCGCGGCGAGCCAGTTCCATCGCGGCGACGATCTGGCAAGCCTTCGCCTGACCGAGGCCGGGAAGCGCCTGGAGCTCATCGGGCGCAGCGGTTGTGAG
Organism: uncultured Thermotogae bacterium; assembly: GCA_964447445.1. Taxonomy (GTDB): domain Bacteria; phylum Bipolaricaulota; class Bipolaricaulia; order UBA7950; family UBA9294; genus CAIOGO01. The sequence goes on from CAYUSW010000155.1 coordinate 4,301, forward strand.
GCGTCCCCCGAACGCCTCGAGCACGTGCGCGGCGAGTTCGAGAATCCCGATCCCGCGAGTTCCGCTGCCGAGGAGAACGGCGAGAAGCTCGGCGTCAGACAATGAGATCGCCCCGCGGGCTACGAGCTTCTCTCGTGGTCGGTCGATGCGCGCGAGGAGGCGCATCTGTCTCAGCCCGTTGGGATCCCAGCGCATGAGACTCGGCTCTTCGACCGACCGCGGGTCCCTGTGGGCGCACATGGTAGGATGATAGCATGTACTAGACGTGATGGCAAGACATAGTCTGCCAAGGAACAGATCTGGGTTCTGTGTCTGATCCGACGCACACTCGGGCGACGGGACGTCGGCCTCGCCGCGTTGGCGTGAGATCCTCCGCGACGTTGGCCGGCTGCTCGCAAAGGGGAAGGAGGGTAGAATCGGGGCAAAGAGCGGCAGCCGCCGCAAGGCGGGCGAGGTCTTTGGCGTAGAGTCAAAGGAGGACATGATGCGGGCACGTTGGGCATTCCTAGCAGGAGCAATGACGCTGTTGGCGCTTGCGGTGGCAAGCTGCACGTCGTTTGGGCCGGCTTCCTTCGACCCCAAGGCGAGCGACCCGTCGAGAAACGTGGAAGTCATCGTCAACGGAGCGCTGTCAGATGCTGTGATCGCCGAGCTGGGCGGCTATGGCAAGATCACGGACACCTACCCGCAGATCGGTGGGTTGGCGATGGAGGTTCGGGAATCCGCACTGGTGGGTCTGAAGGCGCTCGCGTACGTGGCCGTCGTCGGTGATCGGGCCGAGCGACGGGCGTATGCCTACGATGCCGGCGTGAGCACGTGGGACCTTGACATGATGAACATCACCGACCTCGCCCCGGTCGTTCGTACAGTCAGCGAGACCGGAGCTGGCGTGTACGTTGCGATCCTCGACACCGGTCTCGTGGGCAACTGGCGCGACTACTTGCCGCCCGGCCAGATTGCCGTCGAGTACGCGAAGGCGTTCGCCGGGGGAGGAAGTGAGCGCGCAACCATCTCCGAACCGACCAACGCCTGGGAACGGGACACGGAAGGGCACGGGACGCACGTCGCGAGCACCGTGCTCGGGTACTGGATGCCGGCCCGCATCGTCAACGGCGCTGCGCCGCTGGCGACGGTCATCCCCGTCAAGGTTCTGCGGAACAACGGATCCGGCTGGTCGACGGTCATCGCTCACGGGATCCTCTACATCGCCGATCTGAAAGACGACCTCGACGCACCGGTCGTCATCAACATGAGTCTCGGCGGTCCCGTGCTGTCGCCGCTCGAGGCGGCGGCCATCGACTACGCGATAGAGCAGGGCGTGATTGTCGTCGCTTCAGCCGGAAACGAGGGCGAGGCAGGGATGGGCTATCCCGGCGCATACGCGCCCGTGATCAGCGTCGGATCCGTCGGCTGGACGAACGAGTGGATGGTCGTGCCCGGCAGTGTCTGGTGGCGTGCCGACGTCACGGACCCGACAGAAGTCGCTGAGATCTACGTCTCGGACTTCAGCAGCCGTGCACTGGAGGATCAGGATCTCGACATTCTCGCCCCGGGCAGCTGGATTGTGGGACCGTATCTAGGAAATGGCGCGTCGCATCCGCCGTTCTGGTCGCACAGCCAGAATGGCCAGTACTACTACCTGGGCGGGACGAGCATGGCGTCGCCGCACGTCGCCGGACTCGTCGCCCTGATGTTGGAGAAGGACCCGAGTCTCGATGCGGGAGAAGTCGAAGCGATCCTCGAGTCGACGGCGCTTGAGATTCCGGCTCCCGAGTCGGCTTGGGTGAACGATGGCAGCGGGCAATTCGTCGAGATCTCGTGGGGTACGGACGCCGTAGGCGCTGGCCTTGCGCAGGCCGATGCGGCATTGGACGCGGTGCCGTAGAGGGAAGAGAAGGGACGCGGGAGGCGAGCTCTACTCTGGCCCGCCTCTCTCTCCTGCCTGGAGAAGAAAAAGAGGGAAGGAACCTAGCGTGTGGGGGCGCAGCCAAGGGCTGCGCCCCTCTCTCTTGGGTGCATTATGGAACGTTCGCCGAGAAGGCGAACGTCATGAGCGGCTCAGCCGACTCCCACGGTCGTGCGTAGACGAACCGGAACTCCTGCCGCCCAGCGCCGAACGCCACGTAGCGGAAGAAGAAGAACCCACCCGCGCCGAGGAGCTCCGAGTCCGCGCGGAACTCGACGGCCTCGGACTCGCGGAGTGCCACGCTCTCGCTGGCGAGAGCATTCGACCAGGAGTACCCCGTCGTCGGGTTCCCTGCAAGAAGGATCATCAGTCGATCTCCGGCGCGCAGCGCGACGCTCGCCCCGGCGTCGAGCTCTGTGACGAGGCGGTGAACCTCAAGCGCAGTATCGCACACAGGAGCAGTCGGAACGAAACGGCCCAGCGTGCCCAGCTGCTGTGCTGCAACGACATCGAGACCCGCGACGAACTCCCCTCCGCTCGTCGTGACTCGGATCTCATACGCTCCCGGCGCAAGATCCGATCCATCTGCGGCACGCAGAATCACGGTGCCCAGCCACTCCCCGGCGTCGACTTGGGGGGCATAGACGACCGAGGAGATGAGACCCCCGCCCGCGTTGTACAGGCCTGCCTTCTCCACCCAGAGAGTCGTGCCGAAACACGCCGCGCCTGCTGCGTGGACGAGTTCGAGCGCCACGCTTGAGCCAGGTTCGAAAGCGTACCCGTCGGCGCGCACGTTGACCTTCTCCGCGGGCGCCGAGCTGGAAACCACAAGGCCGGACAAGACCGCGATGGACAACACCGCGACCAGCAAGACCGTACTCCGGAGCCGTTTCATCATCGTGACCTCCTCGGACAGATCTACTCCCTCGCGCAACGGACGGTTTCATCCGCCCCCGCCAGCCATTACGGATGGGCGGGAACGTACGCGATGTGCGGCGTGAGTCTTGTCGAGAGCATCCAGCCGTCGCCGATGGGCCAGACGGGCTGATCGTCTCCTGTCGGAACGCGGAGGAACCCGACCGTGATGGCTGCCCCCGCCAAGAGGCCAACGTCGAGCACGAGAGCTGCTTCGGCGGTGAAGCTGGGCGAGAACGAGAACAACGCCGGGCGCCCCGAGGCGGTGTTCAGCGTCCAGCTCGCCGGGAAGATGGCGAGGGACGATCGCTGTTGCGACTCCGGGCGCGATCGAAACCGTACGCCGGCGTCGAGGTTGGCCGTAGAGCTGCGGTCGCGGAAGTTCCACTGAAACGTCACGTCGCCTTCCAGAAGCACGTTCTCGACGACGGCCCGGGCGACGCCAAGACTTGCGTACGGGCCGGCGTTGGCGACGCTATAGCCCACCGACGCCCGGGCTCCCCATCCCTCGTTGAGGTGCACGAGCCCGTAGCCGCCCACGGCGAAGTCCCAGCGCGCGGCGCCTCCGACCTTCAATGGATGAAGCCCGAGGTCGATCCTCACGCCCACCTGAAGAAGCTCCACCGCAGACCCCGCCGCGCTGAAGGCGACCACGGCGAGCACGATTCCTGCCACCGTCCATCGCATTCTCATCCGCATTCCTCCTCTAGCGCCTGCCGTGTCCAGCTCTTCTCCTGCACACGGCCGCTCTCGTTCCGGGGCTTGTGGTCTACGCCCCAACCTCATCCAAGTCGGACAGGAGCGCCTTCCTCGTGTCGTCGTCACCGATGCGGCTGGACACCTTGCGCGCCAGTGCGACGTGGTCCGACGCCTGCTTGCGCCGTCCGGCGGCCGCGTGCCCGCGAGCCAGCGCCTCGTGGGCGTAGGCGAGCGCATACGGCGCAACGCCCGGCTTTCCTGCCTCAGCCAGCGAGAGCTCGCCGTAGCGCACGGCTTCCTCAGCGCAGCCGGCCACTGCGTGAACGCGCGACACGAGCCAGAACCCGACCGAGAGATTCTCTGGCGTCACGTCCGTTCGTTGCGTCCAATGCCACAACGACGCGGTCGCCCGGAGGAGCATCTGCTCGTCGTCCTCCGGCGTGCGGTCCTTCTTGTCGAGAAGATCCCACGTCCGATGGAAGCCATCGGCCGAGAAGAACTGGTGTCCCGCGGCGGCGTCGTAATCCGTCATCGCGATCGCCTCCTTGCACGCCGAGAATCATAGCCTGCCGCGGAGCGGCGGGGAAACGGGTGAGGTTCACATCCGCAGTCGCGTAGCGTCGCACCTTGTGTGCGATGTTCTTCGCAGCGTCGGAGGCCTCTCGTGCCGGGCCGGGCAGCGGACACCGCACCTCTCCCCGTGGCCGAGTACGATCCCCTGGGGGGGTGACACGGTGGAACGCGTTCTTGAGGTTCTGCGCAAGCATTGGGGCTACAACGACTTCCGGTCGCTCCAGCGCGAGGCGATGGAGTCCGCGTTACGCGCGCACGACTCGCTGGTCGTCCTCCCGACCGGCGGCGGCAAGTCCCTCTGCTTCCAGGCGCCGGCGCTTGTGCTGCCCGGGCTCGCCGTTGTCGTCTCGCCGCTCATTTCGCTCATGAAGGATCAGGTCGATGCGCTGCGCGAGTGCGACGTCGCCGCGGCGCGGCTCGACAGCTCGCAGACGCCCAACGAGCAGGACGACGTTGTCGACGCCATCACGCGGCGCGACCTCAAGATCCTCTATGTCTCGCCCGAGCGCCTGATGATGAACGGCTTCGCCCGCTTCCTGCGGCAACAAGCGCTGTCGCTCATCGCCGTTGACGAGGCGCACTGCGTCAGCATGTGGGGTCACGACTTTCGCCCCGAGTACCGCCAACTCGGGTCGTTGCGCGATGCCTTTCCGGGCGTGGCGCTGCACGCCTACACCGCGACCGCGACCGCGCACGTGCGCGACGACATCATAGAGCAGCTCAAGCTTGCGAACCCGCGCGTCCTCGTCGGATCGTTCGACCGGCCGAACCTCATCTACTCCGTCGAACGCCGCACCGATGCCGTTGAGCAGGTTCGGGAGGTCCTCGACCGCCATCGCGGCGAGTCGGCGATCGTCTACTGCATCCGCCGTGCGGACGTCGATTCGCTCGCGGGGAAGCTGTCGAGCGCCGGGTATCGAGCTGCTCCGTATCATGCCGGCCTCGCCGACGACGCGCGGAAACAAGCTCAGGACGCGTTCATCCGCGAGGAGATCGACGTCATCGTCGCGACCGTCGCGTTCGGGATGGGAATCGACAAGTCGAACGTCCGTGCCGTCGTGCACGCCGGGATGCCGAAGTCGCTAGAGCACTACCAGCAAGAGAGTGGTCGCGCCGGCCGTGACGGCCTCGACGCCGAGTGCGTGCTCCTGTACGGCTCCGGCGACGCCGCGGTATGGCGCTACATCATCGACCAGTCCGAGTCCGAGGAGGCGAAGAGGATCGCCCACCAGAAGCTCGAGGACGTCGTCGCCTACGCCGGCGGCGCCGTCTGCCGCCACCGCGCGATCCTGAAGTACTTCGGCCAGAAACTCGCGGGGGAGAGCTGCAACGCGTGCGACGTGTGCTTCGGTGACCTCGAACTCCTCGACGATGCGCTTGTCGTGGCGCAGAAGATCGTGTCCTGCGTGTATCGACTCGAGGAGCGCTACGGCGGCGACTACACGGCGAGCGTCCTTGCGGGCTCGCGCGAAGAGCGCATCCTGGCGAACGGGCACGATGCCCTCTCGACCCACGGACTCCTGGGGGGCTTCTCAAAAAAGCTCGTGCGCGACTGGATCGAGCAGCTTGTCGGGCAGGGCGTTCTCGCCAAGGAGGGCGAGTACGACGTCCTCAAGATCACCGAACGCGGCCGCCGCGTCTTGCGCGGGCAAGAGACGCCGCGCCTTCTCAAGCCCGCCGAGGTGCGGAAGAAGCCGGACGCCCGTGGCGTTGGCGCCGACTCTTGGGACGGCGTAGATCGCGGCCTGTTCGACACCCTGCGCGTCCTGCGCCGCAGGCTCGCCGAAGCGAAGAACGTGCCCGCCTACATCGTGTTCACGGATGCGGCATTGCGTGACATGGCCCGCCGCCGGCCCTCGTCGCTCGAAGGGTTCCGCGGCGTCTCGGGTGTCGGCGAGGCCAAGGCGCGCCAGTACGGCGACGCGTTTGTCGCGGCCATCCTCGAGGCGTGCGAGAGCCGCGGCGTCGAGATGGATATCGATCCCACCGTGCGCCCGGCGCCCAAACCCGAGCGAACACGAGGGGGGCGCATCGCACGCTCCACAGTAGATCTCGCGAAGCAGATGGCCTACGGCCGCTTCGACCGGGGAGAGTCGCTCGCACAAGTCGCCGACGCCATCGGCAAGCCGTCCGACCGCACGCTCGAGTACCTGCTCGACTACCTGCGGGAGAAGAAGCTCACCTCGCCCGAGCCGTGGGTTGAAGGCTCACTTTTCGTGCGCATTGCAGAGGCTGTGACGCGCATCGGCCTCGCGCGGCCGATCTCCCTCCTGCGCGAGCTCGAAGGCGCTGCGACCCACGAACAAGTCCAGATCGCGATCGCGTGCCTCGAGAACCGCGCCTAGGCATTCGGGTAATCCTCCGTGCGGGCGCCCTCGAGTCGAGCCGCTCACTTGGATTGCTCCGTGGCGCGAACTAGAATCAGAAGGGTGAGAAAAACTGAGAACTCAGTGCCACATATCGCGACGTAGGAGGGGAGATGGAGGACCGCGTCACACTCGGATCTGTTGTCCATCGCATTGCGGAGGTGCGTGGCGTTCGCGTCATGCTCGATGAGGATCTTGCGCGGATGTTCGGAGTGGGTACGGCCGTCC
>CAYUSW010000156.1:0-5741 GCA_964447445.1 uncultured Thermotogae bacterium
TCACCTGGGAGAGGTCGGCGAAGTCCGCCACGAGGTGCTCGCACCGCGCGCCGAACTCCTCGCGAAGCACCGCGCAGGCGCGTTCGGACTTCTCCACGTTGCGGTTGATCATGACGATCGTCGCACCGTGGGCGGCCAGCGTTCTCGCGGCTTCCCATCCGACGCCGGACGTGCAGCCCGTGACAACGCACAATGTGCCGACCATGCTCACGTCACTTCGCTTCTGCTCCGCGCGGTCGTTCAAGGAGATCTGCCGCATGTCGGCCCAGCGATACTCCTTGAGGTACTTCAGCATGCGACGCTCCTAGCCGAACTTCCTGTGCATGAATCGCCGGTACGGCCGTGCAAACCAGGGGATGTTGTCGAAGATGTCGCCCCAGAGGTCGAAGTAGTCGCGCTGGGTCTGTATTCTGCCGTCCTCATCCAATCCGAGGCGGGTTGCCCCGTACAGCGTCGCGCTGGGGTACTTCTTGAACGTCATGGTCATCTCCCATTGCATGAAGACGCCGTCCGCGTCCTTGACCACGCTGGGCAGATGCATCCTCAGCTGTTGGGAACGGTTCGTCAGACGCTGGCACATCGCCTTGAAGTCCTCGAGCCCGCGGACTTCCTGGATGCTGTCCTTGAAGACGACATCGTCGCGATAGTAGGGGAACAGATGGGACCAGTCGGGCTTGCCGTCTCGGTTGTAGGTCCTAGACCACAGATCCCTTATCTCGTCCGCGGACAGACCGGACAAAGACCGCTCGGTTTCCGTCATGTTCCAGCTCCCCCCGTTCCTTCCCCCGTCGCCTCGCCGAATGGATCGCACTTCCAGACTCACTATACGCGATCTCGGTCACGGGCTGTCCAGTTCAGGACCCTTCCCGCAGAGGGTACAGGGTCGGCCGCGTCCGAACCGGACGCCGCGCCATGGCTGACCACGAGTCCGTGCGAAGCCGACTTCATTGATCGCCGGCGCCGTAGTTCCAGGATCGTCCTCGCGCTCCGAACCAGAGGTCGTGAGGGGTGAGAGCCCCCGAGTCAACGGCGACAAAAGGGCCGAGGAGCGTCGCCCGTAGCCTACTAGAGTTGGCCGGGATGCAGGAGAGTTATAGACTCGCCCTGGGCATGGGCGACTCGGAAGGCTCGACCACGAGATCGCAGTCGAGCCTTTCGTGGAGTTGCGCACGCCTCATTGGGGAGAAGGAGGGCGAGACGACATGAAGGGCATGGTCACCAACGCGCTCTTGCTGGGATGGCTTGCACTTGTCACCTGGGGCTCTGTCGCCGCGGAGATGGTGCCGGGACCCGTCCTGTTTGCGCTTGAGGGTGTGCTGCTGCAGGAGTGCGAGCACATGTACACCGTGGTCGCGTCGCCGGGAAGCGGGCCAAGCGATGTGGAGATCACCATCCCGCTGCCTACGTCGGGCGGCTCCTTGGGTCACACGCAGGGGATCATAACGTCCACTGTGACCGCAGATCCAACCGTGCAGAACATGCAAGAAGATGTGGATGAATCCGGAAACCGCTGGTCCGTTGCTCAGTGGTCGGGGGTGTCGGGCGAGATCCGCCTTGTCCGCGAGGTCCGATGGCTGGACGAGACCCACTATCTTCCCATCCGTACGACGTCACGCTATCCGATCGATTCGAATGGCCTTCCGTCTGAGGCGCTGCCGTGGCTTGCGGCAAGCTGGCAGGCTCAGTCGGACGCTCCGGCCATCCGCCAGTTGGCAAGCCAGCTTGCCACGGGCGCGGTCATGCAGATCGAGGTTGTGGCAAGGATTCTGGCGTGGCTCCACGATCATGTAGCCATCGCGGAGTGCGACAATCCAGTCCCACAGACGGATGCGCTCTGGACGCTTGAGAACCTTCGCGGCATCTGCGGGAACTTCTCGAACCTCGCCCTTGCGCTCCTGCGCGCCGCCGGGATTCCCGCCAGGGCTGCGTGGGGATACGTCGCCGACGGCGATGCCGTGAGCGGCGTCGGCCATGTCTGGATCGACGTCTACTTCGTCGATCTCGGATGGGTCGAGTTCGAGAGCTCGCCTTGGGTGCCGGCGGGGGCGCTGCTCATCCTCGAGATGTACAACAACCACTTCCCGGAGACAGGCGTACCGGCGACGTTCCTTCTCCCACAACATCTCACGCTCGCTCGCGGCGCCGAGCGAGGGATCTCCGGCGCGCCCTTCACCGAGCAGCACGCGGCCAGCGTCACGGAGCGCGAGAGGCCGCGCGAGGTCACGCAGGCGCAGGCCAGCGTTTTCACCGGCGTCGCGATCTCGTGGGTCCTCACTCCGCGGTCGCCCTCGTACTACGAGGTCCTCCTGTACGAGGCCGGCTTCGGCTACACGGATCTCGACCTGGTGCTCTCGATTGCCGGCGTGCCCGCCGGCTGGTACGCCAGCCTCAGCCAGGCCGAGGTGTCGATCGAGAAGCAGTGGGTGAGCACTCCCGGCCCGACCCGCAACGTGCTCCTGACCGTCGTTCCGGCGCCAAGCGCGCCAGGCGGCGAGACGGCCTCGGTCGTCGTGACGGCTCTGAGCGGTGGCACAGCGGTTGGAACCTTCACGGCGAATGTGACCGTGGTCAGCCCCTGACCGCACGCCCAGCACGTGCCGGTGTGGACCGAGCAGCACCTACGAGGACGAGCGCCTGCGCTGACGCTGGCGCCCGTCCCAGGACAGGGCTCAGAATAGCGTGAGCGGCTTCACTTCTCGCTCGCGGCTACACAGACACGAGAGGAATCGTTAGACTGCCTCTGCCATCTCGGAGGTCCGAAGATGAAGAGAGTCACAGCGTTTGTCGGAAGCGCACGCAAGAAGCACACCTACGACGCCGTTCGTCGGTTCCTCGATCGGCTCCAAGCGCTCGGAGGCGTCGAGTCGGAGATCGTCGTGTTGAGCGACTACCGCATCGAGCCGTGCCGCGGCTGCAAGCTCTGTTTCGAGCGAGGAGAGGAGGCCTGCCCGCTGAAGGACGATCGAGACGTGCTGATGGAAAAGATGCTGTCGTCGGACGGCGTCATCTTCGCGTCGCCAAGCTACATGTTCCAGGTCTCCGGAACGATGAAGACGTTCATCGACCGGCTCAGCTTCTACGGCCACCGCCCGCACTTCTTCGGGAAGACGTTCACGAGCATCGTTGCCCAGGGCCTTCCGTTCGACGCCAGGATCGGCAAGTACCTCGGGTTCATCGGCTCCTGTTGGGGATACCAAGCCGTCGCCGGAACCCGCGTCACAGCGCTCGAGCCGATGACGGAGAAGGAGTCAAGCAAGATCGACAGGGCTCTGGCGAGACACGCCGCGCGATTCCACAGGACTGTCTTCGGCCCCGGCCATCCCGCGCCGTCTCTCACGATGCTCATGGGGTTCCGGATCGGCCGCACGACGATGAAGCTCGAACTCGACGAGCGGAGCTACGACTACCGCTACTACCGTGACCGGGGCTGGCTTGACTCCGACTACTACTACCCCACCCGCCTGAGCCCGGTGAAAAAGGCGCTCGGACGCGCGTTCGACGCGATCGGCCGAAAGATGGCGAGAAAGCGCTAGGCGCGTGCCCATCGCCGGGATGCAGCCGTCTGCCGCCACGGATCTCGAGGCGCGGTGTCCTCGCTCTGCGCCAAGAGATCCGCGAGCGCCTTCCCCCTCAGCCTTGTCAGAGCCAGGGCAGGATCACACGCGCCCGATACCCTGGGTATTCGACAGGGAAGCTCCTCGCGAGTTCCTGCTCTTCCCGCGGCGAGAACAGCCGTGACGACACGTAGAGCGCGCCTCCGATCGCGAAGCCTACCCATGTGTCGGCGATCAGGCCCACACCCGGGATCACAAGCAGCGCGACGAACGTGTAGATCGGGTGAAGGACAAGAGCGAACGGCCCCGTCGTGATGAGTCGGCCCCGCGGAACGTGGACGAGGATCTGAGCAACCGCCCAGATCCAGACGGGCACGCCGACCGCCAGCAGGACAGCGCCAGCCGTGAGCCCGACCCGACCGAGCCCCATTGCGAACGCATTCGGCCAGACCACGTTCGCCCCGATGCCCGCAACAGCTACAGGCAGCGTCAGCGCGACGATTCGATCCCCGGCGCCTACGAGGGCCTTCAGCTTCATCCCGCACCTCCATCGGCTCGACCCTTTGCGCTCGGAAGCAGCGTCTCGGAGCAGTGCCCTTTTCACAGACCTGCTCGACGAGCCCTCTACTCATCCATCAAGCGCCGCGCTACGCGCAACGCGATCGCCGCGGTGGTCGCCATCGTCGGAAGACCTTGCGATGTGGGGACGAGCGAAAGGTCCGCGACCCAGAGCCCGTCCGGAAGGCCGGCCGGGCGCATCGCGGCGACGTCCTCGCGGCGCAGCGGCGCGGTGCCCCCGAGATGCCCGCCGTGCAGGATGCCGTCCGTGTACGGGCCGCGGACTCCGGCGCCTGCCAAAACCTCGCGCGCGACAGCGGACGCCTCGGCCAGGCGCTCGCGCTCCGATCGCGTCAACTCCTTCCGCACGCACCCGCGCTCGTCGACGCGCCCGTTCGGCTCGTCAGCCAGTTTCACCATCAGGCCGACCCGATCGCGAAGCGGAACGCCCCGCCACGGCGCGTGGATGAAGTGCGACAAGAGGTCGACGTACGGAGACAGGATGTAGCCGTCACGACGCGCGTACCACGTCATCGGCGGCTCGTCGAGCTGTCGCGCGTCCGGCAGCCGCCCGCCGACGGTGAGCACGATGTCCATCCACAGCCGGTCGGCAACCGGCAGCCCGGACGCTCGCAGAATCCGCGCCGTGCCGATCCCGCCAGCCGAGAGGACGACGGCGTCCGCCCGAATCGTCTCTCGCGTGCCGGCCATCTCGACGCCAAACGCGCGTCCCCCCTCGATGGCGACGCGCGCAACGGACGTCCCGAGGCGAACGCTCGCACCCGCCCGCCGCGCGTCCGCGAGAAACCGTCTGGCATCCCAGCGTGCACCCGCCGCGCATCCCACTTCACAGAGCCCACACGCGCGGCATCGCCGTGCGTCGCCGGCTTTCGGCGTGGGCTGCGGGTTGAGACCGAGCTTCCCGGCGGCGGCGAACATGCGCTCGGTGGTCGGCCGCCACCGAGCGCGCGGGAAAGGCCTCGGCTGCACGAGTGCTTCGAGTTCCGCGAACTCATGCGACAGATCGAGCCCGATCTCGGCCAGCCCTCGCTCGGCGGGAACCCAGTTGCCGCAAGAGATCGCCGTCGAGCCGCCCTCTCCGATTCCGCGCACGGCGAGGAGGTCCTCTCCGGTGCGAACGACGTCGAGACCGGCGACGACCCGATTCAGCGTCCGCGGCCGGAAGAGCCCCACGTGGCGAAGCGGACTGAGCCGTGGCGCGAGCCGCGAGAACGGCCGGCACGGCCCGCCGGCCTCGAGCACGAGAACCTCCGCCCCGCGCAGTGCAAGCTCTCGCGCCGCCGCGCTTCCGCCCGCCCCGGATCCGACCACGACGACCTTCATGGCTCCCCTTCGCATCCTTCAAGCGGCAACGTCAGTCGTGCGATGCACGCCGGCTTCCCTTCCGTGATGCGCTCGTCAAACTCGAGTCGCGCTCCGGGCCACAGGCCGGCGACGACGCCGGCATCTGTCGCTGAAAGGGCTCGGCAGGCGTCCAGCGAGTAGTCATGCGCCAGGGCGCACCGCGTGATCTCGACCCGCGCTTCGCAATCCGTCGTCCACTCCGCCCGGAAGCGGATTCCAAGCACACGATAGAGGACGCGCGCCGCGCGCACGAGATCGCGCCGC